>NZ_JBHTZA010000025.1:0-74353 GCF_042790555.1 Arthrobacter sp. NPDC056727 | reverse complement strand
TTTGGGGGGGTTCTGGTGGGTTGTTTTTTTTTTATATTACAACCCCGCCCACCTACCCGGGCGCCCCCCGCCGCCCGGCGGGGGGGGGCGGGGATCCACCGGGATCCCGGCCTCCGCCGTCTCAAGGACGCGCCACCCCCGGACGTGTAGCGTGAACCCATGGCCTCCACCATTGTCTGGCTCCGGGACGACCTGCGCCTTGACGACAACCCCGCCCTCGCCGCCGCAGCCGCCCTGCCCGACCCCTTGAGCGTGGTCTACATCCTCGACGAGGACTCCCCCGGCATCCGCCCGCTGGGCGCCGCAGCAAAGTGGTGGCTCCACCACTCCCTGTCGGCCCTCACCGCCAGTCTTGAAGCGCACGGGTCACGCCTGCTGCTGCGCCGTGGCGCCGCAGCAGCGGTCATCGAGGACCTTGCCGCAGAGACCGGCGCCACGAGATTGTTCTGGAACCGGCGGTACGGCCAGCCGGAGCGGGCCATCGACGCGGGCATCAAGGAATGGGCTGCCGGGCAGGGCATCGAGGCCACCAGCTTCCAGGCCAATCTGCTGTTCGAGCCGTGGACGGTTCGCACCGGCTCCGGCGGGCCGTACAAGGTCTTCACGCCGTTCTGGCGCTCCTGCCTGGCCGGTGCCGAACCGCGGCATCCGGCCGATCCACCGGAGCAGATGCCGCACCCCGCGGCCGGCTCGTCCGGCCACCCGCCGGCCGGTGACCGGCTGGGCGGCTGGGGGCTCCTCCCCCGGCGTCCGGACTGGAGCGGCGGCCTCGCCGCGACATGGACTCCGGGCGAGGAGGGCGCCCACCAACGGCTGGAGGATTTACTGGACGGCCCGGTGGAGGACTATGGCAAGGGGCGGGACCTACCGGGCGTGGAAGGCACCAGCCGCCTCTCGCCGCACCTTCGATTCGGCGAGATCAGCCCCTTCCGGGTCTGGCATTCCCTCCGGGAACGCTTCCCGCGGCATGCCCCGGCCGACGTCGGGATCTTCCGGAGCGAGCTGGGGTGGCGGGAATTCTGCTGGCAGCTGCTGTACGAAAACCCGGACCTGGCCACGCAAAACTACCGCCGGGAGTTCGACCACTTTGCCTGGCAAACGCCGTCGGACGCTGAACTGGGGGCCTGGCAGCAGGGCCGGACGGGCTATCCCCTCGTGGACGCCGGCATGAGGCAGCTGTGGCAGACCGGCTGGATGCACAACAGGGTCCGCATGGCGGCGGCGTCGTTCCTGGTCAAGAACATGCTGGCGGACTGGCGCCTCGGCGAGACCTGGTTCTGGGACACCCTCGTCGACGCGGACGCGGCGAACAACCCGGCCAACTGGCAGTGGGTCGCAGGCTCGGGCGCGGACGCGTCGCCCTACTTCCGGATTTTCAATCCGGTGACGCAGAGCAAGAAGTTCGACGCCGGAGGCACTTACCTGCGCGGCTACGTGCCCGAACTGGCCGGTTTGGATGACCGGACCGTTCATGAGCCGTGGAAGAATCCGGAGGCGGCGTCCGGCTACCCCGGACCGCTGGTGGGCCTGCAGGAATCCCGGGAACGGGCGCTGGAGACCTACCAACAGCTCAAGGACAGGTGATCGGCAACCCGGTCACACGCCTTAGCGGTTGGTGACCTTGCCCATGAGGGACGCGATGGGGCGCAGGAACAGCGGCCGCGCCAGGAACCACGCCCCCACCATGACGGCGATGGAAGCCACGAAGAACCAGAAACCGACCCAGCTGGCGTCGTCGCTGCCGCCGTACATGTGGTTGAGGTTGCGCAGCGCCCCCGTGGCCAGCACCAGGAATACGTGCACCACGATAAACGCCACGAAGTAGATCATCACCGGGAAGTGCACGGCGCGGGCGGCCTCGATCGGGAAGGCCTTGTTCAGCCCGGCGGCCCTCTTGGGCCACGCGGCGGACATCCGCAGGCCTGTAATGAAGGCCAGCGGAGCGGCGATGAACACCGTGGCGAAGTAGGTCAGCAACTGGAGGGCGTTGTAGTTGACCCAGCCGTTCTCCGTAGGCCAGTTCAGCGACGCGTACTGCAGGGCTGCTGAGACCGCGTTCGGGAAGACATCCCAGGACGTGGGGATGATCCGGGTCCACTGCCCGGTGGCGAAGAGCAGGATCACGAAGACGAGCCCGTTCAGGATCCAGAGCGCATCCAGTGTCAGGTGGAACCAGAGGTCCAGGCTGATCTTGGTGGGCGCCGTCCTGGTCTTGATGAGGCCCTTGTTGTTCCGGGTCCAGTAGCCGGCGGGGCGTGTGGTGGTGCGGACCTGGTAGCCCGAACGGATGATGAGCAGCAGGAAGAAGGCGTTCAGGAAATGCTGCCAGGCAAGCCAGGCCGGGAAGCCGACAGGGGCGCCGGCCGGAAGCTCCGAGTGCCCCGGGTAGTCCGCAATGAAGTCGCGAACGGCGGGCAGGCCGGTGATCCACTTGGCGAGGAGCACCACCAGCACCAGGGCCACGAGCGCTGCCGGCACCGCCCAGAACAGCCTGGCGCGCTTGCCCCGGGCAGTTCCGGACTTGTTCTTCGTTGTGGACATCGAGCTACACGTTCCTCTCGAGAATGACTGACCAGTGTGGGCGCGCTGCGCCGGCCAGGAATTCCGGGCCCTGCGAATAGAGAATACTAGGAACCCTGAGCACATGAACAAATGCTCCGGTAATGCAGAAAGCCCCGACCACACTGTGGCCAGGGCTTCCTTCTGGTTGCGGGGACAGGATTTGAACCTGTGACCTCTGGGTTATGAGCCCAGCGAGCTACCGAACTGCTCCACCCCGCGTCGCTCGGTTAACATTACCCTACTTTCGCGGACGCTTTGACCACGGCGGCCAACCGGACCTGTGACCCTCCCCACGCGGCCCCACCGCACGGAAAGCATGATGGGTCGCAGCCAAAACCCGGGCCCCGAAAAAATCCAGACAGCAAAAAACCCGGACCACCAAACGGTGATCCGGGTTCTTTCTTCAGTTGCGGGGACAGGATTTGAACCTGTGACCTCTGGGTTATGAGCCCAGCGAGCTACCGAACTGCTCCACCCCGCGTCGCAAGAACTACTCTACCGGCCGGTGAACACGAGGCCAAATCCAAATGACGTGATCTGCGTCTCGGGCGCCCCAAACACGTGGCCCCCATGCGAAAGGCCGGCCCTCCCCTTCGCAGGGAGGGCCGGCCTTTCACTGGATCAGCAGTAAGTCAGTGAATCAGCTGCTGGGTGTCGGCGTCGGCGACGCGGACGGCGACGTCGGGCTGCTGGCTGTTCCGGTGCTGCCCAGCCTTCCCTCGGCGTCGAGCGCCCTCTGCAGCGCGGCCGACAGTTTCTTCTGCTGCACGCCATACTCCGCAAAGTCGCCCTTCGCCAGCGCGGCCTGGCCGGCCTTGATGGCATCGTTGGCGTCATCCAGGGCTGCCTTCAGCGCCGCCTTGGCATCCTCCGAGCCCGGCGAAGTCGGCGTCGTGCCCGGAGACGTGGGTGTCTTGCCGTTATTCGGAGAGTCCCCGGCGCTGGCTCCGGAGCGGCCGCCGAACAGCTTGTTGAGGGCCTCGTCCAGGGTGGGCTCGAAGGCGATCTTGTCGCCGAAGGCCACGAGTACCCTCTGCAGCGTCGGGTAGGAGGTCTCACCCGTGGACTTGAGGTACACCGGCTGGACGTAGAGCATGCCGCCGCCGGCGGGAAGTGTCAGCAGGTTGCCGTTGAGCACATCCGATGCACCCTGCCGCAGCAGGTTCAGCGCCTGGGAAACGGTGGGATCGGAGTTGAACTTGTTCTGTGCCTGGCCAGGGCCGGGCACCTGGGATTCCGGCGGAACCTGCAGGAGCCGGAGCTGGCCGTAGCTCTCCGCCTTCACCCCCTTCTGCGAACCGGCGTCGGAATCAGCTGCGAGGAAGCCGTAGAGGACGTTGCGGGCGTTGTTGTTGACCACCTGCGGAATGTAGGACGACGTCAGCTGGAAGGCAGGCGTCTTCTGGTCGGGCATCTGCAGCGACATGTAGAACGGCGGCTGCTTGACCTCCTGCGAGACGGTGGGATCGTTCGGAACGCTCCACGCGTCGTCGTTCTTGTAGAAGCTGACCGGGTCCGTCACGTGGTAACGGCCCAGCAGTTCACGCTGGACCTTGAACAGGTCCTCCGGGTAGCGGACGTGGCTCATGACTGCGGCGGACATCTCCGAGTACGGCTTCAGGGTGGAAGGGAACACCTTCTGCCACGCCTTCAGGAGAGGGTCCTGGTCATCCCAGGCATAAAGGGTGACGGAGCCGTCGTAGGCGTCCACGGTGGCCTTGACCGAGTTGCGGATGTAGTTGACGGAGCTGTTGGGAAGCGCCACGTTGCGGCCGGCGGTGGTCTGCGAGTCCGCGGTGGCGTCGGAGAGCTGCTCCTGCTGCGAGTAGGGGTAGTACTGGCTGGTAGTGTAGCCGTCCACGATCCACTTGACCCGGCCGTCAACGACGGCGGGGTAGGCGTTGCCGTCGACCGTCAGGTAGGGGGCCACCTTCTGCACGCGCTCACGCGGGTTGCGTTCGTACAGGATCTGGGAGGCCTCGTTCACGCCGTCGGACAGCAGCAGGTCCGAGGACTGGAACTTGATCGAGTACAGGATTTTGTTGAAGAAGCTGCCGACGTTCGGGCCGCCGTTTCCGGTGAAGGTGTACTGCGTCTCGCCGCCCTCCTTCGAGGCGGGGCGGTCCTGTTCGCGGTGCGGTGCGCCTTCCGGGGCACCCACGATCGAGTACTCCGGGGAGTCTTCACCGAAGTAGATGCGGGGCTCGTAGGTCGCGTCAGTGCCGAGGACACCGGTGGAGGGGATACCGGACTGCAGGAACTCCGGCTTTCCGTCGACCGTGAACTTGTTGCCCTTCGCGGCAACCACACCGTAGCCGTGGGTGTAGACGATGTGCCGGTTCAGCCAGGACTGCTGGTCGGCACTGAGCCCGTCCGGGTTGAGCTCGCGCACGGCGATGACGGTGTCCTGCACCTTGCCGTTCACCGTGTACCGGTCAACGTTGAGCGCCTTGGGGAACTGGTAATACGGGCGGAACTGCTCAAGCTGCGAGAAGGCGTCCGAGATCAGGTTCGGATCCAGGAGCCGGATGTTCGCGGTGGTCTGCGCGTCCGGAGCCAGGGCGCCCTGCGTGGTGGTGGTGGTGGCGTTGTACCGCTCCACCTTCACCTGGTCCAGGCCGTAGGCTGCCCGGGTCATGCCGATGTTGCGCTCGATGTACTTCCGCTCCAGGGTCTGCTCTGACGGACGGACCTGGAACTGCTGGATGACCCACGGGTAGACGCCGCCGGCCAGGATGGAGGTGATAACCAGCATCGCCGTGCCAATGACCGGGAGCCGCCACTTGCCGATGACGGCCGCAACGATGAAAAGGATGGCCACGAGGGCCGCCGCAACGGCCAGGATTGCCTTGGTGGGGATGACGGCGTTGACGTCGGTGTACAGTGCGCCGGCCCAGTGGCCGCCGCTGTTCTGCAGCGCGGAGTAGCGGTCCAGCCAGAAGTTGAGGCCCAGCAGGATCAGGAAGGAGGCGCCGGTGACGGCGAGGTGGATCTGCGCGGCGCGGCTGGTGAAGATGCCGCGCTCCATGATCCTGATGCTGCCGTAGAGGTAGTGCGTGAGGATGCCTGCGATGCCGGCAACGATCGCCACGCTGATCAGGAATCCGGTGACGAAGCCCAGGAACGGCAGCGTCATGAGGTAGAAGCCGATGTCCAGTCCGAACTCGGGATCGTGCTGGCCGAAGGACTCCTGGTTGAAGAACAGCATCACCTTCTGCCACTGGCTGGAGGCAGCGCTGCCGGCGAAGAGGCCAAACAGCACGGGCAGGCCGATCATGACCACCCGCCGTACGGGTTCCAGCTGCGCCTGGTAGCGATTGAGGTTATCCCGGATATCGGAGTCCGGCGCGTAGACGGGCCGGGCGTGGTAGGCGATGCGGATCGCGTAGAACACGGCCGCGAACATGATGAGGAAGCCGGCGGCGAAAATGCCGATCCGCGCCAGGTTCTCCGTCAGGAACACCTGGAAGTAGCCAAGCTGCTGGTACCACAGGACGTCCGTCCACACGTTGGCGAAGAAGATGAACCCGACAACAACCAGCGCAACGACAATGAGCGTGGGCGTCAATGCACCGCGCCTTGTCTGCAGTTTTCCGGGCGGGGTGGGGCTGGCAGGACGGGACAAACTCGTACCTCATAGCTTTGTCAGTTGCTGTTTTAATTTTTTGAGTTTCAGTGGATGGGACGCAGAGCGCCGGCACCGGCTGTCATTTAGTGCCACGAGCGGACCGGAGCCTTAGTTCCTCGATTTAGTCTAGTTGTTGGTGCAGGCCGGAAGTCCCGCCGTGTCGGCGCCCTTAGCGGCCAGCTCCACGGCGGACTTTGCCTCGTCCAGGTTTTCCACCTTGACCACCTGCAGCCCGTCCGGAATATGCCCAACAACCTCGGCGCAATTGGCAGCAGGGGCCAGGAACATGGTGGCGCCGTCTGCCCGGGCGCCGTGCATCTTCACCGCGATGCCGCCAATCGGACCCACCACGCCGTCGGGGCTGATGGTGCCCGTCCCGGCGATGTGTTTTCCGCCGGTGAGATCCCCGGGCGTCAGGGTGTCCATGATTCCCAGGGCGAACATCATCCCGGCGCTCGGGCCGCCCACCTTGTCCAGGGAGATCTTCACATCGAACGGGAACGTGAAGCGGTACTGCAGCAGCACACCCAGGATGTACCGTCCGGAGGGGTTCTTGGCCGGTGTCACGGTTTCTGTGACCTGCTTGCCGTCCCGGCTTACGACGACGGCTGCCGGCTTCCCCTTTCCGGCGGCCAGTTCCTCCTGGATCACTTCCAGTGACGTCACCTGCTTGCCGTTGATGGACGTGAAGACGTCCCCCTTCTTCAGCTTGCCCGCCGAGGCCGAGCCATCGGACAGATCCGCCACTTCGAGCTTCTGAACGTAAGGGATATCGAGCCCCTTCAGGGCCGCCGCCACCGCATTCTCCTGCGACGTGGCCATGGCCACGGCACTTTCCTGCTGCGATTCCTCCTTGGTCACACCCGTCGGGAAAATCAGTTCCTCGGGGTACACCGCCTTGGAGCCGTCAAGCCATGCCGAGAACGCCTCAAAGACACTGACGGGACCGTTGGGGCCGCCGTCGACATAGACAGTGGTGAGATCGAGGTTCCCCTTGGCAGGGAACGTCTCGCGGCCGGAAACGCTGATGACGGGCTTCGTATTTTCCGTGCCCAGCGTGTTGAACGTGGGCCCCGGCGATTCCACCACGTAAGGGACGGGCAGCACCGCAGCCGCCACGCCCAGCCCCAGCGCGAGGAGCCCGGACAGCGTCATCGCGGAGATGCGCGGATCCCTGCCCCGGTCACGCCGGGCACGCCGGACCTCTCCGGCTCCGTCAGGAGTCCCGCCACCGGCGGCGGGCGCCGGTGATTCCTCTGCGGGCTGGCCGCCCTTGGTAATCGTCACTGAAGGACCTCTCCGCACCGCGTCGTTCAGCGCTGCACCGCGGCCGCAGCCCGGCGGATGGCCGGGCGCAGCCTACATACGTTCCGGTTTCTAACACTACGCGTCCCGGCCTGCCGTTAGCTCTTTGCCTACAGCGAAAGTGCCTGCTTTCGGCAGACAGCCCTCCCCGCACGGGGTAGCGTGAAGTTGATTAATAGTCACACCGACGATCGGCGGGATCATGACCTCCAATCCACTCAATCCGTCCAACGGCGACGAAAACCCGAAGGATCCGTTGGCGGAAATGCTGCAGAACCTCATGGGCGGCAAGGGCCTGGGCGACATTGACCCCGCAGAACTGGCCAAGGCCGCCGGTCTCCCGAACGACCCCAACCTGCTGGCCCAGATGTTCTCCCAGGTGCAGGCCATGATGAGTGCGCCCTCGGAGG
Source organism: Arthrobacter sp. NPDC056727 (assembly GCF_042790555.1). Classification (NCBI taxonomy): domain Bacteria; kingdom Bacillati; phylum Actinomycetota; class Actinomycetes; order Micrococcales; family Micrococcaceae; genus Arthrobacter; species Arthrobacter sp. NPDC056727. Next base: position 66,448 of record NZ_JBHTZA010000025.1, on the reverse strand, counting down.
GACCCGTCAACTGGAAGCTCGCCCATGACAACGCCCGCCGCGTGGCCGCCGGCAGCGCCGACCCTTCCGTTACCTCCGCGCAGTCACGCGAAGTGGATGAGGCGCTGCGGCTCGCCGAGCTGTGGCTCGACCAGGTCACGGACCTGCCCGCCACCGGCCTCATCGGCAAGGCGTGGTCCCGGGCCGAATGGGTTGAGGAGACACTCGGCACCTGGAAGCGCCTGACGGAGCCCGTGGCCAACAGCGTGGCCAATGCACTGTCCACCGCCATGACGGAACAGATGCCGGAGGAGATGAAGTCCATGATGGGCGGCGCCTCGTCCATGCTGCAGAACGTGGGCGGCGCCATCTTTGGCATGCAGCTGGGCCAGGCCATCGGTGCTCTCTCCACCGACGTGGTCAGCTCCACGGACATCGGGGTTCCGCTCGCCGATCTGGAAATGGCCCTTCTTCCCGGCAACGTGGCCAAGTTCGGCGAGGGGCTCAGCCTTCCGGAAAACGACATCCGGCTCTTCCTCGCCGTCCGCGAGGCCGCCCACGCCCGCCTCTTTGTCCAGGTTCCCTGGCTGCGCGGGCATCTGCTGGGCGCCATTGAGGCCTACGCCCGCGGCATCCACATCGACACGTCGCGGATCGAGGAGCTGGCCCGGGACCTTGACCCCAGCAACCCCGAGGGAATCCAGGAGGCCCTGTCGCAGGGCGTCTTCATGCCGCAGCGCACCCCTGAACAGGACCTGGCCCTGCAGAAGCTGGAAACCGCGCTGGCACTCGTCGAGGGGTGGGTGGACGAGCTCACTGCTGCCGCCACAGAGAAGGTCCTCCCTTCCGCTGCGGCGCTCCGCGAAACCGTCCGCCGCCGGCGGGCCACCGGCGGACCCGCGGAACACGCTTTCGCTTCGCTCGTCGGGCTGGAGCTGCGGCCCCGCCGCCTCCGCGAGGCCGCCACGCTGTGGGCATCGCTCAAGGCTGAGCGCGGCATCGACGGCCGCGACGCCATCTGGAAGCACCCCGACCTGCTCCCCACCGCCGAGGACCTTGACGACCCCAAGGGATTCAGTGAACGCCGCAAGCTCGCCGAGGCCAGTGACAGCGAAGTGGACGACGCGCTGCAGAAGCTGCTGAACGGCGGCTTTGACAGCCCGGCCGACACCGGCACCGAGGGCGGCAGCGACAAGGCCGACGGAGATGACAAGACCGACGGCGACGAGGGCGACGAGGGCGACGCTCCGAAGAGCTAGGCATTCATCAAATAGAGTCAGAGGCCGACGTCGAAGGGCAACCGCCCGGCGTCGGCCTCTTCTGTTGGTCCTGGGCCGGCCTGTCCTGCGTCGCCGGAAGCCAGGCCCCGCGACATGGCAAACGACACTCCCTCCAGGAACGCCTTGGCACGTTCCGTTTCGGGATACGCCTCCAGCAGTTTCCAGAACGCCGCGTTGTGCCCCGCCACCAGCAGGTGCGCAAGTTCATGCAGCAGCACATAGTCGATCACCCATTGCGGCATGGGCCTGAGCTTGTCTGAAAGCCGGATGGAGCCGTCGGACGGGGTGGCCGAACCCCAGCGGGAGTTTTGGTTGCTGACCCACCGGACGGACGTCGGGGCCGACCTGCCGCCGAGGTACCTGGCCGAGAGTTGGGAGGCGTGCGCGGCCAGCGCCGTGTCCGAGGCAGGCCGGCGCCCCGCACCGCTGGACCGTTTCTCGCCCTGGGTCCTGAGCTTTTCCAGCATCCGGTGGACCCAGTCTGCCTCCTGCGCCCGGCTGAAGTGGGCCGGGATGGCGACGACGGCGGTTCCGTTCTCCCAGAAGGCCGCTACCGTCCGGCGCCGGCGGGCAGAGCGCCGGACTTCGACGGGAGCCCCGTCATGGGTGGTCAGCGGCGTTCTGGTGTCTCGTTTTCCGGGCATTAGAGTGTGCTGCTTTCCGTCAGCACCGCGAGGACTGCTTCGCCGTACCGCTCCAGTTTGGACGGGCCAACGCCCGCGAGCCGGGCGAGTTCCTCGAGTGAGGACGGCCGGGCTTCGGCGATGGCGGTGAGGGTTGCGTCGGTGAAAACCACGAAGGCGGGGACGTCGGCCGAATGCGCAACCTCCTTGCGCCATTCACGAAGGGCGTTGAACGTCTGCTCTTCGTAGCTGGGCGGGCACTGGCTGCAGCGCCCGACCTTCCGCTCGGCTCCGCTGGCCAGCATGCTGCCGCAGACCCGGCAGGAAGCGGGGGCGGCAGCCTTGCGGCGGGGGGCAGCTCCCCTCCCCCGGGCGGCCGAACTTGCCACCGAGTCCGGGCGCAGCCCGTCGAGGAAGCGGGACGGTTTCCGGTTGGCACGCCCGCCGGGCGTCCGTGCGGTGGACCAGGACAGGGACAGGTGCTCGCGGGCGCGCGTGATGCCCACATAGAGCAGGCGCCGTTCCTCGTCCACGGTTGCGGGGGTGTCTGCGAAGGAGATGGGCATGAGCCCTTCGCTCAGCCCCACGAGGAAGACGGCGTCCCATTCGAGGCCCTTGGCCGCATGAAGGGAGGCCAGCGTGACCCCCTGGACGGTTGGGGCGTGCTGGGCAACGGAGCGCTCCTGAAGCTCGTTGACGAAGTCCGCCAGGCCGAACTGCGGCCCGCGGTTCTCCGCCAGCTCGTCCGCCAGGGCCACCAGCGCGGCCAGGGATTCCCAGCGTTCCCGCAGGGCGCCGCCGCTGTGCGGGGCGGTGTCGGTGTAGCCCAGCGACGCAACGATGTCGCGCACCAGCTGGCCAAGCGGCTGGGGCTCGGACTCGGCTACTGCACGGGTGGCCGCGCGGAGCTGGAGGATTGCGTCGCGGACCTCCTTCCGCGCGAAGAACCGCTCGCCGCCCCGCAGCTGGTAGCCGATGCCGGCCGCGGCAAGTGCCTGCTCGTAGGCCTCAGACTGGCCGTTGGTGCGGAACAGGACGGCGATTTCGCTCGCCGGCACGCCGGCGTCGAGAAGGGTGCGGATCTTGCCGGCGACCGTTGCAGCCTCGGCTTCGTCGTCACTGCATTCCGTGAATTGCGGCTGCGGGCCCGGGTTCCGCTGGGCCACGAGCTTCAGCGGCGCGGCCCAGGCAGCGTCGGCCGCCGGTCCGCCGCTGCGGCGCGAGGCCAGCAGGTCGTTGGCCAGCGTGACCACCTGGGGAGTGGAACGGTAGTCCCGGACCAGCTTGACCACGTTTGCGTCCGGGTACTGGGCCTTGAACCCGAGGAGATGCTTCGGGGACGCGCCGGTGAACGAGTAGATGGTCTGGCTGGCGTCACCCACGACGCACAGCTCGTTCCGGCCGCCGAGCCAGAGCTCCAGCAGACGCTGCTGCAGCGGGGAAACGTCCTGGTATTCGTCCACCACGAAGTGCCGGTACTGTTCCCGGACCGTTGCCGCCACCTTCGGGTCTTCCTGCAGGATGCCCACCGTAATCAGGAGGACGTCCTCGAAGTCGATGACGTTGCGGTCCGTCTTGACGTCCTCGTAGGCCTGGAACACGCGGGCGACGGCCGTGAGGTCAAATCCTCCCGGCGCACCCCTGTCCTGCGCATTTTCGAGGTAGTTGGCGGGGGTGAGCATGGACACCTTGGCCCACTCGATTTCCGATGCCAGGTCCCTGATGGAGGCGCGGTCGGTGCTCAGCCTGAGCCGGCGGGCGGCCTCGGCGATCATCTGTGCCTTGTGGTCCAGCAGGTTGGGCAGCGCCCCGCCAATTGCCTGCGGCCAGAAGAACTGCAGCTGCCGCAGCGCGGCAGCGTGGAAAGTCCTGGCCTGGACATTACCGGCCCCCAGGTCACGGAGCCGGCTGCGCATTTCGGCTGCGGCGCGCGCCGTGAACGTGACTGCCAGCAGCCGCTGCGGGCTGTAAACCCCTGAGTGCACGCCGTAGGCGATCCGGTGTGTGATGGCGCGGGTCTTGCCGGTGCCGGCTCCGGCAAGCACGCAGAGCGGGCCGGTCAGGGTGGTGGCCACTTCCCGTTGCTCCGCGTCGAGGCCGCCAAGGATCCGGTCCTCGAGGGAGGCGTTGCCATCAGGATGTTCTGTCGTCACTTCTTGCTGCTTGCTTTATGTGGATGGATGCGGGTTCAGGCGTCCGCCGGACGGTCCTGGATCACGCCGCCGTACCAGTGTTCGATGAGGGACCTGGCGATGGAAAGCCTGGTGGAGATGACAATCTCGCCGCTGAGCACGGCTGCCTGGAGTTCCTCCCGGCTGAACCAGCGCGCCCTGGTGACCTCGACGCCGTCGGGCTTTGCTTCTGTGTCCTCGGTGACGGCTGTGAAGCCGAGCATCAGGGATGCCGGGAACGGCCACGACTGGGAGCCGAGGTACTGGCATGCCTTGACCCGCACACCCACCTCTTCGTGGATTTCCCGGACCACTGCCTGCTCGAGGGATTCCCCGGGCTCGACGAATCCGGCCAGCGTGGAGTAGTTCTTTGCATCCAGCGGGCCTCCGCCGCCCAGCAGGACACGGCCGTCCGGGCCAACCACCGTGACAATGATGGCCGGGTCCGTGCGCGGGTAGTGCTCGGAATTGTCAGCGGGACACCGCCGGACCCATCCGCCGGCTTCGACATCCGTGACGGTGCCGCACCGGGGACAGTGGGTATGGGTGCCGTGCCAGTTGGCTATGGCGCTGGCTTCAACGAACAGCGCGGTGTGCGTCGGATCCAGCTGCGCGGCGACGTCCCGGAATCCTTCCCAGGTGGCTCCGGCGGGCAGGCCGGCCGGGCCGGGCTCCGCCGGCTCCTGCAGGATGAAGAGCAGGAGCCCCGTCCCGGCAGGAAGATCCCCGGAGCCGAGTGCCGTGCCAAGGTAGATGATGTGCGCCGGACCGGAGGCCAACCCCTCAAGCCGCTCCAGCAACGGGGTGGCCTCCGCCAGGACAAGGGCGTCCCCGTCCACCAGCGCATGCCGGCCCGACAGGAGCATGGCCTTCGCCGTTCCGGCGGCCAGGAGGTCCTGAATCAGGCCCGGCCGCATCCGTTCGACCGACTCCCTGTTGACCATCGCGGGCCGGACCGGCAGCACGGTGTCGAACAGGTGGTTGGCGGGCAGTTCCCCTGCCCGCAGGCGATTTTCCGGGATGGTGCCCGCCGTTATACCGGCCGGCGCAGCGGCCTCCGCATGACTCATGTATCCACCGTACTGACTCGCAGTGACAATTTACATTTCGGCGGGGCACGGGCGGGCCAGGAAACAGTGCCTCATCCCGACTCCAGCCACCCATATTTGGGCGGATCTCGAGACTCGCCGTGACACATCATTGTCTTGGACGCCGCTCAATCTACCGTGGAAGCGTGAGAAGAGAACCAATCGAACTGGCAGCTGTGGCCACCGCGGCAGTCCCCGGACTGAGCCCGACCGCTGTGAGCTCTGCCCCGGATGACCCGGCAGACTTTGATTCGGCTCTCCTCCTTGATGCCGAAGGGAAGCGCTGGCGCGTGCGCTCACCCCGGCACGCGGAAGCCAGCACCAGGCTGGAGACCGAGTTCCTGGTCCTGCGTGCCTTCGCGCCCGCCATCCGGGCCGAACTGCCGTTCCTCATGCCGACCGTGGCCGGCACCGTCCGGCAGCAGAACCTGACCACCTTCGTGTACTCCCACCTGCACGGCGCCACGCGCACCGTCGAGGAGCTGACGTCCGGTCCACAGGAACTGGCCAAGGAGATCGGCACAGCGCTGGCGGCCATTCACGATCTGCCCCGCACGCTGGTGAGCAACGCCGACCTGCCCAGCTACACGCCGAACGAGTTCCGCCAACGCAGGCTCAACGAACTCGACATGGCCGCCACCACAGGCAAGATTCCGGCCCTTCTGCTCCGCCGCTGGGAGCACGCCATGGAAGATGTCTCACTCTGGCGTTTCAACCCCTGCGTGGTGCACGGTGATCTGCACGAGGACAACCTGCTGGTCGAGGATGACCGCGTCACGGCGGTCACCGGCTGGACCGACCTGCGCATCGGCGACCCCGCCGACGACCTCGCCTGGCTCGTGGCATCCAATGAGCACGAATTCGTTGAGTCCGTGGTCAAGCATTACACGGCAAAGCGGCGGGATGCCCCCGACAACCACCTGCTGCGGCGCGCGGCCCTCTCGGCCGAATTTGCCCTGGCACAGTACCTGGTCAAGGGCATCGCAGCAGCCGACGCCGAGATGATCGCCGAGGCGGAAGGCATGCTGTCCACGCTGGCCGACGACATCGCCGAGTACGGCGGACAGCCCATCAGCGTGGAACCGCTGCCTCCGGCCAAACCCGAGTCCCCGCCAGCCGGCCGGGCCCCGGCCCCGGCAGGCCTCGTGGAGGCCCCTGCGGCCACCGACATTTCGGAGGCCATGCCCGCCGTCCACGTCACACCCATCCCGGTTGAAGCGGCTCCCCCGGTTGAAGTAACGCCCATCCCGGCTGGCGAGGCTGACGCCGGGAAGGACGGGGACCGGTTGCCGGGCACGCCGTCGGAACAGCCGTCAGGCCGGGATGCTTCCCCTGAACCGGCGAAGCCCGACGCATCCGGCGAAGCTGAAGCCGCCGAGGCGGAGGATGACGCAGAGGAGCCGAAGCCGTCAGGCGCCGACACGTCGACGGTTGCCCTGACGGTCGTCGAGGCCAAGACGCCCTAGCCGGCCGGGTTTCCTGGCCGGCCAGGATTCCTGGGCGGCCAGAATTTCCCAGCCAGCCAGAATTTCCTAGCCAGCCAGGGCGTCAGCCACTATTCCTTCCAGTTCGGCCGCTGACGCCAGGTCGTGGGGGCGCACCACATGGTTGTCCGCCACGTAGAAGAAAGCTGCCCGGACCTCTTCCACCGGCACGCCCTTGAGCCTTGCCCAGGCCAGCCGGTACACAGCCAACTGCACACCCTTGGTTTTCAGCTGCGCCGCGGACGGCCGGCGTCCGGTCTTCCAGTCCACGAGGTCCCAGCCGCCGTCGGCGTCCCGGAACACCGCGTCGATGCGGCCGCGGACGACGACCTCGCCGATGCGCGTTTCCACGGGGACTTCCACGTACGCGGGCGACCGGTGTGCCCACCGGGAGTCCTTGAAGGTAGCCACCATGTCGTCGAGGCCGTACGCCTCATCGATGTGGTTGTCGGATCCGGGCGCTTCGCCAAGATCCAGCATTCCTGCTGTTCCAAAGTACTCTTCCACCCAGGCGTGGAATGCGGTGCCCTTGCGTGCGGACATGCCCGGTTCGCGCGGGACAGGCCGCCTGAGCCGCTGGACCACGGCCCCGGCGTCCTCCCCCAGGTCCACCAGGGTGGAGGCTGAGATGTGGCCGGGCAGGTGCACGTCGCGGCTCCGGGCCCGCCTGGCACGGCGTTCCAGGAGGAGTGCGGCTTCGCGTTCCCAGCCGGCCGCCAGGGGACGGAGACCCTGGCCCTCAGGGAGTCCCGGAGCACCGGCTCCGACAGCATCGATCTCGGCGAGCAGCCGTTCCGCGGCACGGTCCATGGCCGCCCGCCGGCCCGGCACCAGCCGGAGCCGGTTGCCGCTGCGGGGGTCAACAGGTCCTTCCAGCGGATCGTACGGCCAGGCCGCCACTTCCAGCTCCCGGGTCAGTGGGCTTTCAGTGGGCAGGGATTCCTCATCGACCGAGGCGGGATGGATTTCCGCAGTTTCCTGCTCTGCCAGCGGCGCCAGCTCGGCAAGGAACGGCGACATCTCCGCCATCGCGCTGCGCCCGCCGACCCACGCACCGCTGGAAACCCAGAGCACGTGCTTGGCGCGGGTGTAGGCGACGTAGGCCAGCCTGCGTTCCTCAGCTTCCCCGTGGGCCTGGACATCTCCCTTGAAATCCTTCTCGGCGTCAAGCCACCCCTTCTGGTCCGGCTGGTCAAGGTCCCACTGCGGAAGATCGGCACGGTCACCCCGCAGCGGCCAGGGGAGGGCCGCGGAACCGCTGCTCCACCTCGAGTCGCGGCTGCTGGGGAATGCGCCTGCGTTCAGGCCCGGCACGAACACGACGTCCCATTCCAGCCCCTTGGAGGCATGCACCGTCAGCAGCTGCACGGCCTCGTGGTTGACGTCCGCCGGCGGTACGTCCAGTCCGCCCTCCTCGGAGGCCGCCGCTTCCAGCCATGAAAGGAAGGCCAGCACGTCCACCCGGTGGGATGTCTGCAGGAAGCCGGCGGCCGCGTCCTGGAAGGCATCCAGGTTTCGCCGCGCCTGGTGGATGCTGAGTCCTGGCCTTGCGGCAACCTCGATGTCCAGCAGCATGGCCCGCTCCACCTCGCCGAGCAGGGTGGTCAGGTCCTCCCCCATCAGCCCACGGAGCTGCCGCAGCTCCGCGCCAAGGCGCTGCAACCGTTCCCGGGCGGCCGGCGTGAGGCTGCGGCCGTTCGCGGACGTCCACCCTTCCTTGGGCAGCCAGTCCAGGGCTTCGACGAGGCTGGCGGCGTCGGTGATGTCGCCCTCGATGACGACGTCGGCCGCTTCAGGATCGTCGTCATTCATGCCGCTGCCGTTCTCGACCATGCCGCGGCGGCGCGCCAGGAACGCGGACCAGTCCCGGAAGGCCATGAGGTCGGCGGCGCCGATCCGCCACCGCGCACCGGTCAGCAGGCGCATCAGTGAATCCGACCGGCCGGGGTCGGCCAGCACCCGGAGCGTCGAAACCAGGTCCACGATTTCGGGAGTGTCCAGCAGCCCGCCGAGGCCAACGATTTCGTACGGGATGCCTGTGGCCTCGAATTCCTTGCGGAGGCATTCCATTTGCGCGCGCCGGCGGCACAGGACTGCCATGGCCGGCTGGACGCGCGGGCCGGAGGATGGGGCGTCGAAATCCGTGGCCCGGAACTTCAGGAGGTCCTTGGCGATGGCCGCTGCTTCATCCTCATCCGTGGCGAAACGGCCAATCAGCACCCGGCCCTGCACTGCGGCGGGGCTGGGCCGCAGCGCGGGCACTTCCACGGCCGCACCGGAGGTCCGCTGCCCCGCGGGGCCGGCCTGCGCCGCGGCGGCGCTGAGCGGGGCCGAGATGAGGTTGGCTGCGGCCAGGATGTTGCGGCCGTTCCGCCAGGCCGTGGTCAGGTACGAAACAGGGGCGGGACGCCGGGACGCCGTACCTGGCTGGCGGTCTTCCACAATGACTGGGAACTCATTGACAAAGTGGAACAGCTGGCCGGCGGAGGCTCCGCGGAAGCCGTAGATGGACTGGTTCGGGTCGCCGACGGCCGTGACGGCGTGGCCGTCCCCAAAAAGCCTGGAGAAAAGCACCAGCTGGGCGTGTGAGGTGTCCTGGAACTCGTCCAGCAGCACCACTTTGTAGCGCTGGCGCTCCATCTGGGCCGCCAGGGGCACCTCCCGGGCAACGCGTGCCGCGAGCGCCACGAGGTCGCCGAAGTCCAGGGCTCCGCGTGCCCGTTTGGCTTCCGCGTACCGTCCCACGAGCTCGGCCACACTGGCCCTGGTCCGGAGCATGGCTCCGAGTTCGCCGGCGGCCTGGCTCGGATTCTTTTTGGCCCCGGCCACGTACGGCAGTGCCTCGAACTCGGCGAGCCGCTGCATCAGCCAGCCCTGGACACCGTCCGGGTCCTGGAGGTGTTCCGCGCACTCCCCCGCCAGCTGGATGACGGCCTTGACGAGGGTTGACTTGGCCACCCGGAAGTGGGAGTACTCGCCGTCGAACGCCTCAACGACCTCGCTGGCAAGCTGCCAGGCCTGCGCTCCGCCGAGCAGCACAACGTCCCGCTCGATCCCGAGCCGCAGGCCGTAGTCGGACACAATGCCGCTGGCAAACGAGTGGTAGGTGGAAACCTTCGGCTCCAGGGCATCCGCGCTGAGCAGCGTCCCCGCCACGGCACCGCCGGTGGCCGACCGCTGCAGCGCGCCGAGCTTGGCGCGGATCCGGCTTGCCAGTTCACCGGCGGCCTTCCTCGTGAAGGTAACGCCGAGGACTTCCTCGGGCTTGACCCAGCCGTTCGCGACCAGCCAGACGACGCGGTCGGCCATGGTGGCGGTCTTGCCCGAACCCGCGCCGGCGATCACCAGCCGGGGCGCAAGCGGCGAGGAGATGATGGCCGACTGTTCCGCCGTCGGAAGGTTTTTCTCCCCCAGCAGCACGCACAACTCTTCGGGACTGAATCGGGGCTCGGGCAGCTCTGCCGTCCGGCTCATTCGGTAACCTGCTTTCCCCGCGCACACAGCGGACATACCTCCGGCAGCCGGCAGCCCAGTCCGCCAAAACCGGCTTTGGCGGGATCATGCCTGGCCTCGAACTCGTGGCCGGACATCACCGCGGCGGCGTCGTTCACCATGTCCATCGCCCAGTTGTCCCCAGGATCCAGTGGCTCCTGGTGCTGGATGCCCGGGCTCTTGGTGGTTGTGCCCAGCTGGGCAAGCACTGCACCGCCGGGCACTGCACCCTCGGTCACTTCACCGCCTGGCTGCACACCGGCGTCGGATCCCCCGGAGGCGCCAAAGCCCCCGGCCAGAACCGCAGCCTGGTAGGCGCCCAGCTGCGGGTGCCTGCCCAGTTCCGCCTTGCCCGGCTGCCGTTTCCCGGTCTTGAGGTCAACGATCACCAGCCGCCCCTCGGCGTCGATCTCCAGCCGGTCCACCTGTCCGCGCAGGACGGCCGACCGGGGCCCCTCATCACTGGGAACGTCGCTGCGGGGCACGGCACCGGGCTCCGGCAGGGCCACCTCGAAGTCCTGCTCGACACCCGCAAGGCGCCGGCCATCGCTGCGCATGACGAGGATGTACTGCGCCAGTTTCCGGACCATGGCTTCCGCCCGGCGGAAGTCCAGCTGGCCCTCCCAGTTGTCCTTCATGCCCAGGGCGGGCCACCTTTTGACGAGCTCTGCAAGGTATTCGGTTCCGCTGGCATCGGGGAGGTCCTGGGCGATGGCGTGCACCAGGGTGCCGAGGCTGCGGGCGAAATCCGTGGCGGCCTCGCCCCCGGCAGCCTGGATGAACCAGTCAAGCGGTGATTTCTGCACCGACTCCACCTTGGACGGCGACACATAGACGGTGCCGCCGGGAGGAACCACCCGGTCCACGGAGGTCAGCGGGGCAAGCCCCCACCACGTCTCCGGGTGGGCTCCGGGAACGGCGGGCTCCGCCGTGGCCAGGCGGGCCAGGACGCGCACGGCCTCATCCGCCTCGGCCGCAAACCTGCCGTCCAGCTGGGCGTACTGGCGGAGTTCGGCCACGAGCGCACGCAACGTCAGGGGCCGTTCCACCGGGGTGTAACCGCGCCCGTCCTGGTCAGGCAGCAGCGGCGCGACGTAGTCCAGGAAGGAGGACGGCTGTTCATCCTCGGACGACACGGCGGTGCACAGCAGCACCTCTTTTGCCCGGGACACCGCCGTGGAAAAGCTGCGGAGTTCGTCATAGCGGATCTCGCGCAGCCGGCTCAGCTGGCCCAACTGGAGCGCGTACTCCACGCCGTGTTCGACGGCGTCCGCAAACAGCGTGCTGCCCAGGAGTTCGCCGCGGAGGCGGGTGTTGGGCCAGACGCCTTCCTGCAGGCCGGCGACGATGACGAACGGCCATTCCCGGCCGGCGGCGCTGGCGGGCGTCATGAGCTCCACGGCGTCGTCAACCTGGGCACGCGCCGCCAGGGTGTCCATGGGCAGTTCCTGGTTCAGCAGGTATTCCAGGAACTGTTCCGGGCCGGATCCGGGCATCTGGTCCACGTAGCGTTCGGCCGTGTGGAACAGCGCCATCATGGCATCCAGGTCCCGGTCGGCCCGGGACCCGACGAGTCCGCCGGCCAGGGCCGCGGCCGTCCATGCCCCCGACAGCCCGGTGGAGTGCCAGAGTGCCCACAGCACCGTCTCCGCATTGGCGCCGGGTTGGGCAACAGCATTCCGTCCCGCCTGGATCATCCGCGCCACCCTGCGCGCCGACCGGCCCTCGATGCCCAGTGAGCCGAGCGCGCCCGGTTCAAGAAGCGCCTCGACGAGCAGCGAATCGCTGGAGCGGCCGCCGCCGCCGAGCAGTTCCTCCCGCCGGAGCGACTGGCGGAGCCGGCGCAGCTCAAGCGACGTGGCCCCGCCTACCCGGGACGTCAGCAGCGACACGGCGGATTCCGGCGTGAGGACCGCCGGATCCAAAGCCACCGCGTAGGCGTCGAGGAGCGGGCGGACGGCCACCTCATCGCGCACGGCGGATTCAGCCACCGGAATCCGCACGGGAATCCCCTGGCCGGAGAGGTAGCGCTGCAGCTGGCTGAGCTGGCCGCCGTTCCGGACAATGACGGCGATGTCCTCGAGCGCCCGCCCGTCCCTGAGGTGTGCCTCGAGGATCCTTTGGGCGACGTACCGCAGCTCATGCACCGCCGAAGGAAGGAGGTGCGCTTCCACGGTGCCGCCAGGCCCGCCGGCGGCATCAGCAGGCCCGCCAGCGGCATCAGCCGGGCCGCCGGCAGTATCAGCAGGGCCGGCGGTATCAGCAGGGCCGGCGCCCACCGGGTCCAGGCGCCGCGCGAGCTGGCCGCCGGCCCGGAGGGAAATCCGGTCCGCGACCCCAAGCCAGGCCCGGGCCACCGCCGGCCGGTGGCGGTGGGCATGGGCCAGCGGCTTCTCAAGAACTGACCGTTCCTCGCCGCCCAGAAGGCCGGGCAGTTCGGCCACCAGATCCGGCCGCGCACCGCGGAACCCCTGCACCACGGTGTCCGGCGCGGACGTCACATAGACGTCCTTGCCGGCGGCCACATCGGCCAGGAGTTCAAAAACGGCGGGGTTGGCCTCCTGGATGTCATCCACAAGGATCAGCTGGAGGCGGTCGCGTTCGGCGGCCAGGAAGTCCGGGAAATCCTGAAAGAGCTGGCGGGCCGCGGTGATGATGCCGGCGGGGTCGAACGCCTCCGGCATGCGCAGGTCGAGGACATCGCGGTACTCGGCATACAGTGCCGCGGCGGCAATCCAGTCCGGCCGCCCGCAGGCGTGGCCAAGGCCGGCGAGGTCATCGGCTGTGCGGCCCGCCTCCGTGATCCGGTCGAACAGCTGGCGGACCTCGTGCCGGAACCCGCGCGTGGGCAGGGCTGCGGTGAGGTCTTCGGGCCAGGGCAGTCCGAGGCCCGGCAGGGCATGGCCCTCCAGCAGTTCCTTGATGATAAGGTCCTGCTCGGGGCCGGACAGCAGCCGCGGGGCCTTCGACAGCGGCAGGAGCCCTTCCGCTTTGGCGCGGCGGATGAGGTCAAAGGCATACGCCGCCCACGTGCGGGCCGGCGTGGTGCTCAGGCTCCGGTTCAGCCGGGCGGTGAACCGGTCACGGAGCGTATCGGCCGCGAGCCGTCCGGGAGCGAGAATGAGGATCCGTTCGGGGTCCACCCCGTCCGCCTCCACCCGGCGGATTGCCGCTTCGATAAGCACGGTGGATTTTCCGGTGCCGGGCGCGCCGGGGACCAGTACGGGGCCAGTACCCCGGGGCACTTCGACGGCGGCCAGCTGGTCCGCGGTGAGGACCGGGACGCGGGAGTGCACCTGGCGAGGGGGCAGCAGACGAAGCCCGGTGGGCGCGAACGAGGCAGCGGAAAGGGAGTCCGTGTGGTCCCGTTCCGCCGTGAGGACGGAGCCCTGGCCGGCTGCGGTGTTATCAGCGTCGGTGTTATCGGCGGCAGTCTGATCAAGTGTTGCGGTCACACGGACATTCCATCATCGGGGACTGACAATTTTCGCAGCGACGCCTCCAGCCGCTCGGCAATCACGTCCAGGGCGTCGAAGTCGGCGTCGGACGGTGCCCACCGGGCGGCGGTCAGATCCACCCGCCACCGTCCTTCACCCGTCCTGGCAAACTCCCGATACTCGCCGCGCAGGGGCGTGCCTTCCTGCAGGTAGTGATTGAGGGCCTCGGACTCATGGCCGTCCGGCGCCAGTCCGCTGGCCCGCAGCACCCGCCACCAGGGAACGCTGCTGCCGTAATGGCTCAGTACGGACCCCACCTGCCGTGGCCCTCCCGCGCCAAGAAGCTCTGCGACATCCCCGTAGGCCACCGCCGAACCGGCCGGGATGAGGTGGACCACCGCCAAAACCGCCTCCACATACTCCGCCCGCATGTCCCCAGACTATCGGCCGGCACGCATCACCAGCCGTCAGGGGAGGCTTCGTGTGCGTCTTCCCACACCGGACCGGACACGCGCGGGGCAAGGACCTTCACTGTCAGTGGCTCCGGGTAATTTGGAGCCATGAGCACTTGGAACACACTCCCCCGGGCCGCGTTCGATCTCGAAACCACAGGGCGCAACTCCCGTGCCGCCCGGATCGTGACGGCTTCCGTCACCGTGGTGGACAGCTCCGGTGACGTGATCCGGGAGCACGAGTGGCTGGCCGACCCCGGGGTTGAGATTCCGGCCGAGGCCAGCGACGTCCACGGCATCACCACGGAACATGCCCGCACCCACGGCCGGCCTGCTGCCGAGGTCACTCAGGAGGTCGCTGCCGTGCTCCAGGGGCTTTTCGACGACGGCGTTCCGGTGATCGCGTTCAACGCCAGCTACGACTTCACCGTCCTGGCCGCCGAGTCAGCCCGCTACGGCGTGCCGCAGCTGAGCCGTTTCCCCGTGCTCGACCCCTACATCATGAACAAGCAGGTGGACCGGTACCGCAAGGGAAAGCGGACCCTGACCGCGCTGTGCGAGGAGTACGGCGTGGACCTGGAAAACGCGCACACGTCGGCCGCGGACGCGCTGGCAACCCTGCGGATGCTCGACGCCATGGCCGGCAAGTTCCCCAAGCTGAGCATGCCGGCGGGCCAGTTGCACCAGCTCCAGGTGGACTGGGCCGTCAGCCAGGCAGCGGACTTCCAGCAGTACCTCCGCAAGACCAAGCCCACCGCGGTCATCGAGGGCGACTGGCCGGTCCTGCCGCCGGAGGACGCCAGCCGCGGCGGCTTCTGACGGACGGGACAGGATGGGACGTAACTCACAGTTCCGCACACACTTTGGCGGACGTTTGCCGATTCTGTGACGGCACCTTAAGTCAGTGCCATCGGCGGGCCAAAGTCTGAATTTCCGGATTATATTCGGGAAAAGGTAGCAAAATCCATTCATTACGCCGTCTAACGGGCAGATTAAGGGCAGGTGAGACAATTAAGTTTTGCGGGCCCGCCCCCTGCGGCGCCGGATCCCGGCTACAGGCGGCTTGATTGCCCGCCCCCGCTACCCCAATGAAAGTGATGCGTGATGAAAGTCAAAGCCTTGAAGTGGCTGTCCACGGTTCCCGTGGCCGTAGTCATGGCCGTGTCCTTGGCAGCCTGCGGTGGAGGCACCGCTGCTCCCAGTGGTTCGTCGACCGACGCCCTAGCCGGCAGTGACCAGCAGACGCTGGACAAGTACACCACCAAGGATGTCACCCCGCTGGACAAGATCGACAAGTCCAAGCTTGGCCTGATCACTGCCGGCACCCTCAAGGTCGGTACCCTTTCCGACGCTCCGCCCAACATCTTCATCGACAAGGACGGCAACTTCACGGGGTACGACAACGAACTCCTGAAGGCCGCGGCGGCAAAGCTCGGCCTCAAGGTCGAGTTCGCCTCCACCAAGTTCCAGAGCCTCCTCGCGCAGGTGAAGAACAAGCAGTTCGACGTCGGATCCTCCTCCATCTCCACCACGGACGCCCGCCGCGAGACCGTAGCCTTCACCAACGGCTACGACTTCGGCTACATGGCGATCGTGACCAAGGACGACGCCAAGGTTAAGACCTTCGACGATCTCAAGCAGGGCGTCCGCATCGGCGTCGTCCAGGGCACCGTCCAGGACGACTTCGTCACCAACACGCTCAAGCTCGAGCCGGTCCGCTTCCCCGACTACAACACGGTCTACGCGAACGTGAAGAGCGGCCAGGTCGATGCCTGGGTTGCTCCTTCACAGCAGGCCGAGGGCCAGGTCAAGAAGGGCGACGGCACGAAGATCGCCGAGAAGAAGGTCAACACCCAGAACTTCACGGCGTACGCAGTGGCCAAGGACAACCAGCCCCTCACTGACGCGCTCAACTCGGCGATCGACGCCGTGATCGCCGACGGCACCTGGACCAAGCTCACCGCCCAGTGGTACACGGACCGCCCCACCCTGAAGGAGCAGACTCCCGAGGGCTGGAAGCCGGGCAGCAAGGCCGTCCAGGTCCCCACGAAGTAACCGACTGACAGGCGCCACATGGATTATCTGAACAGGCTCGCCGAGACCTTCCTCGACTGGAAGGCCATCGCCGAGGTACTCCCGGCCATGTTCTCGGTCGGTTTGCCCAACACCCTCGTCCTCGCAATCGTCTCGGGCATCATCGGCTGCGTGGTCGGCATGGTGCTGGCCCTGATGGGCATCTCGCGTAATCCTGTGGCGCGGTGGGCCGCCCGGGTGTACACGGACGTGTTCCGTGGGCTCCCGGCGGTTCTCACCATCCTCGTCATCGGCCTCGGATTCGGCCCGATCTTCCGCGAGCTGACCGGCATCACCAGCCCGTACCCCATGGGCATCGCCGCGCTCTCGCTCATGTCCAGCGCCTACATCGGGGAGATCTTCCGCTCCGGTATCCAGAGCGTGGACAAGGGCCAGCTGGAGGCCGCCCGGGCCCTGGGCTTCGGTTACGGCCCCTCGCTGCGCATGGTGGTGGTGCCGCAGGGCATCCGCCGCGTGCTCCCGGCGCTCGTGAACCAGTTCATCGCGCTGATTAAGGAGTCCTCGCTGGTGTTCACCCTGGGACTCCTGTCCTCCGAGCGCGAGCTCTTCCAGATCGGCCAGGACGCCGCAGCCCGAAGCGGCAACCTGTCCGGCTACGTGGCGGCCGCCGTGTTCTACCTGGCGATGACCGTCCCGCTGACGCACCTGGTCAACTGGATCGACGCACGCCTGCGCACCGGCCGCCCGCAGAAGATGGAACCGGACGAGGCTGCCGCCGTCGTCGGGAAGGGAGCCCACTCATGAGCCAGTTCACCTCAGGCTCTCTCGAAGCGAAAAACGTCCACCTCGCCTTCGGGCACAACAAGGTCCTGCGCGGCATCGACCTGACCGTCCCGGCCGGCACCACTGCCTCGGTGATCGGCCCGTCCGGGTCCGGCAAGTCCACCCTGCTGCGCGTGATGAACCGGCTGATCGAACCTGATGCCGGGGACATCCTCCTGGACGGCAAGTCGGTCCTGAAGGAAAACCCGGACGAGCTCCGCCGCAGGATCGGCATGGTGTTCCAGCAGTTCAACCTCTTCCCGCACAAGAGTGTTGGCGAGAACGTGGCGTTCGCCCTGCGCAAACTGCGGAAGCTGCCCAAGGAGCAGGCCCGCGAGGAGGCCCTGAGCCAGCTCGACCTCGTCGGGCTCAAGCACAAGGCCGACGTCCGCCCCGCCACCCTGTCCGGCGGCCAGCAGCAGCGGGTGGCGATCGCCCGTGCCCTGGCCATGAAGCCGGAAGTCATGTTCTTCGACGAGGCCACCTCCGCCCTCGACCCCGAGCTCGTCAAGGGAGTGCTCGCACTCATGGCTGACCTCGCCAAGGGCGGCATGACCATGGTGGTGGTGACCCACGAAATGGGCTTCTCCCGCAATGTCTCGGACACCGTGACGTTCATGGACGGCGGCGTGGTGGTGGAATCGGGTCCGCCCGAGCACGTTTTCGAAAACCCGACGACGGAGCGGCTGCAGGGCTTCCTCTCGGACGTCCTGTAGGGCTCACCGGAACATCCGGATACCAAAAAACTCTGGCACCCGCCGCGGCGGGTGCCAGAGTTTTTTAATGCCCGACGGCGGGTCAGGCCTTCGCTGCGGCGGCCGCCTCCGCGGCGGCCGGAAGTGCCTCGAAGATCCGGTTCATGGCGGCGTCGTCGTGCGCCGCGGACAGGAACCAGGCCTCGAAGACGGACGGCGGAAGGTAGACGCCCGAATCCAGCATGGAGTGGAAGAAGGGCGCGTAGCGGTGCGACTCCTGCTTCAGGGCGTCGCTGTAGTTGTGGACCCCGTGCTCGGACGTGCCGAAGGCCACCGAGAACAGGTTGCCGGCCCGCTGGATGGAGTGGTCAACGCCGGCGGCGTCGAGGGCTGCGGACAGGGCGCCGGACAGTTCCAGCGACCTGGCGTCCACGAACGAGTACACGTCCCGGGTGGCGTGCGTCAGGGTGGCCACGCCGGCAGCCATGGCCACCGGATTGCCGGACAGCGTGCCCGCCTGGTAGACGGGACCGAGCGGCGCGAGGTAGTCCATGACGTCGGCACGGCCGCCGAGTGCCGCCGTCGGCATGCCCCCGCCGATGACCTTGCCGAAGGTCAGCAGGTCAGGGGTCCACTTTTCGGTGGAGTCGGCGGCGCCGCCGGTGAGTCCCCAGTAGCCGGAGTAGCCGGTGCGGAAGCCGGTCAGGACCTCGTCGACGATCAGCAGGGCGCCGTGCGCGGCGGTGATCCGTGACAGGCCGGCATTGAAGCCTTCCCCGGGGGTGACCACGCCCATGTTGGCGGGCGCAGCCTCGGTGATGACGGCGGCGATGTTCGGCCCGTGCTCGGCGAAGGCGGCCTCGACGGCGCCGAGGTCGTTGTAGGGCAGCACCAGGGTCTCGGCGGCTGTGGCGGCCGTGACGCCGGCGGAACCCGGCAGCGCGAGGGTTGCCACGCCCGAGCCTGCGGAGGCGAGCAGCCCGTCGAGGTGGCCGTGGTAGCAGCCGGCGAACTTGATGACCAGGTTGCGGCCGGTGAAGCCCCTGGCGAGCCTGATCGCCGTCATGGTGGCTTCCGTGCCGGTGGAAACCATGCGCAACCGTTCGACGGCGGGGACACGTTCCATGACGATGGCCGCGAGGTTGGCCTCATCGGGGGTCGAGGCACCGAAGGAGAGTCCGCGGTCCACGGCGGCGTGCACGGCGTCCAGGACCGCGGGGTGTGCGTGTCCCAGCAGGGCCGGGCCCCAGGAGCAGACCAGGTCAACGTAGTCGTTGCCGTCGGCGTCGGTCAGGTACGGGCCCTTGGCCGCCACCATGAAGCGGGGCGTGCCCCCGACGGAACCGAAGGCGCGGACCGGGGAGTTCACGCCGCCGGGCATCAGCTGGCGGGCGCGGTCGAAAAGTTCCTCGTTGCGAGGGGTACTGGAAGTCATGGTTCCCATTCTTTCAGTCTGCGGGAGTGTCACCGGACAGTGTCACCGGAGAGCAGCTCGGCCACCCGCGGTGCCACCACGGTGCCGAAGAGTTCGATGCAGCGCATCATCGATTCGTGCGGCAGCGTGCCGTTGCCGTATTTCAGGTCGAAGCGGTCTACGCCCAGGTTGCGCTTGAGCAGTGCGATCTTCTGCGCCACCGTTTCAGGTGAGCCGACGTACAGGGCACCCTCCGGCCCGCACATGGCATCGAATTCGCGCCGGTTTCCCGGGCCCCATCCCCGCTCGGCGCCGATCCTGTTCCGTTGGGCAAGCCAGTGCGGAAACAGCTCCTCGCGGGCCGCCTCGTCGGTTTCGGCGATATGCCCGGGCGAGTGGGTGGCGATCTGCTGCATGGGCTGGCCGTACTTGTCCATGGCCTCGCGGTACAGGTCCACCAGCGGCGCGAAGGCGCGGGGCTGGCCGCCGATGATGGCAAAGATGATCGGATAGCCGTACTGCGCGCACCGCAGGACGGACTCCGGGGTGCCGCCCACGCCGATCCAGGCCGGCAGCAGGTGGTGCTCCAGCGGCGGGTAGACGCTCAGCCCGGCCAGGGCGGGACGGGTGCGGCCTTCCCAGTGGACCGGCTTCTGCGCCCGTACCCTGTCGAAGAGCTCGAGCTTCTCCTCGAAGAGCACGTCGTAGTCCGCCAGGTCCAGGCCGAACAGCGGAAAGGATTCGATGAACGAGCCGCGGCCCAGCATGACCTCGGCGCGGCCGCCGGACAGCGCGTCCACCGTGGAGAAGCGCTCGAAGACACGGATGGGGTCATCGGAACTCAGGACGGTCACGGCTGAACCGAGCCGGATGTTGGCGGTCCTGGCCGCGGCGGCCGCGAGGAACACCTCGGGCGCGGACACCGCGAAGTCGCGGCGGTGGTGCTCCCCCACGCCGAAGGCGTGAAGTCCGACGGCGTCAGCCAGGACCGCCTGGTCCAGCAGCTCCCGCAGCACCTGGGCATGCGGCTTCGGCTCGCCGGCGCCGTCCACGCCGACGTCGCCGAACGTGTTCAGGCCCAGCAGGATCTTGCCGGGGCCCACGGGAGCGGTCGGCCCCGTGCCTGGCGCCGGCATCAGGATTCCCTGAGCCAGCCGGCGATTTCGCTCGCCCAGTAGGTAAGGACCATGTTGGCCCCGGCGCGCCGGATGCCCAGGACCGATTCGGTGATCGCCGCCCTGCGGTCGATCCAGCCGTTGGCGGCGGCGGCCTCGATCATGGCGTACTCCCCCGAGATCTGGTAAGCGGCCACCGGCACGGTGCTGATCTCGGCGACGTCGGCCAGGATGTCGAGGTAGCTCATGGCCGGCTTGACCATCACCATGTCCGCCCCCTCGGCGAGGTCCAGTTCCACCTCCTGGATGGCCTCGCGCCGGTTGGCGGCGTCCATCTGATAGGTCCGGCGGTCGCCCTTCAGCTGTGAGTCGACCGCTTCCCGGAACGGGCCGTAGAACGCCGACGCGTACTTCGCGGCGTAGGCCACCACGGCGGTGTTCACGTGGCCGGCGTCCTCGAGTGCCTGGCGGATCACGCCGATCTGTCCGTCCATCATGCCGGACGGGCCCAGCACGTGGGCGCCGGCGTCGGCCTGTGCCACGGCCATCCTGGCGTAGATTTCCAGGGTGGCGTCGTTGTCCACGTAGCCGTCGCTGTCGAGGACGCCGCAGTGGCCGTGGTCGGTGAATTCATCCAGGCAGACGTCGCTCATCACCACGAGGCTGTCCCCCACCTCGGCCCGGACATCCCGGATGGCCTTGTTGAGCACGCCGTCCGGGTCCAGCGACGCGGTTCCCTCGGCGTCACGGGTCTCGGGGATACCGAACAGCATGATGCCGCCGACGCCCAGTTCAACGGCTTCGGCCGCCGCCCGCTTGAGCGTGTCGGTGGTGTGCTGCACGACGCCCGGCATGGAGGCGATCGGGTTGGGCTCCGACAGCCCTTCCCGGATGAACGCGGGAAGGATCAGGTCGGCCGGGGCAAGCCGGTATTCGGCCGTGAGCCTGCGCATGGCCGGGGTGGTGCGGAGCCGCCGGGGGCGGTGGTGCGGAAAGCTCATGTCCTGTCCTTCACTGTGTTGCCTGCTGTTGATGACTGCTGCTTATGGTGGCTGATGCTTAGGGTCCCGCCACGGCCCGGATGACGGCGGCGACGAGCCCTTCCGGTGTGGCTTCGCGGGCCGTGGCGGCAACGGCGAGTCCCTGGGTTTCCGCCTCGGCGGCGGTCGCCGGTCCGATGGCCACCAGGCGGCAGGAGCCGAGCGGCGCCAGTGCCGCGGCGATGCGCCGAACGGCGCTGGGTGAGGCGGCGACGACGGCGGCCAGGACGCCGTCGTCGACGTCGGCTTTCGCTTCGGCGGGCGTCAGCACCGGAAGCGGCGCGGCGGCGCCGTCGGTATCGTCACGGCCGGGACGGCCGGAAAATTTTGTTCCAAGGCGCCGGCCGGGTTCGGCCGGGAAGTCCACCGTGGAATAGGCAACCACCGTGCGGACCCGGGCATCCTTCGCTTCCAGCCCCCGGGCCAGCGCCGGGGCCGCGATGTCAGCCTGTGGCAGCAGCACGGCGGCGGGACCTCCGGGCCACCCGTCCACGATCCCGGCGGCCGAGTGGTCATGCTGCGGCTCGAAGTCCACGGCAATCCCCGCAGCCTCCAACGCGCGGCGGCTGGCGGGGCCCACCGCGGCAACGCGGGTTCCGGCGGGAACCCAGTTCCGCAGTTCCACGGCGTGCTCGGCCGCCTTCTCCTGAAGCGCCAGGACGGTGGTGGCGCTGCTGACCACGAGCCAGTCGAAGCGGCCCGCGCCCAGCGCCTCGAAGGCGTCGTCAAGCGCCGCTTGGTCCGGCGCGCGTTCGGCCTCCGTGAGCGGCAGCAGCAGGGGAACGGCACCGGCCAGCCGCAGCGCCTCCGCGAGGGGGCCGGACCGCCCGGGGCTGCGCGTCACCAGGACGCGGCACCCTTCGAGCGGGCGCCCGCCCACGGGGTTCTTCCCGCTCGTCGTTCGCATTCGGTGGCCGGCTGGGGTCAGGAGGCCGTCAGGTCCGCGATGTCCGCAGCCCCCGCTGCCAGCAGGACCTCGGCCAGTTCGATTCCCAGCAGGGTGGCGCCTACTTCGGTGAGCCCGTCAGTGGCCCGCTTGTCCCGGACCGAGGCGGTGCCGTCCACGGCGCAGACCACGGCTTCGAGGTGGAGCATGCTGCCCTTGCGGTACGCGTAGGCGCCCACGGGGGCGGCGCAGCCTGCCTCGAGCCGGGCGAGCAGCGCGCGCTCGGCCGTGACCGCAAGCCGGGTGTCGGCGTCGTCGAGGGCGGCCAGCGCCTGGGCGAGCACGCCCTGGGACCCCTCGGTGGAGCCGGCACGGCGAGGAGCCTCGGCGGTGCGGCATTCGATGGCCAGCGATCCCTGCCCCGCGGCCGGGAGCATGATGTCCGTCTCCAGGTATTCGGTGACGGTGTCCAGCCGGCCGATCCGTTCCAGTCCGGCAGCGGCGAGGATGACGGCGTCGAGATCGCACGACTTCCCGTCCACCACGGCCTCGGTGGCGTTGCCCGGCAGCCCCGGCACCCGGCCCAGCCGGGTGTCCACGTTGCCGCGGATGTCCACGATGTCAAGGTCCGGGCGGACGGCGCGCAGCTGCGCCGCCCGGCGCGGTGAGCCGGTACCCACGCGGGCGCCCTTGGGCAGGTCTGCCAGTTTGAGTCCGCCGCGGGCGCAGAGGACGTCGCGGACGTCCACCCGGGGCGGGGTCGCGGCCAGCGCCAGGCCCGGGGCGGAACCCGTGGGAAGGTCCTTCAGGGAGTGGACGGCCACGTCGCACTCGTTCCGCAGCAGCGCGTCACGCAGCGCGGCCACGAAAACGCCGGTGCCGCCCATCTGGGACAGCGAGCCGGTGAGGACGTCGCCGTCGGTCCTGACATGGACGAGTTCGACGTCGAAACCCCCGACGGCGGCCAGCCGGTCGGCCGTCTGCTGCGTCTGGGTCAGGGCGAGTTTGCTCGCCCTGGTACCGATCCGTACAGTCACTTCGCGTCCTGCCCTGCCGGGTAGGGGTCGTGCCCCTGGCCCACGGTGGTGTCGGCGCCGGCAATGGTGGGCTTTTCGCCGCGGAAGTTTTCGCAGCATCCGGGACGGCAGACGTCGTACCAGGGCCCGAGGCCGGTAACAGCCTGGCGGTCCGAGACGTTGTTGGCCACGGTCCGCTCGCAGATCAGTTCCACGAGGCCCTCGACAAAGCGGCGGTGCGTTCCCGGCGTGGGCACGCGCGTGGCGGCGATGCCCAGGTCCTTGCAGGTCTGCAGCGCTTCGGTGTCCAGGTCCCAGACCACCTCCATATGGTCGCTGACGAAGCCCAGCGGCACGATCACGATGCCCGCGACGCCCTGCTTGGCGAGGTCCCCGATGGCGTCGTTGATGTCCGGCTCGAGCCACGGGATGTGCGGAGCGCCGGACCGCGACTGGTACACCAGGGACCACGGTGCGGACAGGCCGGAGTCGGCTTCAACGCGGCGCATGATTTCCGCTCCGTTGGCGAGGTGCTGGGCCACGTAGGCGGAATCCTCGGCAAACTCGCGGGGCTCGTCCTCTGAGCGGCCCGCAGCCACGGCATCCCGGGTGGGGATGGAGTGGGTGGCGAAGAGAACGTGGATGGGGGCGTCGGGTTTTCCGGCGGCGGCCAGCTGTGCGCGCACGTCGGAGACACCCTCGGCAGTGCCCGTGATGAAGGGCTCCACGAAGCCGGGGTGGTCGAAGTACTGGCGGACCTTGTCCACCTCCAGCCTGCCGTCGAGGCCGGTTTCGGTCAGGGCCATGCCGATGTCCTCGCGGTACTGGCGGCAGCTGGAGTAACAGGAGTAAGCGCTGGTGGTGAGCATCAGCAGCCGGCGGTGGCCGGCGTCGTACGCGTCCTGGAGCGTCTGCGGAATGTAGGGATCCCAGTTGCGGTTGCCCCACAGCACGGGCAGGTTGATGCCCCGCGCCGCCAGTTCGGCTTCGAGGGCTGCCTTCAGCTCCCGGTTCTGCTGGTTGATCGGGCTGATGCCGCCGTTGGCGCGGTAGTGGTGGGAGACCTCTTCGAGCCGCTCATCGGGGATTCCCCGGCCACGGGTGACATTGCGGAGGAACGGGATCACATCATCCTGGCCTTCGGGGCCACCGAAGGAGGCGAGTAGGACGCCGTCGTACTCCTTGGGGGCCATCCTGCCGGCGGTGACAGGATCCACGGCGTCTTCCTGCGGGTCCAGCGGACTCATGCGAGGACCTCGGCGATCTCACCGGCGGTAATCCGGCGCCCGGTGTAGAACGGGATCTCCTCGCGCACGTGGTTGCGCGCTTCGGTGGAACGCAGGTGGCGCATCAGGTCAACGAGGTCCACGAGCTCGGGTGCCTCCAGGCCGAGGATCCATTCCCAGTCCCCGAGGGCAAAGGAGGAAACCGTGTTCGAAATGACCTGCGGGAAGTCACGGCCGAGCAGGCCGTGGTCGCGCAGCATCTTGCCGCGCTCGTCATCCGGCAGCAGGTACCACTCGTAGGAGCGGACGAACGGGTACACACACAGCCACTCGGCCGGTGCAACGCCGCGTGAATAGGCCGGGGTGTGGTTCTTGGCGAACTCCGCCTCACGGTGGACGCCCATGGCGGACCAGACGATTTCGGTTCCCGCGAACAGCTTGCTGCGGCGGATGTCACGGATGGCCTGCTGCAGCGCCTCCGGCTTGGGGCCGTGGAGCCAGACCATGACGTCGGCGTCAGCGCGCATGGCGGACACGTCGTAGCTTCCACGGTGGGTAACGTCGCCCTCGGCCAGGCGCGCCACCAGGGCGTCGAAATCCTCGGCAGCATCGGCGCTGCGGAGGACCTCGGCGGAGCGCTTGAACACGGTCCAGAGGGTGAAGAACTGCTCGGCTGATTCTTCGGTTTTGGTGACAGATTCGGCAGGAGTGTGGCTCATGGTTACTATCCTGCCCCTTCCATGCGGCCTAAGTCGAAAAACTCAACTTCTACGTCGTGTAGAAGTGGTTAATTTCACAGCCTGGTTCACAGCGCCCGCCGGAGCCGGACTGCGGCCACGCCCGCGGCCCCGGCAAGGGCAAGCAGCCCTGCTCCCCACCACACCTGAGGGGCAATAGTGCCGTTTTGCGACACGCCCATGACGGCGCTTTCGGCCGGCCCGCGCATATACGGCGAGCTGATCGTGGCCATGTTGTTGGGGCCGGACAGCTCCGCCGAGCCCCACACGCCGCCGGCAACACCCGCGGCTGAACGTCCCCGGAGGCCGGCGCCGCCGGACAGGCCAGTGATCGCCGCGAACGGGCTGGCCTCCGCGGCGGGGGTTTCGGCGGTCGCTGCGGAACTTTCAGCGGCCGGAGACCCGACCGTCCCGGGGGCGGAGGATCCCGGGGCTGAGCCTGCCGGGGCCGGTCCGGCAGGAGCCTGGCCGGCCGGCGAGGAGCCAGCGGTTCCCGCCGATGATCCGGACCAGCTGCCCGACGGCGACGCGGCGCCGGACGGGGACTGCGTGCCGGAGGGGGAAGTTTCTGCGGAAGAGGGCGCCGGCGCGGCTGAGCGGGACGGAGCCGGCGTTCCCGAGGAGGTCCGGGCCGGCGATGGCGCGGGACCGGTTTGAACCGGCGCGGTCGGCACCGGAACGGTGGGCACCGGAACGGACGGCAGGGGAACGGGGACCGACGGCGATGGCACGGGAACGGCCGGCGTCGGGCTGGCAGAAATGGTCATGGACGGGGCCGGAGCCGGAACCAGCGGCGAAAGCGACGGCGGGACCGACGGCGACTCGGAGGGTGCTGCCGACGGCGACTCCGAGGGCGCCGGTTCGGCCGGACTGTCGCGCTCGGTCGACAATGCGGCTGCCGCCCAGGCCTTCAGGCCCGCGGCGTCGACGGTGGCCGCCAGCCCCGTGCCGGAGTGCTCTGAGTCCCCCAGCAGGTCGGATGCCGGCAGCTCAGCGGCGGCAGCGTTGGATGCAGGAACGCCTGCGGACAAGACCAGTACCGCTCCGAACGCCGCTGCTGCGGTGCCGCGCCGAAGACCCCCATGGAAACCAGTCAGCGAACGAAAACCATCGGACTTCTGATTGACCATAGTCATCGACCCTAGACACAATTTCGCGCCGGGGAAAACTTGCGGGTGGCCCGGCGAGCAGGTATCGCGGGCGTCAGGGAAGCTGCCTGGCGGGAGCCCCGGAAACTTTTGCTCAGCCCCGCGCCAGGAAGGCAGCGAGCTGCTTTTTCGTGTCGGCCACCACTGCCGCCAGCCCGTTGCCGGCCAGCCAGCCGCCAACCATCAGCAGCCCGTCGATGCCGGCGCAGACCTGCCGCACTTCGGCAACCCGCTGGCGGTGCCCCACAGCGGCAAACGGCAGCGCTCCGGCCCAGGTGACGACGTCCCAGTCCACCAGCGCATCCCGTGTGACAGGCACGGTCAGCAGCGCTGACGCATCCTGCAAAGCCATGTCAAGCAGTTCCCCGTCTGTTGCCGATGCGGTGCCCGTCCCGGCCGCCGCCACATCGGCTGACGCATCCTCGCTGCGCCCATAGGAGAGCCGCAGCACGTGCCTGCCGCGTCCGGCCGCTTCAGCCACCCAGTCCCACTTGCCGGTGGCGTGGGTAAGGGCCTTCGCCCGGATACCCTCCGTTTGCGGGGCCACCAGGATTCCCGTCCCGCGCGGACGCCTGTCCAGCGCGGGCAGATCAACAACGAGTGTCACAAGCTTGACCACAGGTCCAGGTCCGGGCCGATGTCCGGCCAGGGCCGGGACGGCTTCGCCGAGGAGCCGCACTGCGGACGGCCCGTCCAGGGCCACCACCAGTGCGTCGGCCGGATAGCTGTCCTCTCCTGCCGTTACCTTCCAGCCCTGCGGGGTCCGCGCAACTGCCGTTGCCGCCGTCGCCGTCAGCAGCCGCACACCGCGGGCCCGCAGGTCCGCCACCAGTTCCGTGATGAGGGTGTGCATGCCGCCCTTCAGGCCGGCGACGGCGGAGCCCGCCTTGGCGGGCTTGTCCGGCGTTGCCTGCGGTGGCGTGGGCTGCTGTGACCCGGCGGGCGTTCCTGTCCCCTTGCGCTGGGCGGCGACGGCCGCTGCCAGCGACCCGTGCCGGGTGATTCCGGCGCGGAGGCCCGGGGCCACCATATCGACGTCGAGAAGGCCGGGGTCGGCGGAATGCACGCCGCCCACCACCGGTTCGACGAGCCGTTCGAGGACGCGCCGTCCCATGCGGGCCCGCACCAGTGCGGAGACGCTGGAAACCTCTGCGGTGGTCCCCACGGAGGCAGGCAGCAGCTTGTCCAGTGAGGCGCGCAGGGAGCCGCCCAGGCCCAGCGAGCGGCGAACCTCGGGGTCCCAGGGATTGGCCGGGATGCCCAGCACCCCTGTCTTGGGAAGTTCCCGCGGTCCGCCAGGCAGCTGTACCCAGGCGCCGCCGGGCTTCGGGGCAACGATGTGTCCGGCCAGTCCCAGCTCAGCCGCCAGGTCAGCCACCGCGCTGGAGCGGGTGGCGAACGACTCGGCCCCGCTGTCCAGGGCCAGCCCGGCCACGTCGTGCCGGCCGACGCAGCCGCCCCAGGCGTCGGCAGCTTCGAGCACCGTGGTGTCCAGACCGGCCCGGGCCAGTTCCCGGGCGGCCAGGAGCCCGGAGATGCCGCCGCCGACCACCAGCGCCGTGCGTCCGGCGAGCGAGGGACTGCCCGCAGCCACTGCCCTACTCCGGAGAGATGGAGTGGATGAGTTCGACGACGCGCGTCAGGACATCCGGGTCCGTCTCCGGCGGTACCCCGTGCCCAAGGTTCAGCACATGGCCGGGGGCCGCCGCGCCTGCTGCGATGACCTCGCGGACATGCGCCTCGAGGACCTCCCACGGGGCGGACAGCAGCGCGGGATCGATGTTGCCCTGCAGCGGAACGGTGCCGCCCAGCCGGCGGTTGGCTTCGTCCAGCGGCAGCCGGTAGTCCACGCCCACCACGTCAACGCCGACGTCGCGCATGGCCACGAGCAGTTCGGAGGTGCCGGTGCCGAAGTGGACCAGCGGCGCGCCAAGGTCACGGACGTGGTCCAGGGCCCGGGAGGATGCGGCGGCGACGAATCGGGTGTAATCCGCCAGGCCCAGGGAACCCGCCCACGAGTCGAAGAGCTGGCCGGCGGAGGCGCCCGCCTCCAGCTGGGCACGCAGGAACAGACCCGAGGCGTCCGCGGCCCAGTTGGCCAGCGCCGTCCACGTCTCGGGGTCGGCGTGCATCATGGTGCGCGGGCCAAGGTGGTCGCGGGAGGGACGGCCCTCCACCATGTATGCCGCCAGCGTGAAGGGCGCGCCGGCGAAGCCGATCAGCGGGGTCTTGCCAAGCTGATCCACGGTCAGACGGACGGCTTCCCGGATGGGTTCCAGCGACTCCTCGGTGAGCCGGGGCAGGGCCGCAACATCGGCGGCGGTCCGCACGGGCTTGTCCAGGACGGGCCCGACACCCGGCACGATGTCAACGCCGACGCCGGCCAGCTTGAGCGGAATAACAATGTCGGAGAAGAAGATGCCCGCGTCAACATCGTGCCGGCGTACCGGCTGCAGGGTGATTTCCGAGGCAAGTTCGGGCCGTAGGCAGGAGTCCAGCATGGCAACGCCCTCGCGGACCTTCAGGTATTCCGGCAGCGAACGCCCCGCCTGCCGCATGAACCACACCGGGCGCCGGACCGGCTTGCCGCCGCGGTAAGCCGTAATAAGCGGAGAGTCTGCAGTGCGTCCGTCGCGAAGCGGATGGCCTGCGTCGAGTCCGGTACCGGCGGGGGTTACAGCGCTAGAAGTCATGCCTTTGATTGTGCCCAAAATAGTCCCCAAAAGATAACGACAGCTTGTCATCCGGCGGCGGCCGGATCCGGCGGGTGGCAGGAATCACAGGCGCTGGAACCCCCTATCCGTTTGAAGGGTTGTTCTACACCGATGCGAAAAAGCTATGATTGTCCTGCTGTGGTTCTTTTCTCATTGGTGGCTACACACGCCGACATCGACCTCGAAACTGTCGCTCAGTTGAGCAACGGTTCCTCTGGCATTGCCACGTCCGCCCTCGCCGGTTCCCCGGCGGTTAAGGGCGCAGTGGTCCTTGCCACCTGCAACCGCTACGAAATCTACGGCGAGGCGCCGCACGCCGACGACGTGGAAGCCGCACGCGCCGCACTGGTGGGCCAGATCAGCGAAACAAGCGGCCTCAGCGAGCAGCTCGTGTCCCGGTCGTTCAGCACCCACACCGGCCCCGAGGTCACCACGCACCTGTTTGCGGTGAGCTCCGGACTCGACTCCGCGGTGGTGGGCGAACGTGAGATCGCCGGACAGGTGCGCCGTGCACTGATCACCGCCCAGCATGAGGGCACCGCCAGCGCCGGACTGGTCCGCCTGTTCCAGGCCGCTTCCAAGACCGCCAAGGACGTCGGCGCGCAGACCGCGCTCGGCTCCCGTGGCCTGTCCATCGTCTCCGTGGCACTGGACCTCGCCACCGACCTGTCCGAAGAGACCGACTGGTCCAAGAAGAAGGTTGTGGTGTTCGGCACCGGCGCCTACGCCGGGGCCACCATGGCGCTCCTCCGTGAACGCGGCTGCCGCGACATCTACGTGTTCTCGTCGTCGGGCCGTGCGGCCACCTTCGTGGCAACCCGGGGCGGCACCGCCCTCGACGGCGACACCCTGCACGCGGCGGTAGCCGCCGCCGACGTCATGATCGGCTGCAGCGGCTCGGACACGAGGGTGGAGGCCGGCGAACTCGCCCAGGTGCGTGCCGGGTCCACGCAGCCGCTGATCGCCATCGACCTGGCGCTCACCCACGATTTTGATCCCGCCGTCGGGGAGCTCGACGGCGTGGAGCTGCTCACGCTGGAGTCCGTACGGCTCGCGGCGCCCCAGGAGCAGGCAGAGTCGCTGGCCCAGGCCAGCAGCATGGTTTCCGGCGCCGCCCAGGCGTTTGAACAGGAACGCGAGGCGCGTTCCGTGGATTCGGCCATCGTTGCCCTTCGGCGCCACACCATGAACGTGCTGGACGCGGAAATGGAAAAGGTGCGCGCCCGTCACGGCTGCACTGCCGCCGCCGAGGAGGTGGAGTTCGCACTGCGCCGCATGGTGAAGCAGCTGCTCCATGTCCCCACCGTCCGGGCCCGCGAGCTGGCGTCCAACGGCCAGCAGGACGACTACGTCGCTGCCCTGGAAACTTTGTACGGCATCACGGTGGAGCAGCCCGCGGCCGCGGCCAAGGCCGAATGCCCCGTTGACCACAGTGCGCTCGGTGTCGGAACGTCGGCCGCGCAGGACGGTACCCGCCGCAATTCCGCCTAACCGGCGTCTTTTCTGAACACACCGTATGTTCTGACAAACAGCACCCCACAAGCTTTCCATAGGCTCCCCGGGCAGCATGGATGTTGCCCGTGAAAACCATATTGGGGAGCAGTCATGAATTTTTCTTCACCGGCCCCTGCCGTGCCGCCTCTGAGCCGCCGGCAATTCGGACTTCTGGTGGGAGGCGGAGCCGTTCTGCTGGTAGGCGGCGGGACCTACGGTCTCGTCGCCCGCAGCCGTCCGGGCAGCGGAAAGGGCCTGGACACCGCCTTCGGGACCCTCTCACTGGTTGACGCCGGCCGCCTCGCAAGGCTCGATGCGCAGGGGCAGCCTGCCGCCACGCCGCTCGCCTCGGCGGTATCGCAGGTGACCAACAGCGCACGCCGGGCCGCCGCCGCGGGCCAGCCCGGAATCCAGCGCATTTCCAGCCGCCAAAGCGCACCGGTGAACAGCCACCACAGCGATCCCCTCCTGGACTCCGACTGGCCGCAGCCCGGGAACTTCACCTGGGGTGACGTCGTCGTGCTTGAAGTGGCGCTCACGAACACCAGTCCCGGGCCGGCCCTGTTCAGCCCCGGGCAGCTGCGCCTCAAACTGCTGCCATCCGGGATCACCGTGGCGCCGCAGGACGCCGACCACGGCCCGGGAACGATTGCCGCCGGCGCCACCGAGCAGGTCTGGATCAGCTATCTGGCCCCGCACGATTCCGTGGCCATGGAAGTCGAGTACACGGGGCTGGACGACGAAGCCAGGACCCTTGCCCTGCCGCTGCTGAGCGTGGCGAAGGTGCCGTCATGAGCCCGCTGGACCTTTATATCAATGACGGATACCTCCCCATGGTGGACGGCACGCTGGTCTACCACCGCGGCTTCGGGGACCGCCGGACCGCGGTCAAAGACCCGAAGCCCAGCCTGTCCGTGAGTCCCCGGGTGTTCCTTCGCAACGGCTCGGCCGTGGCCAGCCGCACCTATCCCCTCAAGGCCGCCGTGCCTCCCCTCGGCCGTCCCACGCCGGCAGCCAAGGATCCGCTCAATCCCGGCGAGTTCCTGATTCGCCGCGCCCACTGGGCGAGCTTCTTCCCGGACCGGACGCTCATCGCCGAAACCGGGAGCACCATCAGCATCCGGGTGACCAATAACCTCACCCAGGACCACGCGCTGCAGTTCCTCAACGCCGGCGCGTCGAAGGGCCACGTCGGAACCGGCGCCATCAAGCCGGGCCAAAGCAAGACCTTGACCTTCAAGGCGCCGGCAGAGGGCACTTACCTGTACTGCGACCCGGGGGCTGATCCGGCCGACCCGGACGCGGACCCCGTGCAGCGGGTCCTCGGCCTGTTCGGTGCCCTGCTGGTGGTCAATCCAGACTCGCCCTGGCGGGCCGGCCCGCACGGAACGGAGTTTGAGCGCCAGTGGCTGTGGATGCTCCACAACGTGGATCCGGTCTGGGCGGGCATCGCCTCGCGGCAGGGCACCGTCGACCCGGACAAGACTCCCGCCGTGCCCCGCTACTTCACGCTCAA
This sequence comes from Arthrobacter sp. NPDC056727, assembly GCF_042790555.1. Lineage (NCBI taxonomy): Bacteria > Bacillati > Actinomycetota > Actinomycetes > Micrococcales > Micrococcaceae > Arthrobacter > Arthrobacter sp. NPDC056727. Next base: position 34,585 of record NZ_JBHTZA010000025.1, on the reverse strand, counting down.
CGGACGCAGCGGCTTCCAGTCGCTGGCCGCCTCCACCGACGAGGCTCTCAACCGAATCCGGGAGGAGGACACGCTGATGTCCGGCTCCGCCCGCCAGATCGACGTCCGCAACTTCAGCCTGAGTGCCGCGCCCGGCACAGTCCGGGCCGGCCAGCTCATGCGCTTCCTCAACGCAGGAGTCGTCCATCACCAGCTCCATTTCCACGGAAACCACCTCTGGACGGTTCAGCGCAACGGCGTGGCGTTCCCCCGCACCAAGGGCAGGATCGATGCCGAAGGCCATGTGGTGCTCCAGCAGTGGGAAGACGTCATTGAAATGCATCCCCTGGACCGCAAGGACTCCATCCTTCCGATGCGTCGGCCGCCGGAGGCTATCGACCAGGTCTGGAACGCACGGAAGGAAGACTGGTTTTATCCGATGCACTGCCACGCGGAGCCGTCGCAGGTGGCGCGCGGCGGTCTGTATCCCGGCGGCCTGGTGGGCCACTGGACCCTTGCCGCCCCAGGGCCGGACACCGGCCCGGCGCACGAACTCTTCGGCAGCCAGGTGGACTTCAGCTCGCACCAGATGCATGAGGGCAGCCCGGCGACGGAGTTCCGGCAGACCCCCGATGTTGCCCACGAATTGAAGTTCTTCAACCGCAAGATGAAGTTCGACGACGGCGGCGAATTCGAGATGTGGACGTTCGAGTCGGAAAACTCCGGCCGGGTCTTCCCCGCGCCCCTGCTGCGCGTCACGGAGGGACAGCTGTGGCACGCGACGATCCGTCCGAGCAAGAAGGTCCATACCATCCACTGGCATGGCATAGAGCCCGACCCCCGGAACGACGGCGTGGGCCATACCTCCTTCGAGGTCTCGGGAAGCTACACCTACCAGTGGCGCCCGGAACGCGGCATCCCTGGAAATCCGAACGTGGGCGCGGCCGGGACGTACTTCTACCACTGCCACGTCAACACCACCCTGCACGTGCAGATGGGCATGTTCGGCCCGCTGATCATTGACCCGGTGGTGCACCCCGGCTACCCGGTGACCAAGGGGGCACGGCGGGCGTTCGGGGACGGGCCCGAATACGACATCGCCACCGAGACCCTCCTGGTCCCGTACTCGGTGGACCCGCGCTGGCATGAGCTCAACCACGCTGCCGGCCTGTCAGGGGACGATGCCGGCCTGGACAAGTTCCACCCCGAGCATTTCTACCTGCTCGGCGGCGAACTGGCCCCGACACCCACCACGGAGGGCCCCCTCCAGCTGACCCGCATCCGTGCCCGGGTCTCCAACGGGGGAACGGTCAAACCGACCCTGCTGCGGCTGCTGAACGCCAACTATTTCCCCGTGAACGCCTATTTCACGGATGCCGCCGGGAAACGCGTGGCAATGGCAGAGCTGATCTCGCACGACGGCCGCCCGTTCCGCGACACCTCAAACCCGAATGCGCCGGCCCGGCCCATCTCGCAAACCAGCCCCATGCGCACCGGCCTCATCAACTTCGGCGCCGCGGAACGGTACGACATGCTGCTGCGGCCGCCGGCGGCAGGCGACTACAAGCTCACGGTGGACCTGCTGGACTGGATCACGGGCAAGGTTCTGCATACCCGGCAGATCCCTGTCATTGCCCGGTGAGAACGGGGTCAGTAGACGGGCTTCTGCGGCTCCACGTCGCGCACCCAGGCGAGGATGCCGCCGTCGAGATGGCTGACGCGCTGGTAGCCGGCCTTCCGCGCGGCGGCCAGCACCGTTGCCGAGCGCGTCCCGGCCTTGCAGTGGAACACGATGTCCTTGTCCTGCGGCAGCTCGCCCCACGCCTCGCCGGACAGGATGCGCCCCTGCGGGATCAGCACGGAGCCGTCGATCCGGACAATGTCGTACTCCCCCGACTCGCGCACGTCCACGAGGTCGAAGTCCTTCAGCCCGGCCTGCCGCGAGGCCAGCATCGTCGCCAGCTGGGTCGCCGTCACGGTGTGCTCCGTGTCGGTTGTCTCCGCCGGGGCGATGCCGCAGAACGCCTCGTAGTCGGTCAGTTCGGTGATCCGCGGGGCGTCGGGGTCCTTGGCCACCCGGATCTCGCGCCAGCTGCCGCCCAGGGCGTCGTACAGCGCCACCCGGCCCAGCAGGGAACGCCCGACGCCGGTTATCAGCTTGACGGCCTCCGTCACCATGAGCGATCCGACCGCCGCGCACAGCATCCCGAACACGCCGCCCTCACCGCACGAGGGAACTTCACCGGCCGGCGGCGCCTCCGGATAGAGGTCCCGGTAGGTGGGCCCGTGCTGCTCCCAGAAGACGCTGACCTGCCCGTCGAAGCGGAAGATCGATCCCCACACGTAGGGCTTGCCGAGGATGGCAGCGGCGTCGTTGACCAGGTAGCGCGTGGCAAAGTTGTCCGCGCCGTCCAGGATGAGGTCGTAGTCGGCGAAAAGCTCCAGTGCGTTGGAGGCGTCGAGCCTGGTGTTGTGCAGGCGGACGTCCACCAGCGGGTTCAGTTCCGCGATGGCATCGCGGGCAGACTCGATCTTGGGCCGGCCGACGTCCCGCACGCCATGGATGATCTGCCGCTGCAGGTTGCTCAGGTCCACGGCGTCATCGTCGATGATGCCGATAGTCCCCACGCCGGCGGCGGCCAGGTACAGCAGCGCCGGCGAGCCCAGGCCGCCCGCGCCGATGACCAGCACCCGGGCGTTCTTCAGCCGCCTTTGGCCCAGTGCGCCGATTTCGGGAATGATGAGGTGCCGGGAATACCGCTCCACCTCTTCGGTGGAAAGCGCGGGCCCGGGATCGACAAGGGGGCCCGGGAGCGTGCGGACTGTATTTGCGGTGGACGGAGAAGCCATACTTCAATGTATGCCTGAAGATACCGCGCGGTCATATTACCCCCGGGTAAAGTGAAGTTAACTGAAAAGGAAAGAAGGCCAACAGTGGTTCATCATGCACCGGTTGATCGAACTCAGGCCGCGCAATCCAATGCCGGCACGGTCCGCGCCCCCGGCCAGCGCTCCGCCAGGCTGCCGCGCGATGAGCGCCGTGCCCAGCTGCTGGCCGCAGCCCAGGAGGTCTTTGTCGCCAACGGCTACCACGGTGCTGCGATGGACGAGATCGCGGAGACGGCCCATGTCAGCAAGCCCGTGCTTTACCAGCACTTCCCCTCGAAGCGGGAGCTGTACCTTGCCCTGCTGGACAGCCATCTCGAGGCACTGACCGAGCTCATGCTCGGGGCCATGAACTCCACCACGGACAACAAAGAGCGCGTGCAGGCCGTCATGCGCGCGTACTTCCGCTTCATCGACAGCGACGACCAGGCACACCGGCTGGTGTTCGAGTCCGACCTCATCAACGATGCCGACGTCAGCTCGCGCCTGGAAACGTTCAACAAGACGTTCGCGGAGGCCATCGCGCGGATCATCGCCGAGGACACCAAGCTGCCGCTTCTGGAGGCGCAGCTGCTGGGACGCGGCCTGGCCGGCATGGCCCAGGTCAGCGCCCGCTACTGGCTCGAAACGGACGGCAACCTCGACCTCGATGTGGCCAGCGACCTGATTTACCGTTTAGCTTGGCGCGGAATCTCTCGCTTCCCCAAAGAGACCTAGACTACAACTGAAACTACCTTTGAAATTTCAACCTTGACTGGCTGGGAGGCCCTGCTGTGGAAGTAAAGATCGGCATTCAGAACGTCGGCCGTGAAATTGTGCTGGAATCGGCTCAGGATGCTGACGCTGTAGCCAAAACCGTGGCCGAGGCCATCGCCAAGGGCAGCGAGCTGCGCCTGAACGACGAGAAGGGCCGCCAGATCATCATCCCGGCCAATGTCCTCGGCTACGTCGAAATCGGCGCAGAGGAAGTGCGCCGGGTCGGCTTCGGCGCCCTGTAGGCCCAGCCGTGCTGTCCCTCGCGATCGTGCTCCTGGTGACTGCCGCGGCCGGCTTCATCGTTTGGGCCAACGACAGGCGCCACACCAAGTACGGCGTCCTCCTGCCGGCCGGTACCGCCGCGGCGGTGGGCATGCTCGCCTGGATCATCTGCATCTGGGCGGGGCTGGGCTACCAGCCGGGCTTGACGTGGATACCGTGGGTCCTTCCCATGGTGGCCGGAAGCGGTGCCGCCCTGGCTGTTGCGGTCTACCTGGGCCGTGCGCGCGCCAGGCAGGACACCCAGCGGCTGACGGCAGCGCTGAAGATTTAGCCGGCTTCAGGTCCGGCAGGCTCTTCCGTGCCCAGGTCCGGCCCGTGGCCTTCCTCGGTGCACAGGCAGAGCCGGTTTCCCTGGGCATCAGTGACCACCACCCAGTTGGGTGCGTGGTCACTGTTCATTAAGGCCCCGGTTGCTGCCGTCTTCTCCAGGGCGGGGGCCGACTCGGCCTTCGAGCGGTGGATGTCCAGGTGCAGGCGGTTCTCGTTCGGAGTCGGGGTTTCCTGGAACCACAGGCCGGGTCCGCGGCCGTACGGGTCCACCAGGTCCCCGAACCGGCCCTTCCGGTAACCCAGGGCCACGCGCCAGACCTCGGAGATCTCCGCCGCGTCAGCCGTGTCGATGCCGATGTCCACTGACCGGTAGAGCCCGGGCTGGGCTTCGGCGCCGGCCGCGCCCGCGGCAGCACTGACCGAGGCGGCGGCTCCGGTGTCCCGGGTGGTCACCTCGCCCCCAGCGTCGTGGGAGCTGAACCGGATGAACACGCGGTTGTATCGCCAGTCCAGGTCCGGATGGTGGTCCAGATCCTCTGCAATACGCCCGACGGCGGCAATCAGCTCAAGCGCGACGGCCGCCGTCGGCGTTTTATAGACGGTGACCAGTCCGCCCAGCCGGTAACGCCAGTCCGGAAGGCCGGCGAGCGCTTCGTCGATCTGGGGTCGGGTGAGGATGCTGTCCCTGGCGGCCACGGCTGGCTCCTTGGAAGTACCTGGAGAGCCTGCCCGGAACCGTCAGGGCTGACCGGGCTTAGAGGAACTCCGCCCGGCCTTCCATGGCCGACGACGCCAGTGCATGCTCACGGCGCGGGATCCGCCCGCCCGCACGCGCCAGCCTACCGGCGATGACAGCGTGTTTGAAGGCCTCGGCCATGACTGCGGGGTTCTGCGCACGGGTGACGGCCGTGGCCAGCAGCACGGCATCGCAGCCCAGCTCCATGGCAAGCGCCGCGTCCGAGGCCGTACCGATTCCTGCATCCAGGACCACGGGAACGGACGCCCGGGAGACGATCAGCTCGATGTTGTGCGGATTGAGGATGCCCAGGCCGGTGCCGATCGGTGCACCCAGCGGCATGACGGCCGAGGCTCCCAGGTTTTCGAGCCGGAGCGCCAAAACGGGGTCGTCGTTGGTATAGGCGAAGACCTTGAAGCCGCGGTTGACCAGCTGCTCGGTGGCATCCACGAGTTCCACGGCATCCGGCAGCAGTGTGTGCTCGTCCGCGATGACCTCGAGCTTGACCCAGTCGGTCTCCAGCGCCTCACGCGCCAGCTCGGCCGTCATGACCGCGTCCCGGGCCGTGAAGCAGCCGGCCGTGTTGGGGAGGACGCGGATGTTGTGGTCCACCAGCAGCTGGAAGAGCGAGCCCGTTTCGGCAGGCGAATAGCGCCGCATCGCAACAGTTGTCAGCTGGGTGCCGGATGCAACCAGCGCCGTGCCGAGACCGTCCAGGCTCGGAGCGCCCCCGGTGCCCATGATGAGCCGCGACGCCAGCTCCACCCCGTCAATGACCAGGCTGTCTGCTGTTTCAATCAATGTTTCTGCCATCATGCTCATCCTCCTTGGACTGCCGTGACGAGTTCGATCTCGTCGCCCTCGGCGAGGGCGGTGCTGTGCCACTGGCTGCGCGGCACCACGGCCGCGTTCCGGGCCACCGCAACTCCCAGCCGGCGTCCGTCGGCGGCCTGTCCGCTGGCGGACAGGCGGCGTCCCGTGACCTGGCTGACAAGTGTGGTGACCGAGGCGCCCTCGCCTACTTCCTGTTCAATACCGTTCAAAGTGATGTTCATGCTGATTCCTTGTTTGGGTCAAATGTGACGTGCGTCATGCCGGAGTGCCCGCGGCGGCCGGGGTCACCCGCGGTGGTCGGTTCGGCGCCTGGCCCGGGACCGGGGTGAGCCCCGCGGCAGCGCCCCGGGCATCCGGGATCCCGGGGGAAAACCGGGCCGGCCGGAACGCGGCCCAGCGTGGGTCGGTAATGCCATCCATGAGCTGGCGGCAGATCGCCGCGGCGGCCGGGGTCAGCAGCACGCCGTGGCGGAAGAAGCCCGTGGCGATGATGAGGCCCGCCACGTCCGTGCCGGCATCCTGCCCACGTGCGGGTACGCATGCAGGCACACGGCCCAGCAGGGGCGCGTTGTCCGGAGTGCCCGGCCGTGCCCGGGCGGTGGCTTCGAGCAGTTCAAGTTCGGCGACGGCCGGCAGCAGCGCCTGCGCGTCACGAAGCAGCTGGTAGACGCCGCCGGCGCTGGTGCCCGGCACGCCGTCCTCGCGCTGGGTGGCACCGATCACCACGGTGCCGTCCTGGCGGGGCACGATGTAAACCGGGACGCCCCGCACCATGCCCCGGACGGTGGCAGTAAGCAGGGGCTGCAGGTGCGCGGGGACCCGGAGCCTGAGGATGTCCCCATGGACCGGGCGCAGCGGCAGCTGGAGCCCGTCCGGCAGGTGCTGCAGGTGCGCCGCGGCCAGGCCGTTGGCCACCACCGTCTCGGCCGCCCTGACAGTTCCGCCCCCGGCCAGCCGGACCCCGCAGACACTGCCGCCGTCCCAGAGCAGGCCGGCGGCGTGCTCCCGCACCGCGAACCCGTCGGCCGCCGCAATCTCCTGGCGCAGTAACTCCTGGCCAGAGCCGGCCAGCCCTGCGGCCAGCGCTTTCACAAGCCTGCGCGGATCCACCTGGTGGTCCGCCGGGATGTCCAGGGCGCAGGAGATTCCGGGGCTGAGCAGCGGCTCCCGGGAGCGTGCCTCGCGGATGGTCAGCGGTTCAACATCCAGGCCGTGGGTCCGCTGCACGTCCCGCAGGTCCATCAGGGCGCGCCGGTCGGCGGGATCCGCACCCAAGGCAAGGGTCGGCGTCGTGAGATACCCGGCGTCCCCGCCGGCAGTGAGCGTGGCGGCAAACTCCGGCCACCTGGCCGAGGACTCCAGCATCAGCTCCAGGAGCCCTTCCTCCTGGTAGTGCAGTTCGCTGACCGGGGCGAGCATCCCGGCCGCAGCCCAGCTTGCGCCGCTGCCGGGGGCTTCATCGATGAGCACCACCGAACGGCCGGAACGCCGCGCCTCCCAGGCGATGCCGTGGCCCACCACGCCCCCGCCGATGACGGCCACGTCTGCCTCGACTACTGTGCTGGCCTCAGCTGGTGTGCCGGTCTCAACTGATGTGGCGGCACAATCGTCGCCGCTGGATTCAGGATTCATGATTTCCTTCCCTACGCCGGTACTAACCGGATCAGGTCAAGCGGTCGGCTCTGACGCCCTCTCAGCCCTGCGCCATTTATGACATCGGCAACGGGCTCCCGCGGTACCTGCCCAGTTTAGAGGAACTAAGGTGGTTGCCATGACCGAGCACTCTGCCCACACCGCCGCCCGCCTGTACCTCTGCACCGACGCCCGCAAGGACCGCGGGGACTTTGCGGACTTCGTGGACGCGGCGTTTGCCGGCGGCGTAGACATCATCCAGCTGCGGGACAAGAGCATCGAGGCGGCCGAGGAACTCGAGCTGCTGGAGATCGTCCACGCCGCGGCCCGCAGGCACGGACGGCTTTGGGCCGTGAACGACCGCGCCGACATCGCGTCCATCGCCGGCGCACCGGTGTTCCACATCGGCCAGAAGGACCTGCCGCTGCGCGCTGCCCGGAAGCTGCTGCGCGATGCAACGGTGATCGGGCTGTCCACGCACAGCACGGAGCAGATCGATGCCGCCGTCGCCGCCGCCCACGGGCGCAGCGGCCTTGACTATTTCTGCGTCGGCCCGCTCTGGGCCACCCCCACCAAACCCGGGCGCGCCGCCGTCGGACTTGAGCTGCTGACCTATGCGGCGGAGGCTGTGCGCACCGCGAACGAGGAACGGGTGGGAGGCCTGCTGCTGCCCTGGTTCGCGATCGGCGGGATCGACCGAACCAACGTCGAGCAGGTCCTGGCAGCCGGAGCCAGCAGGATCGTCGTCGTCCGCGCAATCACGGAGGCGTCCGACCCGGCCGCGGCGGCGGCGGAACTGCTCGACGCGCTCGACGCAACGTCCCCGGCAGCCATCGCGCGATAGCCCGGCGCGCTACCCGCTCAGGCCCAGCTGGACCATCCGCTTGGAATGGTTTTCCGCGACCTCGGCGGTGATGCCGCGCACCAGTTCCCGTGCGGTGGCGTCCGTGGCGCCGGGTTCCGCCTCGACGAACAGTTCGCTCAGAAAGGCGTGTTCGTGGCCCACCCGCTGGGCCTGCGTGATCGCTTCACCGAGGAGGCGGCGGCCCCACAGCGCCAGCCTGGACGCGAGCCGGGGGTCGTCGGCCAGCGCTCCCCTGAGCCGCTCCCGGAGGACTGCCGTGGCCTCCTCGGACGACTGGATCTGCTCGATGACCTCCCGGGTTCCGGCATCCACGAACCGCGCGACAGCCTGGTAAAAATCGGCGGAAACGGTGTCCGCCACATACGCCTTCATCAGGGATTCGTACCAGTCCGCCGGGCGGGTCCGTTCGTGGAAGTGGTCCACGGCCGACTGGAACGGCAGCATCGCATCTTCGACGTCCACACCCATCTCCGCCAGCTTGGCACTCACCAGTTCGTAATGCTGGAATTCGATGACGGCGATCCTGCCGAGCACGGCACGGTCATGAAGCGTGGGCGAGTAGCGGGCGTCGGAGGACAGCCGTTCGAACGCGGACAGTTCGCCGTAGGCCATCACACCGAACAGGTCTGCAACGAAGCGGTCGTAGCGTGCGGTGCCAGCCGAGGATGTGCCCATAATCCAAGACTAACGGCGCAATTCGGGCTAACCTGATTTTCGTGTCACATCATCGGCTGTCGCCCAGCGTCCACGAGCAGACCAACGCGCTCGCGGACGCCCTGAGCGCGCTGCGGACGGAACTGGAGCTTCCCGGGGAGTTCCCCGAGGACGTGCTCAAGGAGGCCGAAGCCGCCGTTGCCGGCCGGGAATTCCCGGCCCTGGACCTGACCGGGGTGGAGTTCCTGACCATCGACCCGCCGTCGTCCACCGACCTTGACCAGGCCCTCTTCATCGAACGGCGCGGGGACGGCTACCGGATCCTTTACGCCATTGCCGACGTTCCGTCCTTCGTGCAGCCGGGCGGCGCGCTCGACGCCGAGACCCGGCGCCGCGGGCAGACGTTCTACGCCCCGGACGGCCGGATCCCGCTGCATCCGGAGGTCATCAGCGAGAACGCCGGAAGCCTGCTGGCCGGGCAGCTGTGCTCGGCCTTCGTCTGGGAGTTCGAGCTCGACGCCGCCGCGGAGGTGGCGTCCGTGCTGGTGCGCCGGGCTGCCGTGCGCAGCCGGGCCAAGCTCAACTACAAGGGTGTCCAGGCGGACCTCGACGCCGGCACGGCCCCGCCCATGCTCCAGCTCCTGCGCGAGGTGGGGCTCAAGCGCGTGGACCTGGAGCGCGCCCGCGGCGGGGCCAGCCTGAACATGCCGGAACAGGAGATCGTCCAGCTTCCCGACGGCGGCTACCGGATCGTGGCGGTCCCGCAGCTTCCGGTGGAGGACTGGAACGCGCAGATTTCGCTCATGACCGGGATGGCTGCAGCGTCCCTGATGCTCGAGGGCAAAGTGGGGATCCTGCGCACCATGCCGGCCCCCGATGAACGCTCACTCAGCCATTTCAAGCGGCAGACAGCAGCGCTCGGCAAGCCGTGGGACGGGCAGGAAAGCTACGGCGAATACCTGCGCACCCTCGACCCCACCGACCACCGGCAACTGGCCATCCTCCATTCGGCCGGCATGCTGTTCCGCGGAGCCGCGTACACGCACTTCGACGGCACCGTTCCGGAGGACGCCGTCCAGTCGGCCATCGGCACGGCGTACGCCCACACCACCGCACCGCTGCGCCGCCTCGTGGACCGGTTCGTGCTGGTCATTTGCGAGGCACTGAGCAACAACCGGCCGGTGCCCGGCTGGGCCCGCCAGGCGCTGCCCTCACTGCCCGAGATCATGGCGTACTCGGACCAGCTGGCGGCACGGATGGAACGCCTGGCGCTGGACACCGTGGAAGCCGCGCTGCTGATCAACCACATCGGGCAGGAGTTCGACGCCGTGGTGATCTCCGGGTCAAAGCCCGCCAGGAACGGCAACGGGAACGGCAATGGCAACGGGAACGGCGCAACCGGCGGGAACGGCAAGGGCCTGAACGGCAAGTGGACCAACGGGTCCGGCCCCTCAGGCGTGGTCCAGATCGCCGAACCGGCAGTAACGGCCCGGTGCGAAGGCGAAATGGAGCCCGGCACCAAGGTCCGGGTCCGGCTCATCTCCTCCGACATCACAACCCGGGAAATCCGCCTCGAGCTCGTCGACTGACCCGCTGCGGACGGCAGGTGCTGGCCCCTGCGGCGGCGTGAGTCAAGGAAAACACGGGTTTGCCAGTAGACTGGGTGGGTAGTAATGGATGCCCGGTCGTTGATTTCGTCGATTTGAATTCAACAAGCCCGCCCCTACGCGATCTTGAGTACCACCCGCCGGTCCCCAGTGCCGGCAATTAGATAGCCCGCGATCGGCTTCCACTGGAATTGCTTGCGCGCCTGAGCGTGCTCCGGAACGGCCCCCGCGGCCGCCGCCGTTGAGCAGGCGGCGCCAATGCCTAAATGAATAAGGAAACTCCCCTGTGAGTGAATTGCATACCCACCAGCTGCTCTCCGATGACACCGGCACCGAGACCATCGAGCCGGAAGAGACCATCATCTCGGACGAGAAGCCGCACGAAATAGCCGAAAAGTCGTTCGCCGACTTCGACGTCCGCGCCGACATCGTCGAATCCCTGGCGGACGCCGGCATCACGCACCCCTTCCCCATCCAGGCCATGACGCTGCCCGTCGCGCTGTCCGGCCACGACATCATCGGCCAGGCCAAGACCGGCACCGGCAAGACCCTCGGCTTCGGCATTCCTGCGCTTCAGCGGGTGGTGGGCCGCGACGACGCCGGCTTCGACAAGCTGCCCGCACCGGGCGCACCGCAGGCCATGGTGATCGTTCCCACGCGTGAGCTCGCCGTACAGGTTGCCAACGACCTCCAGACCGCCTCCCGCAAGCGCAACGCCCGGATCGCCACGATCTACGGCGGACGCGCCTACGAGCCGCAGATCGATGCGCTGCAGAAGGGCGTCGAGGTTGTGGTCGGCACGCCCGGCCGCCTGATTGACCTCTACAAGCAGAAGCACCTGGTCCTGAAGAACGTCAAGATCGTGGTGCTGGACGAAGCTGACGAAATGCTGGACCTCGGCTTCCTTCCCGACGTCGAGACCCTCATCGCCGGCACCCCCGCCGTCCGCCAGACCCTGTTGTTCTCCGCCACCATGCCCGGCCCGGTCATCGCGATGGCCCGCCGGTACATGACGCAGCCCACCCACATCCGCGCCGCCGATCCTGACGATGAGGGCCTGACCAAGCGCGACATCCGGCAGCTGATCTACCGCGCCCACAGCATGGACAAGACCGAGGTGGTCTCGCGTATCCTGCAGTCCCGCGGCCGCGGGCGCACCATCATCTTCACGAAGACCAAGCGCACTGCCGCGAAGGTGGCCGAGGAACTGGTGGACCGCGGCTTCGCAGCTGCCGCCATCCACGGCGACCTCGGCCAGGGCGCCCGCGAGCAGGCGCTCCGTGCCTTCCGCAACAACAAGGTGGACGTCCTGGTGGCCACCGACGTCGCCGCCCGCGGCATCGACGTCGACGACGTCACGCACGTCATCAACTACCAGTGCGTCGAAGACGAAAAGATCTATCTGCACCGCGTGGGCCGCACCGGCCGCGCCGGCAACAAGGGCACCGCCGTGACGTTCGTCGACTGGGACGACATGCCGCGCTGGGGCCTCATCAACAAGGCGCTGGGGCTGAGCGTTCCCGAGCCTGTCGAGACGTACTCCTCCTCGCCGCACCTCTACACCGACCTGGACATCCCGGAGGGCACCAAGGGCCGGCTGCCGCGCAGCAAGCGCACCCTCGCCGGCGTCGATGCCGAGGTCCTCGAGGACCTGGGCGAGACCGGCAAGAAGAACAGCCGCCCGGGCGGCCGCGATTCCGGCCGCTCCGGCAGCAGGGAAGGCAGCCGCCGCGGCAGTGACGCGGGCAAGCGTTCGGGCGAGCGCCGCCGTCGTTCTTCAGACAGCCGCGCGTCAGAGTCCGGCGCGGATGCCGGAACAGGCGCCGCCGCCACCGCGACCGTTGAAGGTGAGCAGCCGGCACGCCCGCGCCGCAACCGCACCCGCACGCGCCGCCGCAACGGCGAAGTGGTCTCCGGCAGCGAAGCCGCAACCGGCTCGCAGCCCGGCACCGAGGCCCCATAGCCTCAATGAGTGAAACTGTCTGGGCGCCGGACGGCAGCAACCTGGTGGTGCACGCGGATAACGCGGAGTTCCTCCCCACGCTGCCGGACGGCGCCTTCACGCTGATCTACGTGGATCCGCCCTTCAACACGGGCCGGGCCCAGCAGCGCCAGGAAACGAAGATGGTGCTCAACGCGGACGGCGACGGCGACCGGGTGGGTTTCAAGGGCCGCTCCTACGACACGATCAAGGGCGCCCTGCACCGGTACGACGACGCTTTCAGTGACTACTGGTCCTTCCTCGAGCCGCGGCTGGTGGAGGCCTGGCGGCTACTGGCCGACGACGGCACCCTGTACCTGCACCTTGACTACCGCGAGGTCCACTACGCCAAGGTGATGCTGGACGCCATCTTTGGCCGGGCGTGCTTCCTGAACGAGATCATCTGGGCCTACGACTACGGTGCGCGCGCCAAAAACCGCTGGCCCACCAAGCACGACAACATCCTTGTCTACGTCAAAAACCCGGCGAAGTACCACTTCAACAGCGCCGAGGTGGACCGGGAGCCCTATATGGCCCCCGGTCTCGTGACTCCTGCCAAGCGTGAGCTGGGCAAGCTGCCCACGGACGTCTGGTGGCACACCATCGTCTCCCCCACGGGCAAGGAAAAAACCGGCTACCCCACGCAGAAGCCCGAGGGCCTGATCCGCCGGGTGGTGGCCGCGTCCAGCCGCCCGGGCGACTGGTGCCTGGACTTCTTCGCCGGTTCCGGCACCCTCGGTGCGGTGGCGGCCAAAATGGGGCGCAGGTTCGTCTGCGTGGACCAGAACCAGCCGGCCATCGACGTCATGGCCAAGCGGCTGGGGGCGCACGCCGAGATCGTCTCCTGCCCGCCCAGCTAGCTCGCATTAGTTGTCGTTTTGACGCCTCAAAACGAACAACTGCTGCCGGTCAGTTGGGCTTTAACGAACGACAGCGGTGCCCGTGCCCTGCTCCTCGATCCGTTCGAACACGTCCGGCGCGGTCAGGTTCTCCCCCAGCCGGTTGGGCTTGCCGAGGCCGTGGTAGTCCGAGGACCCCGTCACGAGTAGCCCGTGCCGGGCGGCGAGCTTGCGCAAAAATTCCCGGCCCTCTTCGGGGTTGTCCCGGTGGTTTACCTCCAGGCCGGCCAGGCCGGCGTCGATCATGTTGTGGTACGTGCTTTCACCCACGATCCGCCCCCGCGCGGACGCAACCGGGTGGGCGAAGACGGGAACGCCGCCTGCTGCGCGGACCAGTTCGACGGCGAGTGCCGGCTCCGGCGCGTAGTGCTGCACGAAGTAGCGCGAATGCGACGTGAGGATCGAGGTGAAGGCCTCGGAACGGTCCGCCACCACTCCGGCGGCCACCAGCGCATCGGCGATGTGCGGCCGGCCCAATGTGGCCCCCGGTGCCACGTGGTGGATGACGTCGTCCCAGCTCAGGGGGTAGTCCTCGGCCAGCAAAGTGACCATGCGCTCGGCGCGGGTGAGGCGCGCTTCCCTGGCCTTCGTGATTTCCTCGAGCAGGCCGGGGTGGGCGGGGTCGTGCAGGTAGCTCAGGAGGTGGACGCTGATCCCCTGGTCCGTCCGGCACGAAATTTCCATGCCGGGCACCAGCGCCACGCCGTTGTCCAGCGCCGCCCGGGACGCTTCCGCCCAGCCGTCCGTGGAGTCATGGTCCGTCAGCGCGATAACGTTCAGCCCCGCCGCGGCCGCGGCTGCCATGACGTCGGCCGGTGTCTCCGTGCCGTCGGAAATATTCGAGTGGGCGTGCAGATCTATCCTCACCAGCCCAGCCTAGTAGATGGCGTGCGTTGACGGGTGAGACTATGGGACGGTGAACGATGCAGACAACACCCACAACGGTGAACCCACAGCTTCCCAGCCCCTGGAAGAGCGCGTCAACAACCGCTCCCAGCGGCCCACTTCCGCTGCCTTCAAGGCCTTCATGGCCAGCAACTGGGCGCCGGCGCCGGAGGAGACCCCTCAACGCGACGCCGTCGCCAGCCACGCCGCGAGGAGGCGGCGGGCCATCTCGGACCAGTTCAAGGGCGAACGCCTGGTGCTTCCGGCCGGGCCCCTGAAGGTCCGGTCCAACGACTGCGACTACCGCTTCCGGCCGCACTCCGGCTTCGCGCACCTCACCGGCCTCGGGCTGGATCATGAGCCCGACGCCGTGCTCATCTTCGAACCCGTCGAGGAGGGAAAGGGCGACGACGGCGGCAGCCACCGCGCCACGCTCTACTTCCGGCCGCTGGCCGGGCGGGACACCGAACAGTTCTATGCCGACGCCCGGTCGGGCGAATTCTGGATCGGCGCACGGCCCACACTGGCGGAGTTCGAGGCCCGGCTCGGAATCCCCACCGCCCACATCGACGAACTCGAGGTGGCCGTCACCAAGAACGTCGGCGCCCCCGAAATCGGCGGCATCTCCATCCGCCTGGTGCGCAAGGTGGACGAAAACATCGATGCGCTCGTGGACACCGCCCGCTACAACACGGCCAAGGACCCGGACAACCTCGACCTTGGCGTGCTGGACGCCCTCGACGAGAAGCTCTCCGAGGCACTCTCCGAGCTGCGCCTGACCAAGGATGAGTGGGAAGTCGGGCAGATGCAGGCCGCGGTGGCCGCCACCGTGGAAGGCTTCACCGAAGTGGTCAAGGCGCTGCCCCGCGCCCTGACGCATTTCCGCGGCGAACGCGTGGTGGAAGGCGCCTTCTTCGCCCGTGCCCGGGAGGAAGGCAACGAACTCGGCTACGACACCATTGCCGCCTCCGGGAACAACGCCACCGTGCTCCACTGGACCCGCAACACCGGCAAGGTCAACGCCGGAGAGCTCATCCTGCTGGACGCCGGCGTTGAGGCCGATTCGCTCTACACCGCCGACATCACGCGCACGCTCCCGGCCAACGGCAAGTTCTCGGACATCCAGCGCAGGATCTACGAAGCCGTCCTGGACGCTGCCGACGCCGGATTCGCGGCCGCCCAGCCCGGCGTGAAGTTCCGCGACATCCACACGGCCGCCACCACCGTGCTCGCGGAGCGGCTGGCGGAATGGGGCCTGCTTCCGGTCTCCGTCGAGGAGGCCCTCGGCGAGGACGGCCAGCAGCACCGGCGCTGGATGCCGCACGGCACCAGCCACCACCTTGGCCTCGACGTCCACGACTGCGCCCAGGCCAAGCGGGAACTCTACCTGGACGGCGTGCTGCGGGAGGGCATGGTCTTCACCATCGAACCAGGCCTGTACTTCAAGCAGGAAGACCTCGCCGTTCCCGAGGAGTACCGCGGGATCGGCGTGCGCATCGAGGACGACATCCTGATGACCGCCGAGGGCCCGGTGAACCTCAGCGCGGCGCTGCCCCGCACAGCGGACGACGTCGAGGCCTGGATGGCCGGCATCTACCAGGAGGCCGACGCCAAGGCATAGCGCCTGCCTGCACCAACGAAAGAGGGACGGCCACCGGATGATCCGGTGGCCGTCCCTTCGTGCTGGACGTAAACAGCGTCCGCGGCTAGTGCTGCTGACCGTCCCGGCCCTGCTCGGCCTGGTTGGGGTCCACCCGAACGCCGTACTGCGGCCGGCCGTCCGGCAGGTCCGGATAGCGGACGGACGACGCCGGGCGCTGGCCGGCTGCCGGCGCGCCCTCTGCGGCCTGGTCCTCCTGGTTAGCCCCGTACTGCTGGTTGGCAGCGTTCTGCTGGGCCTGCTGGTTGGCACCGTAGTGCTGTCCGGAACCGTATGGCTGCTCTGCATCGTAGGGCTGGTTGGGGTCGTACGCCTGGCCCGGCTGGCCTGCTCCATACTGCTGGCTGTCCTGCTGCTGCCCGCCGTGGGCGTGCTGGTCCGCTCCATGCTGCTGGTCTGTGCCGTATTGCTGACCTGTGCCGTATTGCTGGCCTGTGCCGTACTGGTGGGTTGCGTCCTGCCCGCGCTGGCCGTAGGGGTCGTTCCACCCGGCCGGCCGCTGCGGCGCCTGCCCCTGGGATGCGCCCTGCGGCGGACCCTGGTGCCGGCCCGGCTGCTGGTGGGGCTGGTTCTGGTAGTCGTGCTGGGTGTAGGACGCCTGGCGGGAACCGGCAGTGGCGTCGGACGGCGTCATGGGGAGCTGCTGCAGCAGCCTGCGCGCTTCATGGGCAGCCTCGAAGGCAACGATGACGTCGTAGTTGGTGGCAACCACCTGGCTGGTGGAAGTGAAGTCGCGCTTGCCGCGCTGCATGGCGTAGGTGACGATCCCGAACAGCATGAAGAACGCCGCGCCCATCAGCACCGAACTGATGATGGAGAACGTTCCGCCGGCGGGTGTGAAGAAGGAGAGCATGACGCCGACGAACAGGCCGAACCACATGCCGCTCAGCGCACCGGAGAGCGCCACCCGCGGGTAGCTGAGGCGGCCCGTCACCCGTTCCACCATCTTGAGGTCGTTCCCCACGATGGACACCAAGTGCACCGGGAACTGCTGGTCGGCGAGGTAGTCCACGGCCTTTTGGGCGTCCAGGTAGGAGGTATACGAGCCGACGGTATCCCCGGTGGGGACGGTCTTCGATTCGTCCGAGCCGTTGGGCGCAGCCTTCGGAGCACCAAAAATGTTTGCCATAACCCCATTCTTGCCCATAAGGATGGGTGAAAGCTGAAAATTCAGCTAAAAGAGAGCAGACTCGGTAGCCTGTAGAGGTGAGCACGAATCCTACCCGCGTCTTTGTTGCGCGCCTCCTGGGACTGGACGTCTTCGACCCCTTGGGCGACCGTCTGGGGCGGTTGCGTGACGTCGTCGTGCTCTCCCGCGGAACCCGCGGCGCCCCGCACGTGGTGGGCATCGTCGTCGAAGTTCCCGGCAAGAAGCGCGTCTTCGTGCCCATGACCCGCATTACCTCCATCGACCAGACACAGATCATCTGCACCGGGCTGGTCAATCTCCGGCGCTTCGAGCAGCGCGGCGCGGAGACCCTGGTGGTGGCTGAAATGTTCGACCGCCGGGTCACCCTCACCGATGGCAGCGGCGACGCCACCATCGAGGACATCGCCATGGACCAGCACCGTTCGGGCGACTGGTTCGTGAGCAAGCTGTTTGTCCGGCGCGGGCATTCCCTCGCGCCCCTGAGCAGGCTGCGGCGCAACGAGACCATGATCATCGACTGGGCCGACGCGCACCAGGGAGCCAAGACGGAACCGCAGGCCGCCACCCAGTTCGTGGCCAACCACGAGGACCTCAAGCCCGCGGACTTCGCCGAAGCGCTGCAGGAAATGAGCGACAAGCGGCGCTTCGAGGTTGCCAGCGAACTGCAGGACGAGCGGCTTGCCGACGTCCTCCAGGAACTGCCCGAGGACGACCAGGTGGAAATCCTCTCCGCCCTCGACGTCCAGCGCGCCGCAGACGTCCTGGAGGAGATGGACCCTGACGACGCCGCAGACCTCCTCGGCGAGCTGCCGTCCGCCCAGGCGGAGGAACTCCTTCAGCTGATGGAGCCCGAGGGCGCCGAGGACGTCCGGCGCCTCCTCGAATACGACGAGGACACCGCCGGCGGCCTCATGACCCCCGTTCCCGTCATCCTGCCGCCCGAAGCCACGGTGGCCGAGGCCCTCGCCCACGTCCGGCGCGAGGAACTCTCCCCCGCCCTTGCCTCATCCATCTTCATTGCCCGTCCGCCACTGGAAACCCCCACCGGCCGGTTCCTTGGCGTGGTGCACATCCAGCAGCTGCTGCGCTTCCCCCCGTTCGAGTCGCTGGGCAACCTCGTGGACAAGAACCTCGAGCCGCTCTCTGACCTTGCCCACATCAGCGAGGTGGCCCGCACGCTCGCCACGTACAACCTGAACTCGCTGCCGGTGGTCAACCAGGCCGGCCGGCTGGTGGGCGCGGTGACGGTGGACGACGTCCTGGACCACCTGCTGCCCGATGACTGGCGGGCGAACGACGGCGAAGCCCCGGTCAGGAAGCTTGGTGGCCGCATTGGCTGAGAACACGGTAAAAGGAACCCGCCCGGGCGGGAAACCGGCGGCCCAGGGCAGCCTGGATACGCCGCTGAGCGGCCGGCAGCGCATCCTCCCGAAGTTCTCGCCGAACCCTGACGCGTTCGGCCACGCGACGGAGGGCTTCGCCCGTTTCATGGGCACGCCGCAGTTCCTGCTCTACATGACCGTGTTCTGTGTATTCTGGCTTGCCTGGAACACCTTCGCCCCCACTGAGTGGCAGTTCGACAAGGTCGAACTCGGGTTTACGCTCCTGACCCTCATGCTGTCCCTGCAGGCCTCCTACGCCGCGCCGCTGCTGCTGCTTGCGCAGAACCGCCAGGACGACCGCGACCGCGTGTCGCTCCAGCAGGACAGGCAGCGGGCCGAACGCAACCTGTCGGACACCGAATACCTCACCCGGGAACTGGCCTCGCTCCGGATCGCGCTGCGTGAAGTGGCCACCCGCGACTACGTCCGGGCGGAGCTGCGCAGCCTGCTGGAGGACCTGCTGGAAGCGCAGGAGGAGCTCCGCACCCATGAGACCACCGGGCCCGGAATCCATGAATCGCCGCGCGAACTGGTCCGGGAAAAGCTGAAGGAGAAGCGGGAGCGGCAACGGAATCCGCGCACCCAGCAGATCCCCAAGGTCAAGTCTGAAAAAACGCGGCAGGGCCGGGCAGCCCACCGACCCACCACTCCCGAAAGCTGAGCACCACGGCATGAGCACCACCCTCGTTCAGGCAGTCAACGCTGCCCTGGCAACCGTCATCGACCCGGAACTCCGGCGCCCCATCACCGAGCTGGGCATGGTTGATTCCGTGGAGATTTCCGACGACGGGACCGTCCGCCTGGCGGTGCTGCTCACCATTGCCGGCTGCCCGCTGCGCGACACCATCACCAGGGACTCCGAATCGGCGCTGCTGGACGTCCCGGGCGTCACCGGCGTTGAGGTTGACCTGAAGGTCATGACCCAGGCGCAGCGCGACGCACTGAAGGAGCAGCTGCGCGGCCCCGGCGGCCAGCGCGGCATCCCGTTCAACCAGGCGGGGTCCCTCACCAAGGTCTTTGCGGTGGCCAGCGGCAAGGGCGGCGTGGGAAAGTCCTCGGTGACCGTCAACCTCGCCTGTTCCCTCGCGGCACAGGGGCTGCGCGTGGGCATCGTGGACGCGGACGTGTACGGCTTCTCGGTGCCGGCCCTGATGGGGATCACCCAGGCGCCCACCCGGGTCGACGACATGATCCTGCCGCCGGTGGCCTACGGCGTGAAGGTCATTTCCATCGGCATGTTCGTCACCGGCAACCAGCCCGTTGCCTGGCGCGGGCCAATGCTGCACCGGGCCCTGGAACAGTTCCTGACCGACGTCTACTTCGGCGACCTTGACGCGCTGTTCCTGGACCTCCCGCCGGGCACCGGGGACATCGCCATCTCCGTGGCGCAACTGCTGCCCAAGGCCGAGATCCTGGTGGTCACCACTCCCCAGGCCGCCGCGGCCGACGTCGCGGAGCGTGCCGGGGCCATCGCTACCCAGACCGGACAGACGGTGGCCGGGGTCATCGAGAACATGTCCTTCCTGGAAATGCCCGACGGCGGGCGGATGGACCTGTTCGGCAGCGGCGGCGGGGAGGTGCTAGCCGAGCGGCTCAGCGCGTCCACCGGCACGGACGTGCCGCTGCTGGGCCAGATTCCGCTGGACATTCTCCTGCGGGAGGGCGGCGACTCAGGCAAGCCCATCGTGCTGGGCGGCCCGGATACACCCGCCGCAACGGCCCTGGCCGGCATCGCCGGAAAGCTCGCGGCCAGGCCGCGGGGACTGGCCGGGATGAAGCTGGACGTCCAGCCCCGCTGATTGAGCCCGTGCCCGCTGACTGAGCCCGGGCCGGGGCCGACGCCGGCGAGGGACCCGGCCTGAGATTGCGAAGGCTGGGAGCCGGTGGGGACTACGTCGCCTCGGAATCGAACGGGGCCGCTTCGCCGTAGGGCAGCTGCTCGATGATGCGTTCCGGCCGTTCCTCGGAGTGGGAGGCGGCGGCCGCGGCTGCGGCTACCGCCGCGGGACCGCCGGCGCTGACCGGCTTGGAGTCGTCCTCGAGGAGCGCTTCCTTGATGATGCGCCGCGGGTCGTACTGACGGGGATCGTACTTCTTCCAGTCGACTTCATCGATGTCGATGCCGACTTCTTCCTTGATCTGTTCCCGCGCGCCGGAGGCCATCCGCCGCACTTCGCGGACCAGGTTCGCCAGTTTCTGGGTGTATTCGGGCAGCCTCTGGGGGCCGATCACCAGAATGCCGATGAGCAGCAGAAGGATAAACTCCGGGCCGTTGATTCCAAACACGTTAGGAAGATTACCCTTTCCCGGGAGGCAGTGACGATTTCGACCCGGCCAGCGCCCCGGTGGGGCATGCTGCAGGGACCCGGAACCGTCTCAAAGCCCCAACTGGCGGGCCATTTTGCGCAGGCCGCGCTCGACCCTGTCCACGACGCCTTCCTGCGCCGGCCCTTGGGCGTCTGCCGTGCCTGCGGCCGCGTCCGTCCCGGCCGCGAGGCCCGGGCCCGCCGCGCCGGCTGGCCCTGCGAGCATCGCCACGGCGTCGTCGGCCGCGGTGGCGGGCAGGTCCGACACGTAGGTGAAGGTGCTCCGCGCTGTCTGGTAGATCGCACTCCACGGTGACCCCGCCTTGACCCAGACCCGGCTGTCCGCCGTCGTTCCGGGCATGTCAGCGGCAACATAGCCGTCGGCTCCCGCCGGGTGGCCCGTCAGCGGGTTGAGCGGCCACGGAGCCGCCAGCGACTCCTGGTGCTGTTCCAGAATCCGTGCCGTGTGCTGCCCGTCCGTGAGGCGCAGTTCAACCGTGGGCTGCCCCGCCAGGACCGTTGTGCTGGCGGATACCAGGCGGAAGCCCATCGCGCGCAGTTCAGGGCAGGTCCAGCCGGAGGACCGCAGCGCGGCAAGGCGGCTGTCTGTTCCCGGTGAGTGCCCGGACTGGCCATAGAGCGAGGCGGTGCCGGCGGCGTACTGCCTGGGCTCACCGGCCACGGTGTACGCTCCGACGGCGACAGCCCCGGCCGCCACCACGGCTACCCCGCCGGCCAGTCCTGCCAGCATTACCCGGCTGGGCCGGGAAACGGGGGCAGGCGCCATGGCCAAATGCTGGGTACGGAGCAGGAGCCGCGCCGTCAGTTCGTCACTGGCTGCCGGGACCGCGGCAGTACGGAGCCGCTCGATGTACTGGCGTTGCCGGTGCAGGGCGGCGGCACACTCGGCGCACACGCGGATATGCTCCGTCGTCTGCGGGTGCCGTCCGCCCGCAAGCGGCGGGATCCCTGCGTTCTTCCTGAGCCCCTCCAGCAAGCGATGTAGCTGACGCATGTCGCCGATCAGAGAACGCCGGCGATGCGGGGCATCTTCAGCCGCGGCTTGCGTGCCTGCTGCGGGCGCGGATCCCGGTGGGCAAGCTTTTCGCGGAGCATCGTCCGGCCGCGGTGGATGCGTGAGCGCACGGTGCCCAGCTTCACGCCGAGGGCCTCGGCGACTTCGTCATACGACAGTCCCTCAAGGTCGCACAGGACGACGGCGGCACGGAAGTCCGGCGGGAGTTCCTCGAGGGCGGCCTGGACATCGAGGTCCAGGTTGTTCAGTTCGAAGCTTTGCTCGGGGCCGGGCTCCCGGCCGGGCAGCCGCGACTCGGCGTCCTCGGCCAGGGCGTCAAAGCGGATCCGGCTCTTGCGCCGCGCCTGGTCCAGGAAGAGGTTGGTGGTGATCCGGTGCAGCCAGCCGTCCAGGGTTCCCGGTTTGAAGTTCTCCAGGGAACGGAAGACGCGGACAAACACCTCCTGGGTGAGGTCCTCGGCGTCGTACTTGTTGCCGGTAAGCCGGTAGGCGAGCCGGTACACCTTGGCGGAGTGGTTGGTGACCACTTCTTCCCACGTGGGCACGGCCCACTCGGCGGCTTGCTCTTCAGTTGCAGGGACAGGTGCCGCAACGGATGCTGACATCGTCCACTCCCCTCGTGGATGTAATAACGCCTGACGTGCTTTACATCATTGGTTCGGCGCCGGTCACCACTTGGATGAGCGGATTATTATCATGTCAAAGTTGGCTGGGAATTTCCTGACTGCGGGGTTCCTCTCTGCTAAAAGCGCAACTCCAGGACAGTATCCGCCATCACAGGCACCCCCGCTGTCACTTGCCGCTTGGGCGCCGTCCAACCAAGTACGCTGTAATAACATGCCCCCTGCCGCCCAGAAAGCGAAACCCATGAGCGCCGACAAGTCCACGAGCTGGTCCTATGCAGAAGATCTGCCTGCCGAGGATGAGGTCCTGCTGCGCGCCCGGGAGCGTTCGTTCGAGCTGGGCGTGACACCCATCGGCCGTGGCGTTGGCGCCGTGCTGACCGTGCTGGCGGCGGCTTCCAAGGCGCAGACCGCCGTCGAGATCGGCACCGGCGCCGGCGTCTCGGGCGTCTGCCTGCTCCGCGGCCTCGGCCCGCAGGCCGTGCTCACCACCATCGACGTGGACGTCGAGCATCTGAAGGCCGCGCGGGAGGCGTTCCAGGAAGCCGGCAGCCCGGCGAACCGCACCCGCACCATCTCAGGCCGTGCCGGCGATGTCCTGCCGAGGCTCACCGACGCCGCCTACGACCTCGTTTTCATCGACGGCGACAAGCCCAACTTTCCCCGCTATGTGGAACAGGCCGTACGCCTGCTCAAGACCGGCGGCCTGCTGATCGTCAACGACGCGCTGGACAAGGACCGGGTGTCCAACCCCGCGGCCCGCGATGCCACCACCGTGGTGCTGCGCCAGGTGGGCAAGGCCGTGCGCGACGACGAGCGGCTGGCGTCCGCCATGCTCCCCACCGGCGACGGGCTGCTGGTAGCCGTTAAGAGATAGGCCGGACAGAAAGAGGCAGGGCCCGCAGCCTTCCGGCTGCGGGCCCTGCCTTTACTCTTGTCCTGCGCCCCTATTTCGGTGACGCTGGCTATTCGGTGACGCCGACGAGGCATTCCTTGAGGTTGGCCGCCTCTGCTGCATTTAGTTCAACCACGAGCCGGCCGCCGCCTTCGAGCGGCACACGCATGATCAGGCTGCGGCCCTCCTTGGTTACTTCCATAGGGCCGTCGCCGGTGCGTGGTTTCATAGCCGCCATGAGGAAAATCCCCTCCAGTAGTCCAGGACCGAGCAGCCCGGCCGGGCTGAGTCCGCGTGGTCAAAAACAAAGCCGCTCTGGCGGTCCTTTCGGCAGCCGCCATGGCCGAACAATCCGAATGCTTTTTGTCCTTGCTTAGTTCCTATTATCCTGTAATTACCCGCCTGTAGCTAATCGATGGACAATTGTTCACGTGCGGAATCCTGCGCGCTTCTGCGGCCTGAACTGGGAAAACCCCCAGGGCATCAGGGCGGATAGTCCCCGCCGCCAGGCAGTTGCGCCCACGCCCACAGCCAGACCACCCATACGATCTGCAGCAGGACGAACATCGTGACCACAGCGCCGCGGTAGGCCCGCGACCGGGAGACGAGCGCGGCAGCCAAAGCCAGCGGAAACAGCGGAAGCAGCATGCGGAAAGTGCTGGTCTGCGGATGCAGGAACACCACGAGGTATCCCATGTAGCACACGCACCAGAGCCGGAGCTCCGTCCCCAGCCGGCGCACCGGCGGGGACGCCATGAACAGCCCGAACACCGCCACGAAAACGAACGGTGCCACGAGCCCCAGCACGGGCCCGAAGAGCAGGACACCGGTGTCGAACCAGGGTTTGAAGGGCACGAGGTCGTCCCCGCGCCACACGGTTTCGGTCTTGGTGTAGGCAGCGATGTCGCCGGTGGCCGCCCATGCGATGCCGGGCCAGGCGAGGGCGCCTGCGCAGCTGACGGCAGCCAGCCCTGCCAGCGACCACAGCTCGTTCCGGCCGTGGACGCGAAGCCCCCCGGCAGCCGCTCCGCTGAACCCCGGACCCCGGTTCCGTGCCGCAAGCCAGGCCTCCGCGGCGCGGTACAGGAACAGGATCCCGACGGCCGCCGCAAACGGTACGCCCGTGGGCCGGGAGAGGCACATGGCCAGAACCACCGGAATGGCCCACAGGTACTGCCGCCGGACCACCAGCAGCAGCGCACCGGCCAGCAGCAGGAGGTTCAGGGATTCCGCGTAGGGCACCTGCAGCACCGGCGACACGGGAAACGTGGAAAAGAACGCGGTCCCCCACAGGGCCGGCCAGTGGGCTGCCCTGGTGCGGAACAGCAGATAGACCACCAGCGAGGCCGCCAGGCCGGCGAGCATCGCGATCACGATCAGGGCGGCGGCGGGGCCCATCCCCGTGGCAGCAGAAAGCATCCGCCCGAGCGTCGGAAACAGCGGGTAGAAGGCCCAGGTGTTCTCCTGGACGTTGCCGGACGCATCCACCGGCAGTTCGGACGGATACCCGCCGGTCATGACGGACTCGTACCACCGCGCATCCCAGATGTTGATGAAGTTCCAGTAGTCAGGCTTGGCCGGGAACCAGGGGTTGAATCCCTGGTGCAGGGCCGCCGACATGAAGATGCAGGCACTGACCAGCCGGGCGGCCACGAAGACCGCCGCCACCTGGGCCCACCACGGCCAGCGGACCAGGCTGCCGCCGAGCCGGGACGCGGCCGTCCGGAACACCGTGTCCAGCCGTGTCCCGGAATTCCATGACGGGGGCTCGGCGGTTGCAGGCGGCACGGGGCCCGGAGGCGGCATCGGGGAGCTCACGTCCGTTCCCCGGCGGCCGGCTGTCCGGCAGAGGCCCGCAGCTGCCCGCGGAGACTGTCTATCTCGGCGTTCTTGGCGGCCAGCTGGTCGCGCAGGTCGTCCAGCACCTGGTCCACCTGGTCCATCCGGTAGCCCCGCAGCCCCAGCGCAAACCGGACATGGTCGACGTCGGCCGGTGTGGCGTCGTCGGGAAGCAGCACCGGCGGCAGGGACGCCACGGGTTCATCGAACCCGTCGTTGAAGCCGTCCTTGGCGAGCGGCGCACGGGCGCGTTTCCTCCGCAGCATGCCCGCCCCGATGTCAGTGCCGATGAGGGCGGTGGCTCCAATCAGGACGATGGCGAGGAAGACGAGGAAGAAACTCACATCACCAATCGTGCCAGACGCAGCCGCGCCTGCCCCTCTTGCCCGCGCAGCTGCTCCCTGCCCAACTCCTACTCCGGACGCTGGTCGCCGTTGGTGGAGGGTGCCCGGACGTGGCCGTGGAGGACCAGGTTCACGGCTTCCTCCGGGCTGTCCACCACCTGGATGAGGTCCAGGTCCTTTTCCGAAACCATTCCCTCAGCCACCAGGGTCCCCTTGATCCATTCGATCATCGGCCCCCAGAATGCCGCGCCCAGCAGAACGATCGGGAACGAGGTCACCTTTTGCGTCTGGACCAGGACCATGGCCTCGAAGAGCTCGTCCAGGGTGCCGAGGCCGCCCGGTAGGACGATGAAGCCCTGGGCGTACTTCACGAACATGGTCTTGCGGGCGAAGAAGTAGCGGAAGTTAATCCCGAGGTCCACCCACTGGTTCAGGCCCTGCTCGAACGGCAGCTCGATGCCGAGGCCGACGGAGACGCCGTTGCCCTCCACGGCTCCCCTGTTGGCCGCTTCCATCGAGCCCGGCCCGCCGCCGGTGATGACAGCCACCCCCGCTTCAGCCAGTTTCCGTCCCACCTCGACGCCCATGTCATAGAACACGCTGCCGGGCTTGGTGCGCGCGGAGCCGAACACGCTGACGGCCTGGCCCAGGTCGGAGAGCGCACCAAAGCCTTCCACGAACTCGCTCTGGATCCGCATGACCCGCCAGGGATCGGTGTGGATGAAGTGGCCCGGCCCCTTGGTGTCGAGCAGGCGCTGATCCGACATCTCCACCGCGGCCTGCTTGCGGCGTAGCTCTAGGGGCCCTTTGCGGCGGGGCTGTACTGATTTTGACGGATCTGCGTTGATGCTCATCCCCCAAGGCTAACCTGCTGACCTGCAGGTATCTCTTGAATTACGATCGCGGGAAGTTGGGGTGATTCCGGTCATAACCGGGCAATGTTCGCTAGATTCGTTCTTATGACTACTCAACTGCCCGGCGATGCACTCGTCGCTCTGAATGCCGTCAACAAGCATTACGGTCAGCTGCACGTTCTGAAGGACATCAATCTCCAGGTCCGCAAGGGCGAGGTGGTTGTGGTCATCGGCCCGTCAGGTTCGGGAAAGTCCACGCTGTGCCGGGCCATCAACCGGCTTGAAACCATCGACGACGGCGACATCGCCATCGACGGCAAGCGGCTGCCCGAGGAGGGCAAGGAGCTCGCCCGGCTTCGCGCCGACGTCGGCATGGTGTTCCAGTCCTTCAACCTGTTCGCACACAAGACCATCCTGGAAAACGTGACCCTGGGCCCCATCAAGGTCAAGGGCATCTCCAAGGCGGAGGCGGACAAAGAGGCGATGGCCCTGCTTGAGCGCGTGGGCGTGGGCCATCAGGCCCCCAAGCTCCCGGCGCAGCTCTCCGGCGGCCAGCAGCAGCGCGTGGCCATCGCACGTGCCCTCGCCATGAAGCCCAAGGTCATGCTGTTCGACGAGCCCACCTCGGCCCTCGATCCGGAAATGATCAACGAGGTCCTGGACGTCATGATCCAGCTGGCCAAGGAGGGCATGACCATGATCGTGGTGACCCACGAGATGGGCTTCGCCCGCAAGGCCGCCGACCGTGTGGTGTTCATGGCCGACGGACAGATCGTGGAGGACGCCACACCCGAGGAGTTCTTCACCAATCCGAAGAGCAGCCGCGCCAAGGACTTCCTGTCCAAGCTGCTCACGCACTGACAACCGATTCAGCAGCCCCAGCTTCAAGACCACCCGATTTCGCACCCAGGCCGTCACCGGCGGCCGCCCAATGAAAGGAATGTCATGAAGGCATTTTTGACCCGAAGGAAATCCCTTCTGGCAGCAGCATCCGCGGCCATCGCTCTTACACTGAGCGCTTGCGGCGGCGGCGGCACCGGGACCGGCTCCAACCCCACGCCGGTCGAGAAGCCCAGCTTCGCTGCAGGTACCACCATGGAAAAGCTCGCGTCCGCAGGCAAGATCAGCATCGGCACCAAGTTTGACCAGCCCCTGTTCGGCCAGAAGGGCCTGGACGGCAAGCCAGTCGGTTTCGACGTCGAAATCGGCAAGCTGCTCGCCGCCAAGCTGGGCATCGCCGCGGACAAGATTGAATGGGTTGAAACTGTCTCCGCGAACCGCGAACAGTTCATCCAGCAGGGCAAGGTGGACCTGATCGTGGCCACCTACACCATTAACGACAAGCGCAAGAAGGAAGTCGACTTCGCCGGCCCGTACTACGAAGCCGGCCAGGCCCTCATGGTGAACAAGGACAACACGTCCATCACCAAGCCGGAGGACGTCAAGGGCAAGAAGGTCTGCTCCGTGACGGGCTCCACCCCGGCGTCCACCATTGTCGAGAAGTACGGCGCGGTCCTGGTGCCCGCCGCCACCTACTCGGCCTGCCTCGAGCCGCTGCGCAACAAGCAGGTTGAAGCGGTGACCACGGACAACGCGATCCTCGCAGGCTTCGTCAACAAGGAGCCCGACGCCTTCAAGCTGGCATCCGAGGACACCTTCACCAAGGAGCCTTACGGCATCGGCCTGAAGAAGGGCGACACCGAGTTCCGCAACTGGGTCAACGACCAGCTGGAAAGCTTCTCCAAGGACGGCTCCTACAAGAAGGCCTGGGAAGACACGGCAGGCGCGGTCATCAAGAAGGCACCGGAACTTCCGGCCATCGACCGCTACTAAGGCGATCGTGGCGGTTACCGGCGGCTGTGCATCCATAGCCTGCCGGTAGCCGCCGCTTCCGTTTTCCGCACATTCCCCTGAACGCAGCTAAAGGATCCTATGGACGTCATTATTGAAAGCCTCCCCCAGTACTGGGACGGCTTTCTCAGAACCCTGTTCCTGGCCGCCGTTTCCGGCATCATCGCGTTGGTTGTCGGCACCCTGCTGGCCGCCGCCCGGGTTTCCCCCGTGGCCGCCCTCCGCGGGTTCAGCATGTTCTACGTGGAGGTGGTGCGTAACACCCCGCTCACCATCGCGTTCTTTTTCGCGGCGGTGGTGCTCCCCCGGCTGGGCGTGACCTTCCAGCAGTTCGAGGTCGCAGCCATCATCGCCCTGAGCGCCTACACAGCCGCGTTTATCGCCGAGGCGGTCCGCTCGGGCGTCAACAGCGTTCCCGTCGGCCAGGCCGAGGCCGCCCGCAGCATCGGCATGAAGTTCAGCCAGGTCCTGTCGCTGATCATCCTGCCGCAGGCGCTCCGCACCGTTGTCCCGCCCCTGATCAATATCCTCATCGCGCTGGTCAAGAATTCCTCGGTGGCCGGCGCCTTCTACGTGCTGGAGCTCTTTGGCTACGGCAAGCAGCTTGCCAACGACCATGGCGACGCCGTCATGTGGGTCCTCGTCGGTGTTGCCTTCTTCTATCTCCTGATCACCGTGCCACTGGGCTACCTTGCCCACCAGGTCGAACGAAAGGTGGCGATCGCCCGATGAGCTCGGTTCTTTACGATGTCCCCGGCCCCAAGGCCCGCCGCGTCTCGCTGATCGGCTCCGTGATCGGCGTCGTGCTGATCGCTGCGCTGCTGGCCTGGGCACTCATGACCCTGGCCCAGCAGGGCATCTTCCAGGCCCAGCGCTGGGCGATCTTCGGCCAGGCGGATGTCTGGACGCTGATCGCCAACGGCATGGGCGCGACACTGAGCGCGGCGGCCATCGCAGCCGTAATTGCCTTTCCGCTGGGGCTCCTGCTGTGCCTGATGCGCATTTCCGATGTGGCCTGGATCCGGGTTCCCACCAGGATTGTGCTGGAATTCCTGCGCGGCATGCCCGTGGTCCTGATGATGCTGTTCGTGCTGCTGGTCTTCGCCACCAGCTCGTTCATCGCCGTGGTGGCCGGCCTGGTCCTCTACAACGCCGCCATTTTCGCGGAGATCATCCGGGCAGGCATCCAGTCACTCCCCCGCGGCCAGCGCGAGGCGGGCCTGGCAATCGGACTGACCAGCTTCCAGTCGCGGCTGAGCATCGAACTGCCGCAGGCGGTCCGCCGCATGCTGCCGTCCCTCGTGGCGCAGCTGGTGGTCCTGCTGAAGGACACCTCGCTGGGGTACATCGTCGCCTACGGCGAACTGCTGCGCGCGGTGCAGGTGATGGCTGACTTCCTGGGCCCGCAGTTCCTGTTCCCGGTCTTCTTCGTGGCCGCGGCCATCTACATTGCCATCAACCTGGCAGTGTCCCGGCTGGCCATCTGGATTGAGCGGCACGGGTCCAAGAAGGCCGCCGGCGGAGTGGCCAAGGCCCCCACCGCAGGCGTGTCCACCGTCGTGAAATAGACGTGGTGAAGTAGCACGGCAGGCTTTGCCACGAAGGGTCCGCAGCCAATCCGGCTGCGGACCCTTCGTGTTTCAAGTCTGTTCGGTGCTCAGGCCAGCCACGTCTGCAGCGCCCGCAGGCAGGTGCGGATGCCTTCGGCCCCCACGTGCTCGTTGTCCTTGTGCGCCAGGAGCGCATCCCCGGGCCCGAAGTTCACGGCCGGGATGCCCAGCTCACTGAAGCGTGCGACGTCGGTCCAGCCGTATTTGGGTTTGGGCTCGCCGCCCACGGCGGCCACGAAGGACGCGGCGGCAGGGTGGTTCAGTCCGGGGCGCGCGCCGGCGGCGCTGTCTGTGCGCACGACGTCGAACCCGTCCAGCAGCGCGCGCACGTGTTCTTCCGCTTGGTCGGGGGTCTTGTCCGGGGCGAAGCGGTAGTTGATCTCCACGACGCAGCGGTCCGGGATGACGTTGCCCGCGGTGCCGCCATGGATCTTCACCGCGTTCAGGCTTTCGCGGTAATCCAGTCCGTCCACGGACACGGTCTGCGGGCTGTACGCCGCAAGGCGTTCCAGGATGGGCGCCGCCGCGTGGATCGCGTTGCGCCCCATCCAGGCCCGGGCAGAGTGTGCGGCCTCGCCGGAGGTGGTGGCGTGGAAGCGCATGGTGCCGTTGCAGCCGCCCTCCACTATGCCGTCGGTCGGTTCGAGGAGGATGGCGAAGTCGCCGCCAAGGAGCCCGCCGTGGTTCCGCACCAGCCGGCCCAGCCCGCTCTTGACCGCTTCCACCTCCTCATGGTCGTAAAACACAAAGGTGACGTCCTTGCCCGGTTCCGCCCCGCCGTCGAACATTGAGGCCGCCAGTGCAAGCTGGACCGCAACGCCGCCCTTCATGTCGGTGGCGCCGCGGCCGTACAGGACACCGTCGCCGGGAACCCCGGACGGCCAGGTGGACGGCACCGTTCCCAGCGAGCCTTCGGTGACAGGCAGCGGCACGGTGTCCAGGTGGCCGGCCAGGATGACCCGCTCGCTGCGGCCAAGGTTGGTCCGGGCGATGATGGAGTCGCCGTCGCGGACCAGTTCCAGGCCGGGCAGCTGGCGCAGTGCCGACTCGACGGCGTCCGCCAGCCGGCGCTCGTTGCCCGAGACGCTGTCGACGTCGATCAGCGCGGCGGTGAGCAGTGCCACGTCCTGGCGCAGGTCAAGGGTTACGGGGGCTGTTTCGGCAATCACCATCCCACTGTACCCGCGCCCGGCCGGCCGCTTCCGGTCGGCATCCCGGCAACAGCCCGGGCGTTCCCGGCTTCCCGGCAGGCCGTCAGGCCCGGCTCAGATAGGCGGCTACCGGTTTCGGTGCGTCCGCGTCGTCTCGATAGACTTGGCGCATGACTGAAACCGCTTCTTCCGCCGTGCCCGCTGCCCAGACACTGTCCGGCGAATCCCGTTCGGCTTATGGCTTCGGCGTAGCCACCATCGCCACGCGGAACGGCGAAGCCACCGTGCTGGATGCCTGGTTCCCCGCCCCCGCCCTGGGTGTGGCCGCCGAAAGCCTCCGCGCCGTGGAAAACGCCGATGAAACCCTGACGGACATCGCGGCTGCCGGCACCGACGCCGACCGCGGCACCGAGCAGAAGGTTGTGTTCGTCCAGATCAACCTGGATGAGGCCCCGGCCGACACCGCCGACGCCTACCTGCGCCTGCACCTGCTCTCGCACCGCCTGGTCCAGCCCAACAGCATCAACCTGGACGGCATCTTCGGCAAGCTCCCGAACGTCGTCTGGACCAACTTCGGCCCGTGCGCCGTGGACGGCTTCGAACTGACCCGTGCCAAGCTGCGCAAGCGCGGCGCGGTCACGGTGTACGGCGTGGACAAGTTCCCGCGCATGGTGGACTACGTCGTTCCCGCAGGCGTCCGCATCGCCGACGCCGACCGCGTGCGCCTCGGTGCCCACCTCGCCGAGGGCACCACCGTCATGCACGAGGGCTTCGTGAACTTCAACGCCGGCACCCTGGGGACCTCCATGGTTGAAGGCCGCATCTCCGCCGGAGTGGTGGCCGGAGACGGCACCGACGTCGGCGGCGGCGCCTCGATCATGGGCACCCTCTCCGGCGGTGGCAAGGAAAAGGTGTCGCTGGGCCAGCGGGTCCTGCTGGGTGCCAACTCCGGCGTCGGCATCAGCATCGGCGACGACTCCGTGGTGGAGGCCGGGCTGTACGTCACGGCAGGCACCCGCGTCCGCCTTGCCGGCCCCAAGGACGCCGACGGCGAGGACACCAGCAAGATCGTCAAGGCCGTGGAACTGTCCGGCGTGCCGAACCTGCTCTTCCGTCGCAACTCCACCACCGGTGAAGTTGAAGTCCTCCCGCGCAAGGGCCAGACAGTGGAACTCAACGACGCCCTGCACGCCAACTGACCGCACGCGAACCGACCGGACACAGCCGGCACGCCGCCCACGGGCGTGCCGGCAGATTGCTGGAGTAACCACGTGACACGCAGACGCAGGCTGCGCAGGACTCTCATCACCGGCCTCTCCCTCGCCCTGGTGGCCGGCGGCATCTACACCGCGGTCTCTTTGGTGCAGCGCTCCGAGCAGCTGATCACCGAGGAGTGCACCGCCGCCGTCGGCTCGCAGCGCGCCGACCTCGCCACCGACCAGGCCGCGAACGCGGCGCTGATCACGGCTGTCTCAGTGCGCCGCGGGCTCCCTCCGCGGGCAGCCAGCATTGCCCTGGCCACCGCCATGCAGGAATCCAAGCTCCGGAACATCGGCCACGGCGACCTGGCCGGCCCGGACTCCCGGGGGCTCTTCCAGCAGCGCGCGTCGCAGGGCTGGGGCACCCAGGAACAGATCATGGACCCCGTCTACGCCACAAACGCCTTCTACGATGCCCTCGTCAAGGTGCCCGGCTACGCCACGCTGGAAATCACCGACGCCGCCCAGCGGGTCCAGCGCTCCGCGTACCCGGCTGCCTACGCCGAGCACGAAGCGATGGGACGCTCCTTCGCCTCGGCGTTAACGGGTGAGACTCCGGCATCCCTGAACTGCACCCTCCGGTCACCGGACACCGCCGGTGACCCCTCCGCCCTGATCGACGGGCTGGAGGCCGCCTACGGCAGCGTTCCCGCGACGGCCACCGGCCAAACGCTGGAGGTCGACGTCGCCGACAGCTATGCCTGGTCGGTGGCACACTGGGCGGTGGCAAACGCCAAGGAATTCTCGGTGGAACGCGTTGACGTGGACAACAAGCGGTGGGACAGGAAAGCCCGCAACGGCTGGCAGGCTGCGCCTGACGTCGGCGGCGGGGTGTCGATCACGCTGGCCGCCGCGGGCTCCTGAACCTCGACAGCCTAATCCTGGAAAACTTAG
Source organism: Arthrobacter sp. NPDC056727 (assembly GCF_042790555.1). Lineage (NCBI taxonomy): Bacteria > Bacillati > Actinomycetota > Actinomycetes > Micrococcales > Micrococcaceae > Arthrobacter > Arthrobacter sp. NPDC056727. Next base: position 1,465 of record NZ_JBHTZA010000025.1, on the reverse strand, counting down.
CCCGGATTACTAGACGAGGATCTCCACAACCGGCTGCACATAGCTGCGGAACACCTCGGGCTGGGACAGCAGTTCGTGGCTCATGATGATCTTGTCCGGCTCCAGGTACCACGCCCGCTGCTCATCCAGCGGCAGTTCGATAATCGTTAACGCGAAGTCCCGTGAATCCCGGCCCACCTCCAGAAGCCGGTCCTCCACGATGTCCTCGAGCAGGTGCGCGGAGCCTCCGGCCACGCGTTCGGCTTCCAGCTCGGCGTACTCCGCGCGCCGTTCCCGGGCCCAGGTCAGGGCTGCCCCGAAGTGCGCCTGCAGTACCTTGCGCAGCGCCGGCGAGTTGGCGAAGGAGCGGAATCCCGGCGGCGATAGCTCGGGCGACATCTGCGGGTGTGATTTGAGGAGCTGCTGCCACCAGGCCTCCCACTCCGTTTTCAGGGCGCTGATGCCGCCCACTTCGGCCGTGAGATGGGCATGGTCCACGTGGCGGACCTTTGGCGCGGCATGCGACAGCGCCGGGAAACCCGCGCCGTCGAGCCCGGCGACGTCACGTATGTAAAGGGCGATGAGCATGGGCCCCGACGTGTCCATAGTGATCTTCCATCCTGGACCGCCTGTGTGCTGCATGCGCATGCCTCCTTGCATCTTGATGCCCGCCCAGTCTTGCCGGCTACCCGCTCTCCGGCTCCCAGTCTATTCCCCCAGACCGGGGACGTTAATGGCTGGCGCCGACCCTCCTGCGCAGCCCTTCGACATGGGATACGAGCACGTCGCGGCAGATTTCCGGGGACATCCAGCCCGGCTGCAGCAGGGCGTGCATGGTGAGGCCGTCCATAGCGGCCAGGAGGTGCTCGGCCGCCGTCACCAACTGCGGCCCGGCAGCGGCTGCCGAGGCGCCGTCCCCGTGCAGGATCCGGGTGATCACCTGGCCTACGACGGCGGCCACGGCACGGTGGCTCCTGTCCGCCTCGGCGGCCAGGAAGGGCCGGATCCGCGCTGCATTCCTGAAGGCGAGCCAGGCGCACGCGTCCAGGGCACGTTCCTCGTCCAGGGGCAGGAATTCGCCCAGCAGTGTTAATACCGCCCGGTCCTGGTCGGCTTCCCCGGCTGAGGCTTCCACCCCGGTGAGCGCCGCGGTGAGCCGCACCAGGATACGGTCCGAAACGGCGGCGAAGGCGAAGGCCAGCAAGTCGTCGCTGCTGTCGAAGTAGTGCCGGACCGAGCCCACGGCCAGGCCGGCCTCCTCCGCCACCTCGCGCAGGGACGCGCGTTCCAGGCCGTCCGTGGCAATGATCCTGCACACGGCCCCGACGATCTCCTGCCGGCGCTGCACGGCGTCCACGATTTTCGGCACCCTTGTTTTTAGCACGGCCGTGCGGCGAAATGGCGGCGGCGCTCCGGGCCTGATCCCGGCAGGGCCGGCCAGCGGTTAAATGCACGACGGCGGCCGCCCACCGAAAAGGTGGGCGGC
>NZ_JBHTZA010000024.1:0-83841 GCF_042790555.1 Arthrobacter sp. NPDC056727 | reverse complement strand
CGAGTGCCACCGGTACCGGCGATGCGTGCAGCAGCGCATTGGCCACGCTGCCCACGTCGTCAATCCGGTGCGTTCAGCGCGAACGTACAGTTGTGGCCCTATTTTGAGTCCGTTGCGGGGCCACAACTGTACGTTCGCGCCAGGGGGAGGCTAAGCGTTGGCCTTGATGGCCGCGGCGAGGACCTCCAAGCCGTCCAGCAGCAGCTCGTCGCTGATGACCAGCGGCGGCAGCAGGCGGATGACGTTGCCGTAGGTTCCGCAGGTGAGGATGATGACGCCTTCCTTCAGGCAGGCAGCGGCAACGGCCTTGGTCAGCTCCGGGTTGGGCTCCTTCGAACCGGCCTGGACCAGCTCGATGGCGAGCATGGCGCCGCGGCCGCGGATGTCGCCGATCACTGAACCTCCGGCGCCGCCGGGAAGCGCAGCTGCGAGCTCACGCAGCTTGCCGAAGGAGAGTTCCTCGATGTGCTTGGCGCGGGCGTTCAGGTCGTATTCCTGCATGGAACCGATGGACGCCAGGGCCGCGGCGCATGCCACCGGGTTGCCGCCGTAGGTGCCGCCCAGGCCGCCCGGGTGAACGGCGTCGAGCAGGTCTGCGCGGCCGGTGATGGCGGACAGCGGCATGCCGCCGGCGATGCCCTTGGCCATGGTGATGATGTCCGGAACGATGCCCTCGTGGTCCACGGCGAACCATTCACCGGTGCGGCAGAAGCCGGACTGGACCTCGTCCGCGATGAACACGATGCCCTTTTCCTTGGCCCACGCGGACAGCGCCGGCAGGAAGCCCTCGGCCGGGACGATGAAGCCGCCCTCGCCCTGGATCGGCTCGATGATGATCGCGGCCACCTGGTCGCCGCCGATCTGCTTCTCGATCGCGGTGATGGCGCGCTTGGCGGCCTCGGCACCGGTGATCTCCGGGTTTTCCTCGCGGAACGGGTAGCTCATCGGCATGCGGTAGACCTCGGGCGCGAACGGGCCGAAGTTGGTCTTGTACGGCATGGCCTTGGCGGTCAGCGCCATGGTCAGGTTGGTGCGTCCGTGGTAGGCGTGGTCAAAGGCGACGACGGCGTCCCGGCCGGTGGCCAGGCGGGCCACCTTGATGGCGTTTTCCACGGCTTCGGCGCCGGAGTTGAAGAGGACGGTGCGCTTCTCGTGGGTGCCCGGGGTGAGCTTGTTCAGCTGTTCGGCGACCGCGACGTAACCCTCGTAGGGGGTGACCATGAAGCAGGTGTGGGTGAAGTGCTCCACAGCCTCCTTCACGGCACCGACGACGGCGGGGTCGGACGCGCCGACGCTGGTCACCGCGATGCCCGAGCCGAGGTCGATGAAGGAGTTGCCGTCGACGTCGTGGATGATACCGCCGTCGGCGTCTGCGACGTAGACCGGAACGCTGGAGGCAACGCCTGCGGCCACCACTGACTTGCGGCGTTCGGTCAGGGCGACGGACTTGGGGCCCGGGAAGTCGGCCTGGACGCGGCGCTTCTGCTCGAGGCGGTAGGTAATTTCGTTGGCAGTGGTGGTCATGGGGTTTCTTTCTTTACTGAACGGGGCGCCGGTGGTTGGGGAGGTCATGCATCAAGTGCGGACATCACGTGCTTGATGCGCGTGTAGTCCTCGACGCCGTACATGGAGAGGTCCTTGCCGTAGCCGGACTGCTTGAAGCCGCCGTGGGGCATTTCGGCGGTGAGGAGGATGTGGGTGTTGATCCAGACCGCACCGAAGTCAAGGTCCCGGCTGAGGCGCATCGCCGTGCCGTGGTCGGACGTCCAGACGCTGGACGCCAGGGCGTATTCGACGTCGTTGGCCAGGTCGACTGCTTCCTCTTCCGTGCTGAACTTCTGCACGGTGATGACGGGGCCGAAGGTTTCCTTCTGCACGATGTCGTCTGTCTGCTTGGCGCCGGTGATGATGGTGGGCTCGAAGAAGAACCCCTTCTCCCCGGCACGGTGGCCGCCGGTCTCGATCCGGCAGTGCGCCGGGAGGGAATCGACGACGGCGCTGACGGCCTTGAAATGGTTCGCGTTGTTCAGCGGGCCGAAGTAGTTGTCCTCGTCGTTCTGCGAACCGGTGTGCAGGGTCTTGGTGTGTTCCACCATGGCTGCCACGACGTCGTCGTGCACCGAATCCTCAACCAGGACGCGGGTGATGGCCGTGCAGTCCTGGCCTGCGTTGAAGAACGCGAACTCGGCGATGGCCGCTGCGCTCTTCTTGATGTCGGCGTCCTTGAAGACGATGGCCGGGGCCTTGCCGCCGAGTTCCAGGTGCGCGCGCTTGAGGCCCTTCGCAGCGCCCGAGGCGACGGCGATGCCGGCGCGGACGGACCCGGTGATGGACACGAGGCCCGGGACCTTGTGCTCCACCATCAGCGAACCGGTTTCGCCGGTGCCGAGGATGACGTTCAGGACGCCGGCCGGCAGGATGTCCGCGGCCAGGCGCGCCAGGACCAGGGTGGATTCCGGCGTCGTGTCGGACGGCTTCAGGACCACGGTGTTGCCGGCGGCGAGCGCGGGGCCGATCTTCCAGATGGCCATCAGGAACGGGTAGTTCCACGGCGCCACCTGGGCCACGACGCCGATCGGCTCGCGGCGGACGAAGGAGGTGTGGCCCTCGAAGTACTCGCCCGCGGACTTGCCTTCGAGGATGCGCGCGGCGCCGGCGAAGAAGCGCAGCTGGTCGGCGCCGGCGGCCACTTCCTCAGACGCGATCAGGGAACGGACCTGTCCGGTGTTGCGGTGCTGGGCATCGACGAGTTCGTCGCTGTTGGCCTCGATGGCGTCGGCGAGCTTGAGCAGCATGAGCTGGCGCTGCCCGGGAGTCACATGCTTCCAGGACTTGAAGGCGTCCTTGGCGGCGGCCATGGCGGCGTCGACGTCGGCCTCCACGGACACTGGCGACTTGGCCACGACGTCGCCGGTTGCGGGGTTCACGATATCGATCAGGGCAGTGCCCGCAGGCGTGACGAACTCTCCGTTGATGAAGTTCTGCAAGGTTTGAACCACGGTGTACAACCTCTTTCGTCCTGAATAGTGTGATGCGGCTGACTCGAGCCTATTCCAGCCCGACACCGCGGGGAATAGCCACCTGCACACCCTTGGCCCGGCGCTTTAGTGCGATCGGCCAGCCTCCCGCTACCCTTGATCCATGGCAATTTCCCTCGCGGCGCTGCTGGCCGTGCAGTCTCTGGGACTCAAGAAATCCAGCCTCGCGGAGACCACTTCGCACCAGGACATCCGCTGGGTTGCGGTCACCGAACTGGAGGACCCGCAGCGCTTCCTTAACGGCGGCGAACTGGTGCTGACCACCGGGCTGCGCATGAAAAGTGCGCCCGAACAGCGCCGCTTTGTCCGCCAGGTCCAGCGCGCGGGGGCCGTCGGGATCGGCTTCGGCGTGGGGCTCTCGCACGACGCCGTCCCGCCGGCCCTGATCGCGGAGGCGAACCGCTGGGGGTTGCCTGTGGTCGAGGTGCCCTACGGCACCCCGTTCATCGCCATCAGCAAGCTCGTGGCCGACGCCCAGTCCGCGGACCACTACTCGAAGCTCGAACGGCTCATCGCCGGGCACCAGATCCTGGCCCGCGCGCTGCTCACCGGCGGCGGCCTGGCCGAGCTCCTGCGGCACCTGGGCGGCATGCTCCGCACCGACATCGCCCTCACCCAGTTCACCGCCCAGCTGTACAACAGCGGCAGCGAACCGCCGTCCGCAGACTCGTGGACCACCTACCCCATCCCCACGGGCCGCCGCGATGCCTGCACGCTCTGGGTGAAGCAGCCGTTCGAGGACTCCGGCATCATCGGCTACGCGCAGAACCTCATCAGCGTGGAGCTCAACAACATGGTCAAGCAGCGCCAGGCCGAGCGGGCACTCTGCGGCCAGGTGCTTGAGGACGTGATCCACGGAACCCTGGACCCCAGCGAGGCCCAGCGGCGGCTCGCCGGGACGGGGATCAACAGCACCCGCAAGAACGTGGTGATCCTGGCCGGATCCGAGGCGCACCACAAGCAGCTGGTCAGCTCCTCGCTGCCGCAGGCGCTCGAGAACGCGGTGACCGCCGTCGTCGGAAAGGACCTGGTGACCGTGGTGCCCGACGACGGACGCGGCGCCACGGCGATGGCCAAAAGCCTCAGCGACCACCTCGCCGAGGCCGGCATCCACGCAACCATCGGCATCGGCGGCGCGTACACCAGGCCGAACGGCCTGCGCTGGAGCTACTTCGAGGCGCGTGATGCGGCGAGCCATGGGCTGCCGGTCAACGAGCCGGAGCGGCTCAGCCTGACCTCCCTGCTGCTGGCCAGCGAGGACGTGCCGCTGGCGGACATGGCCAACGAGTCGCTGGATCCGCTGCGCAGCTTCGATGCCGCCCACGGCGCCGAGCTGATGGCCACACTGGAGAGCTACCTGGGCAACAACGGCTCCGTTGCCGCCGTCGCCGAGGCCCTCACGCTGCACCGGAACACGGTCCGCTACCGGCTGGCGCAGATTACCGAACTCACCGGGTACGACCCCTCCGTCACCGCGGACCGGGTGCAGCTGTGGCTGGCGCTGGCGGTCGCCCGGCTGGGGGCGCGGCACGCGGGCTGAGCCACGCCCGCGGCCCGGACCGCCGAAAGGATCCGCCGGTCCGAGGGGTCCGCGCTCAGACGAATCCCTGGGCAAAGCCGTCCAGCCGGACTGCGAGTTCAACAGGGTTGCTCAGGGCGACCAGGTGTCCGCCCGGAATTTCATCAATCCCCAGGCCAAGCCGCGCCTGGGCTACACGGCGCTGAAAGTCCAACGGGAAAAAACGGTCGTCGCGGCCCACCAGGACCCTGGTGGGCACGTCGGGCCAGCGGTCAATCCCGCAGGGCTGCCCGAAGGGCGTGTCCGACGGAGCGCGCTGCACTCCGGCGCCCGCGGCGGCCACTTCCGGGGGAACGTCGTGCAGGAAGTGGACGCGCTCATCGAAACCGCCGCTGCGTCCATTCAGCCGGTCGTTGAGCTCGCGTGCCTGGGGCTGGCCGGTGTCCCAGCCGTTCCAGCTCCGGCACCAGCCGGTGGCAGTACCAGCCCACTCCCCCGGCGCCCGGGACAAGAACGAAAGTGCTCATGCGGCCTCCTGCCTTATATCGCTGGGCCTTGGCGCCTATTCGAAACGCACGGCGTTCCAGTCGAGGATGCGCGGCTCTGCGAGCCCTTCGGTGACGAAGGGGTCGCCGGCGATGAAGCGTTCGGCGTCCTCGCGCGACGTGAAGATTCCCATCGATGAGCCTGCCGGATCCGGGGTTTGGAATGGACCGAGGGCGAGGATCCCGCCGCCGGCGGCGCGGAACTCCTCGTAGTAGGCCTTGTGGCGGGGGAAGGTCTCGAGAACGCGCGAGCGGTCAACGCCCTCACGAAGGCTGTACATCACGACGGATTCCATGGTCGCGATCCTACCGGCCGCCCCCGGCGGACCGGGAGGGGTCACGCCTCCACGGTGACCGTCCCCGCGGCACCGTCCACGGTGACGGTGTCCCCGGTTTTGATCCGCAGGGTGGCGTCGGGAACACTGACGACGGCGGGAATCCCGTATTCGCGGGCCACAACGGCACCGTGGGAAATGGGTCCGCCCATTTCCATGACCAGCGCCCCGGCGGTCATGAAAAGCGGCGTCCACCCCGGATCCGTCGACGGCGCCACGAGGATTTCGCCCGGCTCCAGGTGCGCGCCGGCCGGGTCCAGGATGACCCTCGCTTTGCCTGTCACGGTGCCGGCCGAGGCCGCCGCCCCAGCCAGGGCTCCAGGCTGCCCGGCCGAAGATGCCCGGGTCTGCGCGGCCATGGCCGCCTCGGCGTCGGTGCCGTCGGAGAGCAGCAGGCGTGGGATGTGCCGGCGCCGCATCTCGCGTTCGTAGTTCCGGCGGCGTTCGGCGGCGAGGCCGCGCAGGTCGGCACCGCGCAGGCCCACCCGGGCTTCGGTGAGGTCCAGGAAGAAGACGTCGTCCGGTGCCGGGATCCGGCCGGCGCGTGCGAGGTCCTGGCCCACCTGCTGGAGCTGGCGGCGGAGGACGTCGAAGGCCACGATCAGCCGGAACTTGGGGTACTCGCGCATTCCCGCGGTTTCGCGTGCGCGGCGCAGGCTGTGCCCCACGATCCTGCCGAACAGCCTGCCCCGGGTTCGGGCGGCGCGCGCGGCCAGCTCGGCGGCCTTGGCTTCGGCGTTTTCCGCGGCCCGCCGGAAGAGCCGGTCGGGTGCGAGCTCCGGGTCCGCCAGCTTCAGGTAATTGGCCACGACATTGATGATGTGGGCGGGATCCTCGCCCCACCGGGGAACGCCGAGGTCGATTTCGGCCACCGCACGGTGTCCGTACGTGGCAAGGAAGCGGCGCAGTACGCCCTGGCTGACGGCGGGCAGCCTTCCTTCGACATAGCGGCCGGCGAGTACCTGCGGCTCTTCCCCGGTCAGTGCGCGCAGGGACTCCGGGTCCTCCCGGATTGCGGTGGCGGTGCGCCAGAGCTCCAGGTCCATCTCAGTGGTCACGTTGTGCGGCAAGCCGCGCAGCACGGCCTGCAGGTCGCCCGGCTTGGCAAGCCTGCCGAGCAGCAGCCGGGCCAGACCGAGCCAGATGTACCCGGCGGCCGCCGGCGGCAGCGCCCGCATCAGGGCGGGCGTGATGTCTTTGGTGAGGACGCGTTCCACGAAGTCCAGCCGCGCGGCGCCGGAGGCCGGCTCCGGCAGTACCAGCACCCGGTCCAGGTCATGGTCCGCTTCCCTGACCCGCTCCAGCGCAGCGGCGGGATTGGCCATCGCGCGCAGGGTGTGCCCCAGCAGGCCCAGGGGCGGCGAGGCCCGGAGCCCCGCTTTCAGCGACGCCAGGTTGGATTCCCTGGCGAGGGCGAAACGCGGGTCAGCGGAAAGATAGGCCAGCACGTCCACGGATCTGGCGTCGGCCACCTTCATGGCCCTCAGCAGGCCGCGCCTCCCGCCTTTGCTGCGCAGCAGGGAGGTGACGTCAACATACATGCGCATCCCCACCTGGACGGACCGGTAGGCAGCCGGTCCGCCGCCTGCTGACCGGCTGCTGTCGCTCATCAGGATGAAGGATGCCAGCCCCATCGGCGTCAGCGGCCGGGTCAGCCCCTGCAGCAGGCTGGCACACAGGTATGCCCGGACGCCGTCGCCGTTGTAGGGCTCGGGGAGCGGAAACAGCGTGGTGATGGGACGGGATTGCACCACCCGGATCCCGCCGTCCGGTGCGATGGCCCACTCCAGGTCCTGCGGCTGGCCGTAGAGCTCCTCCGCACGGGTACCGAGCCCGGCCAGCGCGCGGACCTGGTCATCCGTCAGGCACGCCGGCCGGTTGCCTCCCGGGCTCCGCTGGAGGATCTGGCCGGTGGCGGCATCCACCGTGAACCGGTCGGGGTTCACGGCCCCGCTGACCAGCGCCTCACCGAGTCCGGGCGCTGCGTCGATCACGGTCTCCTTGCGCCGCCCGGTCACCGGGTTGGCCGTGAACATCACCCCGGCCACCTCGGCGTCGACCATTTCCTGAACGACGACGGCGATGCCCAGTGGTCGCTGATCGATCCCGTGATCTGCGCGGTAGGCCACGGCCCGGTCCGTCCACAGCGAGGCCCAGCAGCGGCGGACGGCATCCAGCAGCGCGTCAGGGCCGGCGACGTTGAGATAGGAGTCCAGCTGGCCGGCGAAGCTGGCCTCCGGGAGGTCCTCGGCGGTGGCGGAAGACCGCACGGCCACCGGGGTGTCACCGCCCAGGGCGGCGTAGGCGGCAAGGATGGCCCCGGCGATGTCTTCGGGAATCGGGAATCCCTCCAGCCTGCCGCGCGTCTGCTCCGGCGGCCCCGAAGGGTCCGCTCCCGCTGCCTCTGCCACCCGCCGGTACGCCGCGGTGGTGACGCAGAAGCCGGGCGGCACCGGCAATCCGGCGGCCAGGAGCACGCCAAGGCTCGCAGCCTTGCCGCCCACCTCGGGCAGCATGCCGGCGTCCACGTGGGCCAGGCTGATGACGGGGCCCACCGGGCTGGGTTCATGCCCCTCGGCGTGCTCATCCACCGGACGCTCCGCTATGCGAGTCCGCGCCGGATCCGCTTCCGGGACTTCCGGTGCGCCTTGCGGTACTTGGCTTGGGCCTTGGCGGCGCTCTTCTCCTCCCCCTTCAGGAGCGAGCCGTAGGCCGTGGCCACCGGTTCCGGCAGGTCCGCGCCGCCAGCGAGCTTCCCCAGGAAAATCCGCGCCATCACGCTGTCATGGTGGTCGCCCAGGATCTTCTGCTGTTTATGCGCCGCCTTGGCCAGCTTGGCGGCGCGCCGGCCGAAGACCGGATCCACGGTCTCGGCCGCATGCCGCAGCCGCTTGGCATCCTTGCGCACCTGATGCAGCGCGGTTTCGTGCGCGGTGGCGTCCCTCAGTTCCATGCCGGGCCTTTCGCCGGCGCCGTCCTTGACCCGCCGGGCAGACTTATGGGCGCGGCGCAGCCGTGTGGTCGACTTGCCCACCAGCTTGCGGGCGGCCTTGCGCGCGGGCGCGGAAGCCGCCGGGCGGACGGGCGGGTGGTCACGGAAGTCTTCAAGGTCGTCGAGGAGCCGGAAGTAGCGGTCGGTCAGGAGCACCTCCTGCGTCTTGCGGTAGCCGGCGTCCAGCCTGGTGCCCAGTTCGCGCTCGATCCGCCGTTTCACGTCGTCGGCAGCCTCCCCCGGCGGAAGCGTGCCGATCTGCGTCCGCAGCCGGTCCTGCATGACTTCGGCGTCGCGGGGCGTGCCGAGGATCCGGCCCAGCCACTTGAGCTCGTCGCGCAGCCTGCCCACCGCGCCCTGGCCGTAGAGCTTCCGGTAAACCCCGAGCGCCGACCGCACGCGGCGCGTGGCCGAGCGCATCGCATGGACCGCATCGGGTTCCTCCAGCCGCACCCGGGCGTCGTTGGCCAGGATTTCGCTGATCTGCCCCGCCAGGTAGGCGCTTACGACGGCGGACACCGGCCACTTCTTGCCCGGTTTCCTGCCGCCGGGCTGCTTTGCCCCGCCATCAGGGACCGCCCCGCCGTCAGTTGCTGCCGTGCCTGCTGTTTCGGCCCCTTGGGCTTCCGGCCGGACTTCCCCGAGTGCACGGCGCAGCTTGGACTCATGCGCCGACGGCCGGGCACCTGCCGCGGCCAGGACCCCGGCCGCTGCCTTGAACACGTCCGGCTGGCCGTGAACCAGCTCGAGTTCCCATTCGCGCCACTGCTGCTTCTGGCCTGCCGGCTGCTGGCCAGCCCCCTGAAGAAGCTCGGCCTCCACGAAGTCGTCTGCAAAGTCGGCGAGGTGCACGCCGTCGTCCCCGTAGAGTGCGTGCGTGGTGCGCCGCGTATTCAGCCGGGCCACGGGTGCGGGGTCGGACCCGCGGAGGTAGGCGTGCAGGTGGGCCAGCAGTTTCCCGGGAACGACGTCGGCCTGGCCCAGCGGGGCGTGGATCTCCAAGCGGGGACCAGGTCCCTCTTCCAACGCGGGTCCGGGCGGCAGCTTTACGTGCCAGCCGGCGTCGGCCCCGCCGCTGCGGCGCCGCAGGGTGATGCGGCGGGCGGCGAGAACCAGGTCATCGGTGTCGAAGTAGACCGCTTCAAGCTGGGCTTCGTGCGGCTCGCCCACCCGGGCCACGCCGGGAATGGCGGCCAGCTCGGGCAGCGCCGTGCCGGCGTCGACGTCGTACTTCTTCTCGGCTTCAAGGCCTTCGGCTGTCATGGCTGGGCGGCGTCCTTTCCCATTGCCGGGTCGCTGGGGGCGGTGCTCCTGCTGGCCCGAGTCTATGCCCGGGCCGGAGTGCCCGCGAGAGTTTCCCCACAAAGTTCTAGACATCAAACGTCAAACGTCTAACGTTAAGGGATGGCGACCACTTCTTCAGCACCCCCGACCATGGCCACCCACCCGACCAAGCCCCGGTCCGCCGTCGTCGCCGGCGTCATTGCCCTGGTGCTGATCGGGCTGAATCTGCGGGCCGGGATCACGGGCGCCTCTGCCCTGCTGCACGACCTACAGCAGGTTCTGGGCTACGGGCCGCTGGTCGCCTCGCTCATCCCCTCCATTCCCACGCTGTGCTTCGCCGTAGCCGGTGCCGCGACGTCGTGGCTGACAGGGAAGCTCGGCGTGGAGAAGGCCATCCTGCTCGCGCTGGGCCTGCTGGCCGGCGGACTGCTGGTCCGGGGCATTCCCACCACCGGCATGCTGGTGCTGGGCACGGTGGTCGGGATGTCGGGCCTGGCTGTCTGCAACGTATCCATGCCCTCCTTCATCCGGGAGCACTTCGCCGCCCGCACCTCGCTCATGACCGCCGTCTATACGGTGACCATGACCAGCGGCGCCACCGTCATGGCTGTAGCCGTGGTTCCCCTCTCACAGCTGCTGGGGTCGCCGTCGGCCGGGCTTGGCACTATCGGGGTCCTCGCCCTGTCCGCGTTCCTGGGCTTCCTGCCCGTGACGCTGCACGCCCACCGCAACACTGTCCGGAAAACGGCCGGACACATCTCCCCGTGGCCGCTGCTGCGCACCAAGACCGGGCTGCTGCTCACGGCCATCTTCACCCTGCAGGCCCTGCTCGCTTATGCCCTGCTCAGCTGGTTCCCGTACATGCTCACCACCATGGGCCTCAGCGCTGCGGACAGCGCCCTCATGTTCGGCGTCATGCAGCTGGTCTCGGTTCCGGCCGGCATGGTGCTGATCGCCATCGGTTCCCGGCCGCGGATGCTGCGTCCCGCCGTCTACATGGCCACCCTCACCATGACCGCCGGCATCGCCGCACTCCTCGTCCTCCCCGTTTCGCTGGCCGTCATCCCGGCGGTCCTGCTGGGCTTCGGCCTGGGCATCTTCCCGCTGGTCATGGTGATCATCAGCCGCAGCGGCCGGAACACCGCCGAGACCACGGCACTGTCCACCCTGGCCCAGTCCAGCGGCTATCTTCTGGCCACCGTCGGGCCGTTCGGCATGGGCCTGCTGCACAGCGCCACGGGGAGCTGGATGCTGCCGCTGGCGCTGCTCCTGGCCGTCGCCGTGGTGCAGATCGTCGTGGCCCACCTCCTGAGCAGCCGCCGGGCCGCCGGGGTCAGCGCATCGGGATCCGCCGCCGCCGGCAAGGCCGCCGGAACGCGCACCCCAGGCACCCCCGGAATGAAAGAATAGGACGCCATGACCCTGAGCACGTCCCACCGCCCGCCGCTGGCGGACGAAGTCACCGCCAAACTCCGCGAGATGATCCAGACGGGCGAGTGGCCGCTGCAGCAGCGCATCCCGTCCGAAACGGAGCTCATGTCCGGGCTGGGGGTGTCCCGCGGGACACTCCGTGAAGCCGTCAAGGCCCTGGCCCACAGCGGCATGCTCGAGGTCCGGCGCGGCGACGGAACATACGTCCGTGCCACCAGCGAAATCTCCGGAGCCGCCCGCCGGCTCTACAAGGAGCACACCAACGAACACATCCTCGAGGTCCGCGTCGGGCTGGACACCCAGGCTGCCCGCCTCGCCGCCAGGCATGCAACGGCCGACGACGTCGCCGCCATGCGCGCGCTGCTCACCGAGCGTGATGACGCCTGGAATGCCGCGGACTATGCGGGCTGGGCGCGAGCTGACTGGGGCTTCCACGAGCGGCTGGCACAGGCCTCCGGCAACCCCCTCCTGCACGAGCTGTACGTCAGCTTCGGCGACGTCTTCCACGCCGACCTGCTCAAGCAGCACCTGCGCCCGGGCTTCAACGGCCTCCCGCACGCGGGCCACGGCGAGCTCGTGGACGCCGTCGAAGCACATGACGGCGATGCAGCCGTGGCCAGCGTGCACCGGAACCTCAATTCCTGCTCGGACCGGCTGCGGGAGTAACCGGCCGCGGGAGCAACACCCCCCCCAAATGGGGGGACCATTCTTGGGTGTCCCGCAGGGTTTTTCCAAGGATTTTCCAAGGTTTCGGTCACATGCTCAGGGCAGCGGTCTACCTCGCGGCGGAACTCCGCCCCACTCGAGTAAATCCTTCAGGCACATGGAGGTACACCGTGACATACAGCGCCGCCGCGGGACGCAGGCTCCCGCGGAAAACCCACAAATCATCCCGTCGCCTGGTGGGGATCCTCTGCGTCGCAGCTACCGTGGCGTGGGTCCTTTCCGTAATGATGGGACTGTCGGTGACCCTGCAAGGGCCGCCCCACGTCATCGCCCTGTCCATTCACATCCTGGCGCTGGTGCTGGCATTCGGAGCAATCCTGCTGGTGGACTGGCATGGATTTCTGTGGCTCATCGGTAAGCGCGAACTCGCCGAGACCATCCGCCTCGACGGCGCGGCAAGCCCCCTGATCTGGTCCGGAACTGCTGTATTGCTGCTCACCGGCGCCTTCCTCAGCCCGAACCTCGGCAACCCCTGGACCCTGGTGAAACTCGGAGCCGTGCTGGTGCTGATGCTCAACGGGATCATGCTGATTCCGCTCATGCGCCGGCTCGTGATCAAGGACCCGACAACCACCTTCGCCGGCTTGCCGGTCGGCCAGCGGATCCACATGCTCCTATGCCTGGCCATCTCGCAGGTCTGCTGGTGGACCGCCATTGTGGTGGGATTCGTGAACGCCGAATTCTAAGTCCCGCGGACCACATCCGCGCACGACGGCGGCAGGGCACCCAAGTGCCCCGCCGCCGTCGCCCGCTTTATGGTAAGCACACTTACTAACGTTACGGCGGCCCGTAATATCAACGGTTCTGTGCGTAAAATCAACGCCATGGGATCAACAGGAACACTCTTCGGCTGGGCATTCGGCGACTCCGAACGCGAGGACGACCAGTCGTACGTGGACGGGCTGAAGCGCGAGGCGCTGGCCAACGCCACACAGGCCGCAAGGAGCAAGGGATTCGACGTTGCGGAAGGCTCGGCAGTATTCACCGTCCTCAGCGCCGGCGACGCCCTCGTGGACATCGACACAGCACCCGACGACCTCGTGGTGCGCTGCACGGTGAAGCTCGTGGGTGAAGGCTCGGAGCGCATCCACGCGGAAGGGCCGATGAACGGCTAAGCGGCAACAACTCACCCGGAGGGCATGACGGACAACGACTCGACGATCAGCGAGGCGGCCGACGCCGCAGAGGCTGCATCGAACACCAAGGCGCTCGACGTCGTCGCGCGTTCAGGTTTCGCTGTCATGGCCCTGCTGCACATCATTCTCGGCGCGATCGCGATTGCGCTGGCCTTCGGGCATCCCGGGCAGGCCGAGCCCACCGGCGCCATCGAACAGCTGGCCGCCAATCCCTGGGGGCCGGCACTCATGTGGGCGGGCATGGTCGGCTGCGCCGGGCTTTCCCTCTGGCAGCTGAGCGAGGCCACCCTCCGTGCCCGCCACCTGCCCCGCAAGGAACGGATCGGGAAGCTGATCTCCTCCGGCTTCCTCGCGGTCGCCTACGGCAGCATCGGCCTCAGTTTCGGCGGCTTTGCAGTGGGGCTTCGCGGGGACTCCGGCGAGTCCACGAAGGACGTGAGCGCAGCCCTGCTCAGCAATCCGTTAGGCGGAGTACTCCTGAGTGCACTGGGGCTGACGGTCATCGGCGTGGGCATCTACTTTGTGGTGAAAGGAGTCCGGCGCGGCTTCAAGGAGGAGCTCTTCCACTTTGAGGGCACCCGCCGGGGCAAACTCATCGACACCCTCGGCGTCACCGGACACGTGGCCAAGGGCATCGCACTGTTCCTCGCCGGGCTGCTCTTCGCCATCGCCGCCGCCAAGCACACGCCCGAGGAATCCACCGGCCTCGATGGCAGCCTCCAGGCGCTGCGCGACCATGATTACGGGCCCTACCTGCTATTTGCTATCGGGGCCGGCTTTATTTGCTACGGAATCTTCGCCCTGGTCCGGTCAAAGTTCGGCAGGATGTAGGGATGGGCGCCCAACTCCGCCGCCCGGCGCCGGGGTTCGGCCGACGAAAGGAACAGCATGTCAACCGTCACGCAGGTCTTCAATTCACCGGCGTCGGCCGTCTGGAGGGTGATAGCGGACGGCTGGCTCTACTCCGGCTGGGTGGTGGGTGCCTCGAGAATCCGCGACGTGGATGCGCACTGGCCGGCGGTTGGCGCTCTGCTGCACCACTCAGTGGGCGTCTGGCCGCTGCTCATCAACGATTCAACCAAGGTCACGGCGGTGGAACCCGAGCGGCGGCTCGAACTGATCGCCCGCGGCTGGCCCATCGGCGAGGCCAAGGTGGTCATCACCCTCGAGGACCTCGGCGGGCAGTGCCGGGTAACCATGACCGAGGACGCGGTCCGCGGCCCCGGCCTGGCGGTTCCCAAGGTGCTGCGCGATCCGGTCATCACGGTGCGAAACCGGGAAACCCTTGGCCGGCTGGCTCTCATGGCCGCCGGCGGCGCGGGAGCTTAAAAGCAACGCGGGGTCAGATCCCGCCCAATATCCGGAGTGGAATGGGCGCGAAGTGACCCCGCGTTGGCTTTGGAAGTTAGACGCTGGCGGCAATTCCGTCGCGGGAGATGGAGACCATGTCCTCACGCGGAACCACCTTGATGCGCTCACGCACAACCTCAACGCCGTGCGAGCCGCCGGCAGCGGTGGCCTCGGCGCCGAGGGCGAGTTCGTGGGCGTCCAGGGCCAGCCAGCCTTCCCAGGTGGTGTACTCCACGCCGCGGCTTTCGAGCAGGTCGACGACGGCGCCGGCAGCAGGTGCCTCGGCAACCGGCAGGTTCTCGCGGTCTTCCAGCAGGAACGTCACGGTCTCGAGGGCATCGCCCTTGGTGTGGCCGATGAGGCCGACCGGTCCGCGCTTGATCCAGCCGGTGGCGTAGATACCCGGGACGTGCTCGCCGGAGGCGTCCAGGACACGGCCGCCGGCGTTGGGAACGACGCCCTTCTTGTGGTCGAACTCGATCTCCGGGAGGGCGGAGCCGAAGTAGCCGATGGCGCGGTAGACGGCCTGGACCGGGTAGTCGACGTACTCGCCGGTGCCGCGGGCGTTGCCCGTGCCGTCCAGTTCGGTGCGTTCAAACTTCATGCCGCTGACGCGCCCGGGGTTCTCGGCGTCGTCGTAAATTTCCACCGGGCTGTGCAGGAAGTGCAGGTGCAGGCGGCGGGAGGCCTTGAGCTCGGAGACGTCCTCGGGCTGCTCGGCGATCCAGTTGGTGAGCGTTCCGACCATGGTCTTGGTCTGGTTGTTGCTCTGGATCTGGCGGTCCGACTCCTCGTCGAACTCGAAATCCTCCGGGTACAGGATGATGTCCACGTCCTTGGAGTGGGACAGCTCGCGCAGCTCCAGCGGGGTGAACTTGACCTGGGCGGGGCCGCGGCGGCCGAAGACGTGGACGTCGGTGACGGGCGATGCCTTCAGGCCGGCGTAGACGTTGTCCGGGATCTCGGAGACCAGGAGGTCGTCGGCGTGCTTGGACAGGACGCGGGCCACGTCGAGGGCGACGTTGCCGTTGCCGATCACGGCGATTTCCTTCGCATCCAGCGGCCATTCGCGGGACACGTCAGGGTGTCCGTCGTACCAGGAGACGAAGTCGGCGCCGCCGAAGGAACCCTCGAGTTCGATGCCCGGGATGTTCAGGTCGGCGTCCTTGATGGCGCCGGTGGCGAAGATGACGGCGTCGTAGTGGGCGCGCAGGTCCTCGATGGAGAGGTCCGTTCCGTAGTCAACGTTGCCGAAGAAGCGGATGTCGCCGCGGTCCAGGACCTTGTGCAGGGCGTTGACGATGCCCTTGATGCGCGGGTGGTCCGGGGCCACACCGTAGCGGATCAGGCCGTAGGGTGCCGGGTAGCGGTCAAAGAGGTCGATGCTCACGGTCAGCTCGCCGCTCTTGACGGCCTCGCTCTTGGTGAGGATGTCCGCTGCGTAGACGCCGGCCGGGCCGGATCCGATGACGGCCACGCGCAACGGGCGGGCGGCGGTTCCTACGGTGGTGCTGGTTGACACGGCTGTGTTCCTTTTCTTCTGCATCGATTGCTCCGTAGGCGCCCTTTTGAACCTTCACAAGGGCAGTTATGGAGCAATCGGTGGGTTTCAGGGGGTGAGAACGCGGGTGGTGCTGGTGCGGGGCTTGTTGGGGCTGGTGGTGCTGTAGTCCGCGGTTTTGAAGTGCGACGGCGCGAACGGGCTGACGCGGACCACGTCACCGATGACGATCACTGCAGGATTGGCGACGCCGGCGGCCTCGGCCTGGTCGGCAATGGTGCCGAGGGTGCCTATGGTGACGCGCTGGTCCGGCAGGTAGCCGTTTTCCACAATACCAACTGGCGTGTCACCGGGCAGACCGGCTGCGCCGAGGGCGGCCGCGGATTCACGCAGCTGGCCGACGCCCATGAGCAGGACCACGGTGTGGTCGGGGCGGGCCGGCACCTCGGACAGTTCCTCGTGTCCGGTGACAACGCTGAAGCCCTTGGCCAGGCCGCGGTGGGTGACCGGGATGCCTGCGGCGGCGGGGACGGAGATCGCCGAGGTCACGCCGGAAACCACTTCAACCTCGACGCCGTGCTGCCGGCAGAATTCTGCTTCCTCGCCGCCGCGGCCCAGGACGTACGGGTCGCCGCCCTTCAGACGGACCACGCGGTGGCCCTGGAGTGCCTCGTCGACGAGGATCCGGTTGATCTCGGCCTGCGGCACGGGGTGGTGGCCGGGGGTCTTGCCGACCTCGATGACGCGCACGTCGGGGGCCAGTTCGTTGAGCAGTTCGCGGGGGCCGAGGCGGTCCGCAACCACGACGTCGGCCTGGCCGAGCAGCCGGCGTCCACGGACCGTGATGAGGCCGGTGTCGCCGGGACCGCCGCCAACGAGGGCAACGGATCCGCGGTGGGCCCGGCGGCGGCGCAGCGGCAGGTCGCCGGATTCCAGGGCGGTGGCGACGGCGTCCCGCAGGGCCATGGCGCGGCGCGGGTCCCCCCCGGCGTTGACGGCGATCTTGACGTCGTCCACCTCGGCGACGGCGGGCGTCCAGGCGGCGGAGGATTCGTGGTCGGAGGCGTTGACGCACCAGACGCGCTGCGCCTCGGCGTCGGCGGCAACCAGAGTGTCCACGGCGGGATCGCCGGTGGCGGTCTGAACGAACCACACGCCGTCGACGTCGTCGGAGCGGTAGGTGCGGGGCTCCCAGGTGAGCAGGCCGGCGTCGGCGAGTTCGCGGAGCGCGGCGGTGGCCTCGGGAGCAACCACGGTGACGCGGGCACCGGCGTCGAGCAGGCCCTTCGCGCGGCGCGCAGCAACGCGTCCGCCGCCCACCACCAGCACGGGGCGGCCGAGGAGGCGCAGCGCAGTGGGGTAAATGTCCTGAATTGCCATGAATCAACGGTAGGGCTGTGTTACGGGCCCGGCCAACGGCGCGGAAACACCAGTTCACGCAAGGTAACGCTGCGTCATATTGGGGCAGGTTGTTTAGCGTCCCGCCGTCGTTGGGCTCCCGGACCGGAAATGTCTGTGACCGGCCTTACAATAACCGAGATCGGAATCTCCGATCGGTCTCAACATGGGGGAAGGGGACTAGTTGTCTCTGCACGAAAACGTCCGTACGCGGACGCGCCCTGGTCGTCTGACCAGGAGCATTGCCACAGCCGGCAGCATCGCGTTGCTCGCCGGACTCCTGATGGCTCCGGCAGCACAGGCGCTGCCGATGGAAACAGGCACGGTTACGGAGCCCGCACCGGCTCCCGCCGATCCGGCGCCTGTGGATCAGCCGGTTGATCCGGCACCTGTCGACCCGGCTCCGGAAATCACGCCGCCGGAGGCCACGCCAATCGAAACGGTTCCCGCCGAGGTGACACCCACGGAAACAGTGCCCGCGGAGGTGGCGCCGGCCGCCCCCGAAAACACCAGTCTTCCGGTTATTGAGGGCGACCCCGTGGTCGGCGGTACCGTCACATCCACGGGCGGCCAGTGGAGCGGCGCCGGCTGGATCCACTACAGCTGGGTCATCGACGGCGTCCCCGTCCAGACCGCGGGTCACGCCGTCGGCGAAGCCGATGTCCTGACCGTCCTCCCATCGATGGCAGGCAAGAGCGTCCAGCTCACTGTCGTGGCGTCGTCGGACGCGCAGACTCCCGGCACCGAAGCGTCAGCTGCGGCTGTCACGGTACGGCCCGCCGCCTTCACCGGGGTTGCCTGGAGCAACGTCTTGAACGGCCGTCCTGCAGTCGGCCAGGAGCTGTCGCTGGCCACGCCGCAGTGGGATAACTCCGCCAACCAGGGAACGGTGACGTACCAGTGGTTCCGCGGGATTCTGGCGATCGAATCGGCCACAGCCGCGCGCTACACAGTCACCGCCGCCGACGTCGGACAGAAGCTGTGGGCCAAAATGACCCTGTCAGCGCCGGGCTTCACCTCGGTGGGACTCTCCTCCGTCCAGGTCACCGGCCTGGCTGCAACCTTCGTAACCGCACCAGTGCCCACCGTCAGCGGAACCGCCCGCGTGGGCCAGGCGCAGACGGCGAATGCAGGGACGTGGGCTCCCGGCGGTGCGGCGCTGTCCTATCAGTGGTACCGCGGAACAGCGGCCATCACGGGAGCTGTCGGCCGTACCTACACCACCTCCGCGGCCGACTACGGTAAGGCACTCAAGGTCCGGGTGCGTGCAACCAAGGCCGGCTTTGTGACAGTGGACCGGTTCTCGGCCGCGCGCACCATTGCCGCTGGGACGATCGTTGCCACCAAGCCCCTGACCGTCGTGGGAACCCACCGTTACGGCTCCACTGTGAAGGTGTCGCAGGGCTGGCCCGCCGGCACGACAATCCGTTACCAGTGGTACCGGAACGGCGTGGCAATCAAGGGCGGCACCGGGTACGCGCTGTACTTCAACCCGAGCTACATCGGTTCACGGGTGAACGTGAAGGTCACGGTTTCCAAGCCTGGCTACGCAACACGGTCGGTAACCACCGCCGCTGTCACAGTTGGCAGGGCGCTTATCAACCTGAAGACGGCACCGCGCATCACCGGTGGAACGTCACTGGGTTCCGTCCTCACTGCCAACGTCGGCACCTACTCCCCCGCGCCGTCGGCCTACGCGTACCAGTGGTACCGCAACGGCGCAGCCATCTCCGGCGCGCGCTACCGCACCTACCGCCTCACCGCCCCGGACAACGGCAAGTCCATGACGGTCCGCGTGTCCGCAAGCCTGATCTACTCGGACACCCGGGTCACCATGAGCCCGGCGTTCAAGCTCCCGGTCTGGGCTGTGACCGTCCTTCGCGGCGACGGCACCTACCGGGTGGGTACGCAGATCAAGCCGGGTCTGTACAAATCCACAGGCGGATCATTCTGCTACTGGGCGCGACTCAGTGGGTTCTCGGGAAATGTTAGTGACATCAACGCGAACGACATCGTCTCAGGAGTGACCTACGTGCAGATCCTTCCTAGTGACGTTGGCTTCGAAAGCGATGGCTGCGGAGCTTGGACCACTGTCCCGTCAACTGGGGCAAGGGCCACGAGCATCACCAGGGACGGGACCTACCGGGTGGGGATCGACATCCTGCCGGGAACGTACTACGGATTCGCTTCGGGGGACTTCTGCTACTGGGAAACCTTGAGCGGCTTTAGCGGAACCTTTGACGAAATTTATGACAACGACATCCCCTCCGGATGGATCGTCGTGACCATTCCGTCATGGGCCAAAGGCTTCTCAGTCCATGGCTGCGGGACCTTGACCCGCGGCTAACCCTTATTACGGAGCAGTACGCAGAAAGCCCGACGGCGGGAAATCGCCGTCGGGCTTTCTTGTGCCCTGCCGTTCGCCGGCTTCGCTGCCGTCGTGGGGCACTTTGGCCGCGAATCGGGCCCCGGAAGGCCTAAAGGCGGCGTGTCGCGGCTCAATGTACCCCGGTTTGGCAGCAGGTCCCCCAGGCACCCAAGCGCCCGGGCAGCAGAAAGCCCGACGGCGGGAAATCGCCGTCGGGCTTTCAGGTTCAGTGCGGTGCTTAGCGGGTGCTGCCTGCCAGGAGGCCGCGGCGCTGGAGCAGGCGCTTCTCGATCGGTGCGAACACCAGCAGCTCGATCAGGATTCCCACGGCCAGGATCAGGAGGATCGCGGACATCACGATGGTCATGTCGGCGAGGTCGCGGCCCTGGTTCAGCATGGAGCCAAGGCCGAAGCCGATGGTGCCGCCCACCGCGATGATTTCCGCGGCCATGAGCGAACGCCAGGAGAACGCCCAGCCCTGCTTGAGGCCGCCGAGGTAGCCGGGCAGCGCCGCGGGCAGGATGATCTGCACGGCCATCTGCAGCCTCGAGGCGCCCAGGACGGTGCCCACGCTGCGGTACTGCGGCGGGATCTGGTCCACGCCGGAGATCAGGCCGTTGATGATGGAGGGGATCGCGCCCATGAACACCACGAAGTACACGGTGGCGTCGGTGAGGCCGAACCAGATGATGGCGGCCGGCACCCAGGCGACCGACGGCAGGACCTGCAGCCCCGAAATCAGCGGGCCGAACGCCCTGCGCAGCGGCGCCACCTGGGCCAGCAGCAGGCCGACCGGCGTGGCGATCGCGACGCTGATCAGGAACCCCAGAAGCCCGCGCTGCAGCGAGGTCCACACAGCTTCCTGCAGCGATCCCTCAGCCCACAGCGTGCCGAACTGCTCCAGCACGTCCATGGGGCCGGGTACCTGGTCGCGGCGCTTGAGGCCGAGCGAGACGTAGAACTGCCAAACAATGATGAGCACCACGACGGCGGCAACCGGCAGCAGGATGCGGCTCCAGTCGACCCGGGCCTTGCGGACCGCGTCGGACTGCAGCGAGTCGAGCCCGGATTCCAGTTCACGCAGGTCGGCCGAGCCCGTAGAGGACCGGGTCAGCGCGGCGTGCACTTTCTCGGCCTCAGACGAGGACGAAGCGCCGGGTGCTTCGACGCGCTCAACCAGCGGGGTCTCGACGGGCTCAGCCACGGGAGATGGGTTACTTGGCATGACGGCGGATCTCCTCTCGCAGCCGGGCGGTGATGACCCCGGTCAGCTGTCCGGCAAGACCGGCGTCGGTACGGTGTTCTTCGGTGACTTCCCATTCCTGCACCACGCGGCCAGGGCGGGAGGACAGGAGCAGGACGCGCTGGCCCAGCCGGACCGCCTCGCGGACGTTGTGGGTCACAAAGACGATGGTGCGTCCGGTTTCCTTCCAGATGCGCTCAAGTTCGTCATGCAGCAGGTCGCGGGTGATGGCGTCGAGGGCCGCGAACGGCTCATCCATGAGGAGCAGCTGGCGGTCCTGCGCGAGCGAGCGGGCCAGGGCCACGCGCTGGCGCATGCCGCCGGACAGCTCGTGCGGGCGCCGGTCCGCGGCCTCGGCCAGGTGGACCAGTTCCAGCAGTTCGGCGGCCTTGACGCGCCGCTCGGCTTTGCCCACGCCGCGCAGCTTCAGCGCCAGCTCAACGTTCTCGCGCGCCGTGAGCCACGGAAACAGGGCCGAATCCTGGAACATGAAGGCGGCGCCGTCGCTGGGCACCTCAAGGGCGCCCGACGTCGGGAGCTCCAGTCCCGCCATGATGTTCAGCAGGGTGGACTTGCCGCAGCCGGACGCACCGAGGAGGGCGACAAACTCGCCCTTGCCGATGGTGGCGTTGACGTCGTCCAGCACCGGGGCGCCTTCGCCGAAGCGCTTGCCCAGGTTCTCCAGTACGACTGGCATGGTCCCGTCCTTTGTTCGAGGTGCGTTAATGCGGCGCTGCAGATGAAGCGGGCTAGTCCCGGCCCAGCCCTGCAGCTGAGGTCTTTTCCGCGGACACGGCGTTCAGCGCCCGGAGGTCGAAGAGGCCGTTGAGGTCGGCCTGCTTGGTGGTACCGGCGTCGACGCCGTCCTGCAGCAGCTTCTTGTAGGTTCCGGCGAGAGGGTCCACCGTGAACACGATGTTCTTCAGCGAGCGGTCAATGACGTTCTGCGCCAGTGCCTTGCCGGCGTCCTGCTTGAGGGCGGCATTGACGACGGCGGCCTTCTCGGCGGACGGAGTGTCGTTCAGCCACTTCACGGCCTCGACGTGGCCCTTGAGCAGTGCCTCCACGGTCTGCGGGTGCTCGGCGGCGAACTTCCTGTTCACGATCAGGATCGTCGTGGGGAACTCGCCGGGCTTGCCCGTCAGCGAGCCGTCCCACAGATCTTTCTCATCCACCAGGACCTTCGCCCCGGCCTGGAGCACCAAACGCGAGGCCCACGGCTCAGGCAACCACGCGCCGTCGAGCTTGCCGTCCTGGAACAGTTTCAGAGTCTGGGCATTCTCAGTGGGGTTGATCGCCACGTCCCCGCCGCCGTCGGTGTTGGTCTTGTAGCCCTGCTTGCCCAGCCAGGCGCGAAGCGCCACATCCTGCGTGCCGCCCAGCTGCGGCGAGGCCAGGGTCTTGCCCTTCAAATCAGCCGCGGTCTTGATCTCCGGCTTCACCACCAGTTGCGCTCCGCCGGACGCTGCGCCGGCGATAATGCTGACGGATTCGCCCTTGCTCTTGACGAACGAGTTGATGGCCGGGTTCGGGCCGATGTACGTGGCATCGATCGCGCCGGCGTTGAGCGCCTCGATCGCAGCCGGACCGGCATTGAACACCTGCGTGCTCAGCTTCGTGCTGCCGAGGCTCTTCGCAATGAAGCCCTTCTGGACGCCCACCAGAGCCGGGGCGTGGGTGATGTTCCCGAAGTAGCCCAGCTTCAGCTCGGCCGCGGGGGTACCCGCCGCGTCAGGGGCCGCCGAGGCATTGGAATCCCGGGCCACAGCCGACGCAACAACCGCTCCCACGCTGATCAGCAGGACGAGTCCGACGGCCAGCGCAACCTCCAGGGCACGGCGGCGCTTGGGCGTCTGGCTTTCGCCGGCCACAATGCGGGTCATGCCCGGCCTGGGAGTACTCATGGATTCACCATAGGGACTGGCATAAACGGGGTTCAACGGCGCGGAAATCAGGGGTCACGCAGGTTCATGCAACGTCACATTCGGCCACAAAAATCCGCATGCCCGCGCGCCCGTTACATTTCGGGGCTAGTCCCCCTTGACATTGACGAGCTGGCGCAGCCGGTGCCGCACCTTCACCAGATCCGCGGCGTCGCGCATCACCTGGTCGATGGGCTTGTAGGCTGCCGGGATCTCGTCGATGAACGCTTCCGTGGCCCGGAACTCGATGCCGTGCATGGCCTCTTTGAGCTGGGCCAGCGAGAAGGCCTTGCGTGCGGCGTTGCGTGAATACTCCCGGCCTGCACCATGCGGCGAGGAGTTCAGGGAGGCGGTGTTGCCGAGCCCCTCCACCACGTAGGACGCCGTCCCCATGGATCCCGGAATCAGGCCGGGGTCGCCCGCCTCGGCCTTGATGGCGCCCTTGCGCGACACCCACACCGACTTTCCGTAATGCGTTTCCTGCTGCGTGAAATTGTGGTGGCAGTTGATCCGCTCCGTCTCCTTGACCGGTCCGCCGACCCAGTCACTGAACTGCCGGATGACACGGTCCATCATCTCCTCGCGGTTCAGGAGGGCGAAGTGCTGGGCCCAGCGCAGCTCCTTGATGTACCGCGTAAACGCCGGGGTGCCCTCCTCCAGGTACGCGAGGTCCCGGTCCTCCAGGGTGATGTGCTTGTCGCGGGCCACTGCCTGCGCCACTTCAATGTGGTGCTGGGCTATTTTGTTGCCCACGCCGCGTGAGCCGGAATGCAGGAACAGCCAGACGGCGTCGGTCTCGTCGGTGCAGACCTCGATGAAGTGGTTGCCGGAGCCGAGCGAGCCAAGCTGGAGGTCCCATTTCGCCACGTACTGCGCCGGGTTGAAACCGGCTTTTTCGGCACGCCGGTGCAGTTCGGCGATGCGTGGCTCCGCGGTGGCCGTTACCTTGCGGTTGTTGTGGCCCGCGGACAGCGGGATGGCGCGCTCGATGCTCTCGCGCAGCGGCTTCCGGTCCCGCGGGAGTTCCTTAAGGGTGTACTCGGTCCGCACCGCGATCATCCCGCACCCGATGTCCACCCCGACGGCGGCGGGAATGATCGCGCCGAGCGTCGGGATGACGGATCCCACAGTGGCGCCCTTGCCCAGGTGCGCATCCGGCATCAGTGCCAGGTGCGGGTAGATGAAGGGCAGGCGGGAGGTGGTCAGAGCCTGCTCACGGGTCTTCTCGTCCAGGATCGACGCCCAGTTGATGAGCCGGCTGGTGATGGTTTCCATGCTTGGCCTCCAACTGGAAGAGCGCGGACTAGCGTAGGTTCTAGGCTAAACCCCGGCCCCGCACAAAGGGCCTGCGCTGCACAAAGAACCGCCCCCGAAGAAGGAGACGCAAGCATGGTGAATGTCGAAACCGAGATCCTCATCCGGCGGCCGCGTGAAGAGGTGGCAGAGTACGCCGCGGACCCCGACAACGCGCCCGAGTGGTACCAGAACATCCGTTCTTCGCAGCGGCTGACGACGGGACCCCTCGACCTCGGATCCAAGGTGGCGTTCACCGCCAAGTTCATGGGCCGGGACCTGAGCTACACGTACGAATTCGTCGAGTACGTCCCGGGCGAGAAGCTGGTGATGCGCACCGCCCAGGGCCCGTTTCCGATGCAGACGACCTACACATGGGCGGAAATCGGCGGCGGTACCCGGATGACGCTCGGCAACACCGGCAAGCCCTCGGGCTTCTCGCAGCTCGCGGGACTGTTCATGGCCCCGATGATCCGCAGGGCGACGCGCAAGGACCTGAGGAATATCAAGCGCATCCTCGAATCCGGCGCGGCACTTTAACCGCCGAAAACGCCGGAACGCCGCGAGGCCGCCGTAGCTGTACGGCGGCCTTACGGCGTTCCGGCGAACTCGCGGAAATCAGATGCTGTAGCGCTCGTCCTCGTGGTCGCCCGGGTGGTCCTTGACCAGGCCGGCGGCGAGAGTGTTGCCGTCGATCGGGTCGATCACCAGGAACGCGCCCGTGCGGCGGTGGTGCAGGTAGTTCTCGAGCGGCAGCGGGGCGGCGAGCCGGAGCTGCGCGTGCCCGATGTCGTTGAGCTCCAGGCTGGAGGCACCCTCGAGGTTGAAGGTGGCCAGGTCCAGCTTGCCGTTCACGCTGCGGACCAGGGCCTGCACGGTGCGGGTGCCGTGCTTGACCAGGACCTTGGCACCCTCGCGGAGCGGCTTCGGGGACAGCCAGCACAGCTGGGCGTACAGGTCGGCCGAGGACTCGCGGACGGTGCCTGCGGCGGCGATGGTGTCACCGCGGGCGACGTCGAACTCGTCAGCCAAACGGATCGCCACGGACTGCGGTGCGGAAGCTTCCTCCAGCGAGGCACCTGCGAAGTCGATGCCCGTGACCGTCGTGGTGCGCGGGTCCTGGCCGGGGGTCAGCACGCTGACCTGGTCCCCCACCTTCACGGAACCTTCGGTGATCTGTCCGGCGTAGGCACGGTAATCGCGGTACGCCTCGACGTCGAGCCCGGCGGCAACAGCGTCCGGCGCGAGCGCACCCTGCGGGCGGATCACCAGCTGCACGGGGAAGCGGAAGCTCTCCAGGTGGCTTTCCAGTTCATCGGCGGCGGGCAGAGTCTCGAGCACCTCGAGCAGCGCCGGCCCGGTGTACCAGGGGGTGCGCTCCGAGCGCTCCACCACGTTGTCGCCGTCGAGCGCGGAAACCGGAACCACCAGCAGATCGGCGATGCCGTCCGAACCCAGGCCCAGCTCGCGGCCAACCTTCTGCACGTCGGCCTCGATCTCGCGGAAGACGGACTCGCTGAAGTCCACGAGGTCGATCTTGTTCACGGCCACGATCACGTGAGCCACGCGCAGCAGCTGCAGCACGGACAGGTGCCGGCGGGTCTGCTCCAGGACACCCTTGCGGGCGTCAATGAGTACGACGACGGCATCCGCGGTGGACGCGCCGGTCACCGTGTTCTTGGTGTACTGCACGTGCCCGGGGCAGTCCGCGAGGATGAAGCTGCGGCGGTCAGTGGCGAAGTAGCGGTAGGCGACGTCGATGGTGATGCCCTGCTCGCGCTCGGCACGCAGGCCGTCGGTCAGCAGTGCGAGGTCGATGCCGCCGGCCGAGCCGCCGAATCCGCGGTCCGAGGAGGTGCGGGCAACAGCCTCGAGCTGGTCGGCGAGGATGGCCTTGGAGTCGTGCAGGAGGCGGCCCACCAAAGTGGACTTCCCGTCGTCGACCGAGCCGGCGGTGGCGAAGCGGAACAGCGAAGCGGACGCGAGCGGGGCCTCGTCCAGGAGCGCCGCGGCGCGGGCGGTGTCAATGTCGGTAGTCATTAGAAGTAGCCGTCCTTCTTGCGGTCTTCCATGGCGGCCTCGGAGATGCGGTCATCCGCACGGGTGGCGCCACGTTCGGTGATGGTGGAGGCGGCAACTTCGATCACGACGTCGCGCACGGTGGCGGCAGCCGATTCAACGGCGCCGGTGCAGGACATGTCACCGACGGTCCGGTAGCGGACGGTCTTGGTGATGACTTCCTCATGCGGCAGCGGCTGGGACACCTCGCCAACAGCGCGCCACATTCCGTCGCGGGCGAAGACCTCGCGCTCGTGGGCGTAATACAGGCCCGGAAGTTCGATGTTTTCGCGCTCGATGTAGCGCCACACGTCCAGCTCGGTCCAATTGCTGATGGGGAACGCGCGGACGTGCTGGCCCACGGTGTGCCGGCCGTTGTACAGGTTCCACAGTTCGGGGCGCTGGTTGCGCGGGTCCCACTGTCCGAACTCGTCGCGCAGGCTCAGGATGCGCTCCTTGGCGCGTGCCTTGTCCTCGTCACGGCGGCCGCCGCCGAAGACGGCGTCGAACTTGTTGGACTGGATGGCGTCAAGCAGCGGGACGGTCTGCAGCGGGTTGCGGGTGCCGTCGGCACGCTCGGCCAGCTCGCCGCGGTCAATGAACTCCTGGACGGAGCCGACGACGAGCTTCAGTCCCAGCCGCTCAACGGTCCGGTCGCGGAAATCGATGACCTCGGGGAAGTTGTGCCCGGTGTCGACGTGCAGCACGGGGAAAGGGACCTTACCGGGCCAGAACGCCTTGGTGGCCAGGTGCAGCATGACCACGGAGTCCTTGCCGCCGGAGAACAGGAGCGCGGGCTTCTCGAACTCGGCGACAACCTCGCGGATGATGTGGATCGCTTCGGATTCGAGGGTGTCCAGGCTGGACAGGCGCGTCGATTCAGCGGCGTCGGTCACCAGGGTGGACTCCTCAGTTAGGAAAGTGCTCATACGTGTAGTCCGCATTCTGTCTTGTTGGTTCCTGCCCAGCGGCCGGCGCGGGGGTCCTCGCCGGGAGCCACCTTGCGGGTGCAGGGCTGGCATCCGATGGACGGGTAGCCCTGGGACAGGAGCGGGTTGACGGGCAGGAGGTTGTCGTCGGAGTACTGGACCAGCTGGTCGAACGTCCAGGCGGCCATCGGGTTGACCTTGACCAGGCCGTTGGCCTCGTCCCACGTCACCAGCGGAGTGTTGGTGCGGGTGGGGGCCTCGTCGCGGCGGACACCGGTGAACCACAGTTCGTAGCCGGCGAGCGTGCGGCGCAGCGGGGCAACCTTGCGGAGGGCGCAGCACTGGGCGGCGTCACGGGCGAAGAGGTCCTTGCCCAGGAGCCGGTCCTGCTGCTCCACGGTGTTCTCGGGGAGCACGTCCACCACGTTGATGCGGAGGTTCGCGGCCACCTCGTCACGCGTGGCGTAGGATTCCGGGAAGTGGTAGCCGGTCTCCAGGAACAGGACGTCGACGCCGGGAAGCTGGTCGGCGACCAGAGCCGGCAGGACGGCGTCGGCCATGGAGCAGGCGACGGCGACGGCGGGCATGTCGAAGTTGCGCTCGACCCAGGCGATGACGTCGCGGGCCGGGGCGTCCCAGCCGAGCTCGGCGGCGCCGGCCTCGGCGAGGGCCTTCAGCTCCTCGTGCGAGCGCTTGGCAGCCGGGGTTGTCGCGACCGTGGCTCCGTTGCTCACTGCAGTGCCTCCTCGTCAGCTGCGTGGGCCCACTCGGCGAAGGTCTGGCCCTCGGCGCGGTCGGCGACGAACTTGCGGACAACGCGCTCGACGTAGTCCGGCAGGTCCGCGACGTAGACCTTCAGGCCGCGGACGGTACGCCCCAGGCCGGCCTCTTCGCGGTCGGTGGAAGCCAGCCCGCCGCCCAGGTGGACCTGGAAACCCGGGCTGGGGTCGCCGTCGGGCGTGGGAAGCATCATGCCCTTGAGCCCGATGTCCGCGGTCTGGATGCGGGCGCAGGAGTTGGGGCAGCCGTTGATGTGCAGCGACAGGGCCTGCGGGAGCTGGCCGCTGTCCGCGAGGTCGGCGAGGCGGCGTTCCAGCTCGGCGACGGCCGTGGCCGCGGTGACCTTGGTCTCCACGATGGCCAGCTTGCAGTACTCGATGCCGGTGCAGGCGATGGTGCCGCGGCGGAACACGGACGGCCGGGCAGAGAGGCCCAGGACATCCAGGCCGGACACGAGCGGCTCCACCTCATCCTTGGGAACGTCCAGCACCACGATCTTCTGGTGCGGGGTGGTCCGCAGGCGGCGGGAACCGCTGGCCTCGATGGTGTCCGCGAGCTTCACCAGCTGCGAGCCGGACAGGCGGCCGGCAATGGGGGTGGCGCCGATGAAGAACTTGCCGTCCTTCTGCTCGTGCACGCCCACGTGGTCGCCCGGGGTGGACGGCTTGGGTGCGGCGGGGCCGTCGGCCAGCTTGTAGCCGAGGTATTCGTCCTCGAGGATCTGGCGGAACTTCTCCGGGCCCCAGTCGGCCAGCAGGAACTTCAGGCGGGCCTTCGTGCGCATGCGGCGGTAGCCGTAGTCGCGGAAGATGCTGGTCACGCCGAGCCACACGTCAGCGGCCTGCTCCGGCGTCACGAACGCGCCGAGGCGCTTGCCGAGCATCGGGTTGGTGGACAGCGCGCCGCCCACCCAGAGGTCGTAGCCCACGCCGAGTTCGGGGTGGCGGACCCCGACCAGGGCGCAGTCGTTGATCTCGTGCACCACGTCCTGGCTGGGGTGCCCGGTGATGGCGGTCTTGTATTTGCGCGGCAGGTTGGACAGCAGCGGGTTGCCGATGAACCGCTCGCCCAGCTCGGCGATGAGCGGGGTGGGGTCGATGATCTCGTCCTTGGCGATGCCTGCCACGGGCGAGCCGAGGATGACACGGGGAACGTCGCCGCAGGCCTCGGTGGTGGACAGGCCGTTGCTCTCGAGGCGGCGCCAGATCTCGGGGATGTCCTCCACGCGGATCCAGTGCAGCTGGATGTTCTGGCGGTCCGTGAGGTCGGCTGAGTCCCGGGCGAAGTCCACGGAGATCTGGCCGATGACGCGCAGCTGCTCGGTGGTGAGGGCACCGCCGTCGATCCGGACGCGGAGCATGAAGTACTTGTCCTCGAGCTCGTGCGGCTCAAGCGTTGCGGTCTTGCCGCCGTCGATCCCCTGTTTCCGCTGGGTATACAGGCCCCACCAGCGGAAACGGCCGTGCAGGTCCTGGCCGGGGATGGCGTCGAAGCCTTCCTTGGCATAAATGGTCTCGATACGCTCGCGGACGTTGAGGCCGTCGTCTTCCTGTTTCCAGGTTTCGTTGGCGTTCAGCGGGGTGGTTCCGTCCACCTTCCACTGGCCGTGGGGCTTGGCGGCGGGGCGGGAGGCACGGGCAGGGCGCTTGGCGGCGGTGTCCGTGGACGCTCCGGCTAGAGCTGTATCAGTCATGCATCGACTGTAGAGCCGCGCCGAAATACGTCACAAAGGCCCGGAAATGCTAAGTCACCTAAGGAAACATTTCGTCATGACTCGCCGGGAGGCCTTGAATGGCGCCGCTGGCTGTGCTTTTGGCGGCTCACCGTTCGACGGCGGTTCGGGGGCTGTTCCGGGGCGGTTCAGGACGTGAGTGCGTGGGCAGCGAGAGCGGCGTCGTAACGTTCCAGCGCGATCTCCGCGAGCACCGGCGAGGGCAGCAGCGGCTCGGTGACCAGGTCCGCTCCGGCCTTGGCGAGCTGGTCGTGGAAGAAGCCCGGCGCCAGCAGGTACGAGGCCACCACCACGCGGCCGCCAACGCTGGCTCCCCCGGCCGACTCCCCCGCCCCGGCACCGCCCGCGGCCTCCTCGCGGAGCATGGCCACGGCGTCGGGCACGGACGGCTTGGCCGAGGCGCCGTACGCAGGGACGATCCGGTTGGAGCGCAGGGCCCGCAGCTGGTCCGCGAGCTCCTCGACACTCACCGCGGCGTTCGGGTTGGACGAACCGGCGGCGGCGAGCACGATCGCGTCGTTGTCCGTGACGCCGGCTTCCCGCAACCGCTGGTCCAGCAGGGCTGCGAGGCGCGGATCCGGCCCCAGCGGCGCGGCCGCCACCGTGCCCGGCCGGCTCTTCACGGCCTTGGCGATGTCCACCTTCACGTGATAGCCCACGCTGAGCAGCAGAGGAACGACGACGGCGGAGGCTGCGGGGTCCCCTGGAAGCCCGGCGACCACGTCCACCAGATCCGGCTGCTGGACGTCCACATATGCTTCGCGGACGTCGAGCCCGGGGCGCAGCGCGGCAATGGCGTCACGGAGCGCGTTGACCTCGGCGGCTCCCTGCGCATTGGAGGTCCCATGGGCACAGGCGATCAGGATCGGGCTATTCATAGGGGCTAGCGTAACGTTGGAGCTGCACCATCCGCCCCCTGAAATTTGCCGGGACGCTCCATGACATTCTCTTTTGACATCGCCCTGGCATGGCTGGACCTCGCCGGCATCTTCTTTTTCGCGGTGTCCGGATCGCTGCTCGCCGCGCGGAAGCAATTCGACGTCATCGGGTCCCTGCTGCTCGCCTCGATAGTCTCGCTGGGCGGCGGTGTGATCCGCGACATCATCCTCAGCGCCGGCCCGCCCGCGGCGTTCAGCAACCCTGCCTATCTGCTCCCGCCCGTGCTGGCCACGGGGCTGGTCTATTTCCTGTTCTCCAGCGTCCAGCGCTACACCTCGCTCCTCACCCTGTTCGACGCCGCCGGGCTGGGCTTGTTCTGCATTACCGGGACACTGAAGGCGCTGGCTTATGGGATGAATCCCATTTCCGCGGCGCTGCTGGGCGTCACGACGGCGGTGGGCGGCGGCCTGCTGCGCGACATCACGGCCAACGAGGTGCCCCGCCTGTTCGACGCCAGGGACCTCTATGCACTCCCAGCTTTCCTGGGCGCCGCCCTCACCGCGATTCTGTATGAACTGCGCGCCTTCAATCCCCTCACCGCCTGTGTTGTGGCGGCCCTGGTCTTCACTTTCCGGGTGGTGGCGTGGCGCCTTTCCTGGCGCATTCCGCTGGCTGTCCGCGGGTGGCACCGGCTGCGCCTGGAGCCCGGAAATTCACGGCCCCGGGATTAGCTAGGATAAGTGCCATGACTGACATGTTCCTCGAGAAGTTCCGCGCGCTTGTCCCGAAGTATCTCGAAGACGAATGGCAGGAAGAGGACGGGCTGTCCGCCGAGGAACTGGACGCGGAGCTCGCCGACCACCAGTTCACCATCCCCCTGGTGCTGCGCGAGTTCTACCTTGCGATCGGCGGCTGCGAGGACCTCATGGAGGCGTACCACTACTTCTGGGACCCCGAGGAACTCGAAGTGGACGACGAAGGCTTCCTCATGTTCCTCGAGGACGAGGAAGAGAATTTCACCTGGGGCTTCCGCATCGGCGACCTCAGCGTCCCGGACCCCATCGTGTACCGCCGGAACAACGCCCGCGGCCAGTGGAAGAGCGAGGAAGGCACCTTCTCGGAGTTCGTCTTCGACATGTTCGACTGGGCCTTCAACGACGAGGACTAGTTTTTTGGCTGCCTGTTTCCCTCCGTCCTGACCTTGTTTGACCGGCTCGTGGCCGAGACACGCCGCAGGGTCTGCGTGTTTCGGCCCTACGCCCAGCGAAGAGGGTCACGACGGCGGAGCCCAGCCCTACCAGTAGCCGGGTGCGAACCTGCCCGTTGCCCATAGGTGCAGCACAGCGCGAATCTCCTCCACCATCGCCTCTGGCCGGTGCACCACGTCGTCGTAGAAATAGCGCAGCGTCAGGTGGCCACCGAGCATGCCCGCCTTACTTCTCCGCTGATCCTTCTTGATCTGCCTGGGTTCGAAGTGGCTGGATCCATCCAACTCGACAACAAGGCATTCCTCCACCAGGCAATCCACTTCGCCCACCCCCGGAAGGTTGACGTGCATTCTCACATTGAGGCCCGCACGAACGAAGTGGGTATGCGCCAGAACCTCCAGAACGGAGTCTGCACGCGGGATCAAGAGGTCCAGCACCGCGCGGGCACGGCCGTTCCTGTTCCCGATGAGATTCTTCCTCAGGAAACTGACCGAGATTTGTCCTGTGCCAGTGGCGGACTGCACCATGACCAACGCTTCGAGCTCCGGCAGGCACCTCAGCGCGTGCAAGAGTACGTCGGCCAATGCAGCTACGGGGTAGGCCAGGGTGGCTTCGTGAGTGCACGCCGCATGGTCAATCACTCCCCGCTTGGGCACACCGTTACCGCAACTCAGGTGCACGGCCTGCGGCGAATGAAGGACCCACAGACGGTAAAACCTTGCGGCCGAGACGCACGTCAGCTGCCCGTTGGCCCTGAACGCGGCAAGAACATCGTGGTCCGCTTTGAGCACTGCGTAGACACCTCGCTGCGGGCGGTACAGGCGCCCAGCCGCCACTAGGGCCTCCAATTGGATTCGCTGGAAGCCGGCGCGCAGGATGTCGCTTCTCCTTGCCGCACCGCCGCGGTGAGCAAGGAAGAGTTCAATGTCCATGGCTTAAAGGTGGCGGCGCACTGGAGCCGCGGGGAGTCTTGAGCTCCTCCATGTGGACAACTGGGGCCGCACTACCGTCCTGACCCGTTTTCAGCCGCGGGGCATGCAGAGCTCCCTATGCAGCGGCGTGTCCTCGACCTTCCCAGACCAAATAGGGTCACGACGGCAGCGGCACAGGGCCACGATCCTGTGTGACACGCCAATTAACAAGGGATTTTGTCGATATGACAAACCTGTCATAGAGTGTTTCTCGGATCCACTGAATGCCTCCGGTGGGTTTGATGCGAACGGAGAGACGGCCCCGGTTCCGCGCAGCGTATGACTCGTGACGCTGCACAGAACCGGGGCCGTTCCGTTTATGCGGGACCGGGCTCATGCAGGGCCCGGGTTAAACAAGGAAGGCCCGGCACCATTGGGGGGCGGGCCTTCCTTGGCCGGCCTGATGCCGGCCGGTAACAGCTGCTAGCTGGCGCGGTCCACCACGGCGTGCGCGAAGCTGGACAGCGATGCCTTCACAACACCCTCGGGCAGCGGGGCCAGCGCGGCAATGGCGTCGGCAGCCCAGGCACGGGCCACCACCCAGGATTCCGCGGTCACCGGGTGCTCGCGCAGCCCTGCGACGGCTTCGGCGAGGGCCTCATCCGAGGAGAGGTCGCCGTCGATCAGCTTGAGGAGTTCGACGGCGGACTGGTCACCATCCGCTGCGGCCCTGCGGAGCAGGAGCACGGGAAGCGTGGGGACGCCTTCGCGCAGGTCCGTGCCCGGGGATTTGCCGGACTTGACCTTGACGCCCGTGACGTCGATGACGTCGTCGGCGAGCTGGAAGGCCACGCCCACCTTCTCGCCGTACTCCACCAGGACGTTCTCGTAGGCCTCATCGGCACCGGAGAAGATGGCACCGAACTGGCCGGAGGCCGCCACCAGGGAACCGGTCTTGTCCGCGATCACTGACAGGTAGTGCTCCACCGGGTCCTCGTCCGGGCGCGGGCCCACGGTTTCGTGCAGCTGGCCGAGGCACAGCCGCTCGAACGTCCTGGCCTGGATGCCGAGCGCTCGGGACCCCAGCTCGGACACCAGGATGGAGGCGCGCGCGAAGATGAGGTCGCCGGTGAGGACAGCCACGGAGTTGCCCCAGACCTCGTGGGCCGTGGGGGCGCCGCGGCGGAAGGGCGCGGAGTCCATGACGTCGTCGTGGTACAGGGTGGCCAGGTGCGTCAGCTCAACCACCACGGCGGCCTGCACCACGGCGGGCAGCGAGGCGTTACCGAGGTGGGCGCAGAGCAGGGTCAGCAGGGGGCGGATGCGCTTGCCGCCGGCTTCCACGAGGTGACGCGACGTTGCGTCAGCCAGGGGGTCGGAGTTGGCGATCGCTTCGCGGAGCTTCTTCTCAACCCGGGCGAGGTTGGTGGTGATGGCAGGACCCAGGTCGGGGTCTTCCGCGATGGCCGCGAATCCTGCCGGCAGCTGCAGTCCGGTGGCGATCGCGGTGGTGTTGAGGCTGGGTTCGGAGTCCGGCAGGCCGTGCCCGGCATGCGTCCAGCTGTGGTTCGCGGAGTTGGTCACGGGTTAACCCTAACTTTTTGTTGCGGAAACCGCTGATTTGGAGCCGGAGGGGGCGGGGACGGAGGTGTTGGAGGTGGCAGGGACCAGCAGTTCGAGCACGCGGATCACGCGGTCCTCGAAGCCCTTGGCCGACGGGTCGGTGAGGTTGGCCAGCATCCGGACCACGAAGCGCATCAGCATGGGAATCGGCATCCCGGTCCGCAGCGCAAGCTTCATGACTGCGGGCTTGCCGATCAGCGCGGCGAAGGCACGCCCCAGCGTGAAGTGGGATCCCCACTGTTCACGCACATAGTCCGCGTACCCCGCAAGCCGTGTATCGGCGTCGGACGCGTTCCAACCGCCCGAAGCGGCGCGGGAGCTGGCGTCGATGATGAACTCGGCCGCGAAGCGGGCGGACTCCATGGCATAGGAGATGCCCTCGCCGTTGAACGGGGACACCATGCCGCCGGCGTCGCCGAGGAGCAGCAGGCCTGGCGAGTAGTGCGGGGTGCGGTTGAAGCCCATGGGCAGGGCCGCGCCACGGATCTCGCCCACCTGGTTCTCGGGTGTGAAGCCCCACTCGGCGGGCATGCCGGCGGTCCATTCGCGGAGCACCTGCTTGTAGTCGAGCTTGCCGAATTCCTTGGAGGAGTTGAGGATGCCCAGGCCCACGTTGGACGTGCCGTCGCCCACGCCGAACACCCAGCCGTAGCCGGGCAGGAGCTTGCCGTCGCGGCCGGGAAGCTCCAGCCAGCCTTCCATCCAGTCGTCGTCGTGACGCGGACTCTGGAAATACGTGCGGACGGCGACGCCAAGGGGCCGGTCGTCGCGCTTCTGGATGCCGAGGGAAACGGCGGTGCGGGTGGAGTTGCCGTCGGCGGCAAGCACGACGTCGGCGCTGAAGTCGAGCGTCTCCCCCGTCTTCCGTCCGGACTCGTCCAGGAGCGCTGCGCGCACGCCGGTCACGCGGCCGTCCTCATTGCGAAGCGCCTCGGTCACGCTGTGGCGCTCCAGCACGGTGGCGCCGGCCGCCTGCGCGTGGCGGGCGAGTTCCTCGTCGAAGCCCAGGCGGGTGCGGATCAGCCCGTACTGCGGGAAGTCGGACACCTCAGGCCAGGGCAGTTCGAGGCTGCGGCCGCCGGCAAGGAGGCGCAGCCCCTTGTTGCGGCGCCAGCCGTCCTGTTCGGGGTGCGGCAGCCCGAGCTTCTGGATCTCGCGGACGGCCCGCGGAGTGAGCCCGTCGCCGCACACTTTTTCGCGCGGGAACCTGGTCTTTTCCAGGACGGTGACGTCGACGCCGGCTTTGGCGAGGTAATACGCGGCGGTGGATCCGGCGGGACCCGCGCCAACAATCAGTACTTTCACAGTGTCAGCGGGCGGTCCGCGGAAGGTTGCGGCGCAGCTTGGCCACCGGGCCGGTGTGGGCGGCGATGGCTTCCGCCGAGCCGTTGCCGGTCAGTGGCTTGTGGGCGCGGTGGACGGCCACGATGCCGCCGCTGAGGTTGCGGTAGGTGACGTCCTGCCACCCGGAGTCCTGCAGCCACGCCGCGAGGTGGTCCTGGTCCGGCCAGGCGCGGATGGACTCGGCGAGGTAGACGTACGCGTCCGGGTTGGAGGACACCTTGGTGGCGATGGCCGGCAGCGCACGCATGAGGTATTCGGTGTACATGGTGCGCCACAGCGGAACGACGGGCTGGGAGAACTCGGCGATGACCAGCTTGCCGCCCGGCTTGGTGACGCGGAGCATCTCGGCCAGGGCCTTCTTGGGCTCGTTGACGTTGCGCAGGCCGAAGGAGATGGTGCTGGCGTCGAACGTGTTGTCGGCGAAGGGCAGGTTGGTGGCGTCCCCGGCGATGAAGTCGATGTCGGGGCGGCGGCGCTTGCCCACCTTGAGCATGCCGAGGGAGAAGTCGCAGGCCACCACATTTATGCCGGCATCGGCATACGGCTCGCTGGAGGTCCCCGTTCCGGCGGCCAGGTCCAGCACCCGCTGGCCGGACCGGACGTCCATGGCCTCGACCACAACCTTGCGCCACCGGCGCGTCTGCCCCATCGAGAGGACATCGTTGACGACGTCGTATTTGGGTGCGACGTCGTCAAACATCGTGGCTACTTCGTCCGGACGCTTATCCAAGGATGCTCGGTTCACCCTGACATTGTCTCAAAAGTTCAGCAGGCTTCGTGACACGGCCCCCGCCTGGCGTGGTGGCCGTGCTGATCGGCGGAGAAACGCCTCCAACTTGCTGCGCGGAGTAGTGTTGACCCATCATGACCAGCACCCTCCGCACCCTGACAGTCCCTTTGGATGGAGATTCGGCTCCCGAGGGGCTGCCGTCGTATCTGGTCCGCGATGACGTGCTGTGCTGGACCCGCCGCGAGGCCGGCCTGGTGGGCTTCGGCGAGGTAACCCGCTTCACCGCCACCGGCCCCGACCGGTTCCTTGAGGCGGACATCTGGTGGCGCCACCTGGTCATCGAGGCAGACATCACAGACCATATGGAGTGCCCCGGCACCGGCCCGGTGGCGTTCGGGTCCTTCGCGTTTTCCAAGGCTTCGGACCACGAATCCCGCCTGATCGTGCCGGAGATCGTGGTGGGCGTCCGGGACGGCCGCGCCTGGCTCACCCAGATAACGGCCGACGACGGCGAACTCACCGAGTCGGGCGCCGTCGCCGCCCTGAAGAGGTGGCTGGAGTCGGACCCGCCGCCCGCCGTCGGCTCCCCCGCCATCGGTGAGCCGACGGCGGACCCGGGTGCCGCCGTCGTCAACCCGGACGCCGCCACGCTCAAAACCGGTTCCCTCAGCGAAGACGACTGGATGGCCGCGGTCACCGCCGGCGTCGCCGAGATCCGTACCGGGAAACTGGAGAAGCTGGTCCTGGCGCGGGACATCGTGGCCACTGTTCCGTCGGGCGTCAATGCCGCCGAGGTGCTGCGCCAACTGGCCGGCCGGTACCGGGAATGCTGGACCTACGGCGTGGACGGCCTCGTGGGGGCGACGCCGGAAATGCTGATCCAGGTGGAGGGCCGCACCGCCCAGGCCAGGGTTCTCGCCGGGACGCTGGACCGCCGCGATGCCGTCGGCCAGGCCGGGCTGCCGCTGGACTACGCCGAGCGGGTCCTGGCAGGCTCCGAGAAACAGCGGCATGAGCACGAGATCGCGATCCAGTCGCTGACCACGCAGCTCGCACCGTTCTCCGAGGCCATGAACGCGCACGACGAGCCGTTCATCCTGGAGCTGCCCAACGTGTGGCACCTCGCGTCGGACGTCAAGGCCGAGCTGGCCGAGGTAGAGGGGCATGTGCCCACCTGCCTGGCCCTGATCAACGCCCTGCACCCCACCGCGGCCGTGTGCGGAACGCCCACGCAGGTGGCGGGTGCGCTGATCCGGCAGCTCGAGCACCTGGACCGGGGGCCGTATGCCGGTCCCGTGGGCTGGCTGGACGCCGCCGGCAACGGCGAGTGGGGCATCGCTCTCCGCGGTGCCGTCATCGAATCCCCCACCACCGTGCGGTTATATGCCGGCTGCGGCATCGTCGAGGGCTCGCAGCCCGAGGCGGAACTGGCGGAGACATGGGCGAAGTTCCGGCCGATGCTGGAGTCGCTGGGAATCAGCAACTGATCTGAGGCGGGTAGGCTTGTCTCATATCCCGGACACCCTCACAGCAAAAGCCCTTGCGTTCGAACGGCAATCAGTTATCCAATAGTGAAACTAAGTTACCTGTGACGTACATCTCTCGATCGGCGTTACACTATATCCGCTAGTTCCGCATCCCTCCCCGCAACAAAAGGTAAGAATATGCAGATCTCCCGTTCGCTTCTGGGCAATTCAAAGCTCGTGGCAGCTACGGTTCTCGCCATCGGCGCACTGGCGCTTTCAGCTTGCACCAACGCCTCGGAGTCCGCCGCTCCCGGCGGTGCGGCATCGCCGTCGGGCAGCGCCAACGCCAGCTTCGACCCCACGACGGTCCAGAAGGATGACGCGCTGGCGGCGGCGGTCCCCGCCGCGATCAAGTCCAAGGGCACTCTTACTGTCGGATCGGACACCAGCTACGCCCCGGCCGAATTTATCGGGACAGACGGCCAGACCCCCGTCGGGTACGACATCGACATCGCCAAGGCGATCGGGGCCACGCTCGGCCTTAAGGTCCAGGTCCAGACGTCCGAATTCACCGGCATCCTGCCAGCGCTCGGCCCGAAGTACGACCTCGGCATCTCCTCCTTCACCATCAACAAGGAGCGCCTCGGCGCCGTCAACATGGTGAGCTACTTCAACGCCGGCACCGCCTGGGCCGTGAAGAAGGGCAACCCGAAGGGCTTCTCCCTGGACGATGTCTGCGGCAAGTCCATTGGCGTCCAGACCGGCACCGTCCAGGAAGATCCCGACCTTGCCGGGCGCAACAAGAAGTGCACGGCCGAGGGTAAGAAGCCCATCGACATCATCACGCTGAAGAACCAGACCGATGTCACCACCCGTCTGGTCAACGGCAGCATCGATGCCATGGCAGCTGACTCCCCGATCATCGGTTACGCCCTGTCGCAGACCAACGGCCAGCTGGAGAAGATCGGTGATGTCTATGACTCTGCCCCGCAGGGAATCGCGGTGGCGAAGTCGGACAAGGCCCTGGCCGAACTGGTTCAGAAGACCGTCACCAAGCTGATGGAGGACGGTTCCTACAAGAAGATCCTTGACGGCTGGGGCAATGGCGAAGGCGCCATCACCAAATCCGAAGTCAACCCGGCGGCCAGCTCTTGAGCGCTCCCGTCACCGACCATAAGTCAGGTGCACAGATGGAAGACCATCACACAGCCGCACCGGTCCTGAACAATGCAGTACCGGTCCGGCACCCGGGCCGCTGGATCAGCGCCGTCGTCATCCTCGGCGTACTGGCTGTATTCGCCCAGAGCCTGGTGACCAACCCGAACTTCCGGTGGGACATCGTGGGCACCTACATCCTGGACGTCAAGGTGGTCCAGGGCGTGGGCTGGACGCTGTTGCTGACCGTGGCCTCGATGGTCCTCGCCATCGTCCTGGCCATCATCCTGGCCTTCATGCGCCAATCCGATAACCCGGTGTTCCGCTGGTCCAGCTGGGCCTGGGTCTGGTTCTTCCGCGGCACCCCTGTGTACACGCAGTTGATCTTCTGGGGCCTGGTTTCGGTCCTCTACCCCAAGATCGCAGCCGGGGTTCCGTTCGGGCCGGAGCTGTTCAGCGTGGACACCAGCACAGTCGTTACCGCTTTGGTTGCTGCAATCCTGGGCCTCGGCCTGAACGAGTCGGCGTACCTTGCCGAAATCTTCCGTGCCGGCCTGAAGTCAGTGGACCGCGGCCAGATGGAAGCCGCTGAGGCGCTCGGCATGGCCAAGACCAAGATCATGTGGCGGATCATCCTGCCCC
This sequence comes from Arthrobacter sp. NPDC056727, assembly GCF_042790555.1. Taxonomy (NCBI): domain Bacteria; kingdom Bacillati; phylum Actinomycetota; class Actinomycetes; order Micrococcales; family Micrococcaceae; genus Arthrobacter; species Arthrobacter sp. NPDC056727. The sequence goes on along the minus strand of NZ_JBHTZA010000024.1, from coordinate 44,303 downwards.
AGGCAATGCGCGTCATTGTTCCGCCCACGGGCAATGAAACCATCGGCATGCTGAAGACCACTTCGCTGGTCCTTGCAGTGCCGTTCACGCTGGACCTGACCTTCGCGACCAACAACCTGGCCAACCGGACCTACCTGCCGGTGCCTCTGCTGATCGTCGCGGCCATCTGGTACCTCGTCATCACCAGCATCCTGATGGTGGGCCAGCACTACATCGAGGCCTACTACGGCAAGGGAGTCGACAATCGGGTACCCGCCGTCGTGAATCCCGCGGCAGCGAAGGCAGCTGCAGCCGGCGCCCCGAGCGCCGACGCGGAACCGGCCCTGAAGATGGATTTCCCCGAGGAGAGCGCAAAATGACGATCACCGCGCAAAAGCCGCTGGTCCGGATCGAGGGCCTGCACAAGTACTACGGGCACCACCATGTGCTGCGCGGCATCGACCTGACCGTCAACCAGGGCGAGGTGTCCGTGGTCATCGGGCCGTCCGGTTCGGGCAAGTCCACCATGCTGCGCTGCGTGAACCTGCTGGAAACCATCAGTGCCGGACGGATTTCCGTGGGCGGCGAGCTGATCGGCTACCGCGAGGTGAACGGCCGGCTGCACGACCTCAAAACCAAGGAGATCGCTGCCCAGCGCCGCGATATCGGCATGGTTTTCCAGCGGTTCAACCTGTTCCCGCACAAGACCGCCCTCATGAACGTCATGGAGGCCCCGGTCCAGGTGAAGCGCCAGCCCCGTGAGGCAGCGCGGAAGAAAGCGCTGGAACTGCTGGACCGGGTGGGGCTTGGAGACCGGGCGGACCACTATCCGTCGCAGCTTTCGGGCGGACAGCAACAGCGCGTCGCCATCGCCCGGGCCCTGGCCATGGAGCCGGAGCTGATGCTCTTCGACGAGCCCACCTCAGCACTGGACCCCGAGCTCGTGGGCGATGTCCTGAACGTGATGAAGGACCTCGCCAAGTCCGGCATGACCATGATCGTGGTGACGCACGAGATCGGCTTTGCCCGTGAAGTGGGCGACACGCTGACGTTCATGGACGGCGGCGTGGTGGTGGAAACCGGCGATCCCCGCGAGATCATCGCCAACCCGCAGCATGCCAGGACCAAGGAGTTCCTGAGCAGGGTTCTCTAGCCCGCTGCGCATTCTGTCCTGCGACGCGCAAATGCCCCGGCGCTACCGGAATTCCGGTAGCGCCGGGGCATTTCTGCGTCACGGGGGAATTTGCGCGTCGCCGGACGCAGCCACGTCACCGTGCGGACCGAGCACGACGACGGGGCACGCCTGCCGCCGCCAGCTTCCGTTCCAGCCGTCCCGGCGTCATCAGGTCGGCCCACACCCACCGGACCACAGCGCGGCCAGTGGCCCGGATCCTGTCCTCCCGGCATTTCTCGTCCACCACCGCCTGCGACCGCGTCCGGCCCTTCAGGTATTCGGGCTTCATGTACTTTTCCACGCCGTCGAACTCCCCGGCGACGCGGACTCCTTCCCAGTAGTAATCCGTATACCCAATCAGTCCGGCCCCGTCCCGGATCTCGTGCTGCAGGCCAGGCGCCTCGAAGCCGGCCACATGCATGAGTGCCCGGCTGTAGGACTCCCCCGGTGAGGCAGAGCGCGGATCGGCGAACTCGATGGCCATGGTGATCCGCCGTGCTGCTGCGGCGGTGTAGTTTCCCTCGATCCCGGCCAGGAGCTGTTCCTTGGACAAGGCGGGCAGCTTCCTGGTCCGGTCAGGTTTCAGCACATGGTCCAGCGGAACGATGGCTTCGGCGAAGGATGTGAATGCCGCAAGGTCCAGGACGGTGCGCACGCGGCCGGTTACCAAAAGGCCGTCCTGCCGGAAAACTTGCACGAGGGCCGTATCCGCGTAGTGGCGGCGGACACCTGCCCGGGACCGGCCGCCGTCGTTCTGGAACGTCAGTGCATGCACCGGGTGGTGATAACCAACAGTCGGAACGCCCCAAATGCTGGCCGCCGAATGCCATGCGAACACGGTCGGCGCCGCGAGGGTTTCGGCCGCCGCTTGCACCTTCAGCCGGTACTGGTCCCATGGCTGGAGCGAGCCCCACTGTTCTCCGTCCACGTACACGCCGTGCCGCAGCCGGACGAGCGCACCTGAACTGCGGCGCCGGGCCAGCATGTTCGGCGTCAATCCCAGCTGAATGTGCTCGCGGGCCAGGACCAGCCTCGGTAGTTCCGCCATGGCTCGTACTCTCGCAGGTCATGGTCACCGCCCGACAGTAGTGCGTGGCGCCATGTGGATATCCCGGCCGCGCGCCCCTTACCCGGCGAGGCGGGATTAGCGATGCGGAAATCAGCCGGCGACGCGGAGATTGCCCGGCGCGCACGGAATTCCCGTCGCGACAGGTAATTTGCGCGTCGCCGGACAGACAACGCGTCGCTGCGTCCTAGCCAGCGAGCACCCCGGCCACCGCCGAGCCCACTGCCGCTTTGATCCGGCCGTGCAGGGCGCGGAGTTCGTGCCGGTCGGTGCGGGCCTCAATAATGGCGCGTCCCGTGAACGGCGCGGCAAGCGCCTCGGCGAGTCCCGCCGTCGTACTCACCGAACAGTGCCCGACGCCGTACGCCGCGGCGAGCGCCGCAATATCCACTGAGTGCGGGGTGCCGAAGAGACGCTCGACGGCGTCCCCGTAGCCGCCTGCCTCGGCGACAGCGCCGTGTTCAAGGAGGCTGAAGATGGCACCGCCGGCGTCGTTGAGGACAACGATGCGCAGCCGCGGCTGTTCCTCGCCGGCGCCGAGGAAGAGTCCGCCGGCGTCGTGCAGGAAGGTGACGTCGCCGAGCAGCAGGGTGGTGTCCTGGTGGCCGCCGAGGGCGATGCCGGTGGCGGTGGAGATGGTGCCGTCGATGCCGGCGAGGCCCCGGCTGGCGAAGACCGTTGCGGCCGGTTCGGGTGCGGGCTGGCCGGCCAGGTCGACGTCGCGGATGCCGTTGGACGAGCCGAGGACCAGCTGGCCGCGGGTGTGCTGCCAGACGAGCGCGGCGACTGCGGGCCCGGTTGCTGCCTCTTCGGTGGCGAGTATGCCGTCGACGGCATGCTGGGCGGCAGCGCCTGCGAGCAGCCAGGCATCGAGCCATGCCGACGGACCCCGGCCCGCGAACTCGGCGAGTTCAGCCAGGCTGGCGATGGGTGTCTCCCGCCGCCGCCCCGGTTCGTACCAGGCCACCGGCACCGGCTCATAGAGTGCTGCCGGGATGTCCGTCCTGGCGAGCAGCGCCGAGACCGGCCGGGAGAGGGTGGGGCGCCCGAACACCACGGCGCGCTCGATCGGGAGTGCCGAGTCCGGGCCGAAGTGCTCCAGCAGCAGGCGGTACGGGCCCACGGCGTTGGGGCCGAAGCGGGAGTTCGACGACGGCTCGGCCAGCAGCGGCAGTCCATGGGCGCGGGCGAAGGCCTCGGCGACCGGACCGGCGTCGTGCCCGGCGAGGACCACGGTGCGCCGTTCGGGAAGGCCGGCCGGGGCGGGATCGAGGGTCATCGTGAGCGGTTGTGTGCCGATCCGAAAGGTCCCGTGGCCGCGCTGTTCGGGCAGCCGCTCCCCCGATTCGGGAACCAGGGGGTCGCGGAAGGCGAGGTTGAGCTGCACGGGGCCGGGCGGCGTGTCCTCGAAGGCACCGGTGGCAGCGGCCAGCGCCGTTTCCACCGCACGCTGCGGGCTGTCCCCGGCGGGAACGTCGACGGCGAAGCGGACGTGCTCACCGAAGAGGTCCAGCTGGATGGTGGTCTGGTTCGCGCCGGTTCCACGCAGTTCCTCCGGCCTGTCGGCCGACAGCACCACCAGCGGGACGGCGGCGTGGTTGGCCTCCATCACCGCGGGCAGAAGATTCCCGACGGCGGTCCCCGAGGTCGTCAGCACAGCTACCGGTGCGCCCGTGGCCAGGGCCAGGCCGAGCGCGGTGAAGCCGGCCGAGCGTTCGTCGATCCGGACCAGCAGCTCGACTTTCCCGGCAGCGGAGGCCTCGGCCAGCGCGTAGGCCATCGGTGCGGACCGCGAGCCGGGAGCCACCACGACGTACCGGACGCCGCCGTCGAGCAGCGTCTTGACGGCAATCCGAGCGGAAGCCACCGACGTCAGCGCTGGCGCAGGACCGGCGTCGGCAGGGGCGCCTCCCGGGGTGCCGGACAGAGGAGCGGCAAGCCCGGTCGGCTGGCCTGACGTGGAGGCGGAAACCTCGTCGGAGATTGCTGCGCTGTGCTCGTCGGAAGTGCCGGCGGAGGGCTGGCCTGAAACTGATGCGGAAGGCTCGGTGGGCTCGGAAGTCACCGAACCAGTCTGCCACCAACAGACCCTTCCTCAGATCCCGTCGCCTTTCCCCCAACCCTTCCTCACCTCCTGCCGCCCGAACGCCAACCCTTCCTCACCTCCCGCCGCCCGAACGCCAACCCTTCCTCACCTCCCGCCGCCCGAACGCCAACCCTTCCTCACCTCCCGCCGCCTTTCCCCCAACCCTTCCTCACCTCCCGCCGCCCGAACGCCAACCCTTCCTCACCTCCCGGCGCTTAAGCCCCAACGCTCTCTCACTTTCCTGAGGATAGTGAGAGAGCGTTGGCCGAGAACCTGCAGGACCTGATGGAGCGTCGGGAAAAACCCGGCAGGATCTGATGGAGCGTGTCGCTGATAAGCGCTAGGCGTCGATGCGGAACACCTGGACCACGGCCGGCCGGGGGGCCCGGACCTGGCCGGGGCGGGGCGTCGCGCCGGCGGCAACGTAGTCCGGGAAGTATGAGTGCGGCGCCTGGAAGGTGCCCTCCTCGCCCGGGTGCTGCACGGAGACGAAAACGCTGCGCTCGGTGTCGTGGACAATCGGACCGCAGGTTTCGGCATCGCGGGGTACGGCGAGGAACTGCTCCACACGACCGCGCTCGGGGCCAGCCAGGGTGACCTTGAACAGGCCGTCAGCCTTGCCGATGCCGGACGGCGCGCCGTCGGTGGAGATCCAGAGGTTGCCCACGGAGTCGAAGGCCAGGTTGTCGGGGCAGGAGATCGGCGAGACCTGGTCGGCCGGGAAACCGGAGAAGTAGGTGACGTCGCCGGTGGAGGGATCGCCGCAGACCATCAGCAGGTTCCAGGTGAACCTGGTGGAGGTCTGGTCGCCGGTCTCGGTGATTTCGACGATGTGGCCGTCGCGGTTCTCGTTGCGCGGGTTGACCTCGGTGGCGCCTTCCTTGCCGGGCTTGCCGCGGTCCGAGTTGTTGGTGCAGGCGACGTAAACCTTCCCGCTGTGCAGGCTGGGCTGGACATCCTCGCAGCGGTCCATCTTGGTGGGGCCCACCTTGTCCGCAGCGAGTCGCGTGTACACAAGCACTTCCTCGAGGGACATGCCGGGAACCATGGACTTGCCGCCGACCGCCAGGGGCAGCCATTCGCCGGTGCCGTCGAAGGAGCCGTCCGACGGAACGGTGCCCTTGCCGTCGATCTCCGCGGCCGGGGCGTTGCCTGTGAACTTGGCAACGTACAGGTCGCCCTCGGAGAGGAGCGTCATGTTGTGCTTGCGGTCGCCTTCGCGGTACTTGGCCTTGGAGACGAATTTGTAGAGGTAGTCGAAGCGCTCGTCGTCGCCGGAGTAGGCCACCACGTGGCCGGACTTGGCCACGATCACGTTGGCGCCCTCATGCTTGAAGCGGCCCAGCGATGAGTGCTTCTTCGGCGTGGACGTGGGGTCGAACGGGTCCACCTCGACGATCCAGCCGAAGCGGTTGGTTTCGTTTTCGTAGCCTGCGTTATTGGCGTTGAAGCGGGGATCGTCGAGCTCCCACTTCCGTGCCGTGGCCTTGTTCGTGAGGCCGTAGCGCTTGTCCGAGGCGGACGTTCCGGGAGCAACGAAGTACCCGTTGAAGTTTTCCTCGCCCGAGAGGATGGTGCCCCACGGCGTGGTGCCGCCGGAGCAGTTGCCCAGTGTGCCGTTGATCCAGCGGCCCTCGGGGTCGGCCGCGGTCTTGACCAAGTCCGAGCCAGCAACGGGGCCGGTCAGCTCGTAACGGGTGCTGTTCAGGTACCGGCGGTTCAGCGGGGCGCCCTTGACGTAGCTCCACGGCTGGTTCTTGTTTTTGCGCTCCAGCTCGACGACGGTCAGGCCGTGGGCGGCCGCACCCACCGCACGCATCTGCTCGGCGGGCATGGTGGCCGGGAACATGATGTTCTCGTTCGTGTATTCGTGGTTCGCGAACAGCAGCGCGCGGCGGCCCTTGCTGCCGGGGATCTCGAGGATGTCCGAGTAGTCGTTGTTGTAACCGAACTGGCGCTCCTGGGCTGCGGCGGTCTGGTTGCCCAGTTCGAATGCCGGGGCGTCCTTGAAGATCGGGTCTCCCCAGCGGATCACCGGCTGCCAGGTGAAACCCGCGGGAACCGTCAAGGCGTCGACGTCGGACGCAACGGCGGGGATCGCGGTGAACTGGAGTTTGGACGCACCCGGGGCAAAACCGTTCTTGGCGGCGGCGGACAGTCCCGTTCCGCCGTCGGCCACGGCCTTCTCGCTGGAGTTCACGGCTCCCCCAAGTACGACGGCGAGGGCGCCGGCGGCGCCGAAGCCCAGGGCGGCGCGGCGGGACAGCGTGGTGGAGGCAATATCGCGGAAGTAGCTGTTGGAGCTCGTGTTGCAGACGTCGCCCGCGCAGGCGTTGTCGCACTTGAGCGCGCAGGTGACGGGGCTGCGCTTGCCTTTGGTGTGGCCGAGCATGGGCAGCAGAGCGAACTTGCGTCCGGAGATTTCAGACATGGGAGAGAGACCTTCCAAGGGTTTAGATGCGGCACCGCCACCCTTCCAGTGAAAGCCAACCGGAAGCCGACACTCAGATGAAGATCCGGTGAACTCGCCGCCCGAGCTGAAGAAGCGTCGGGGAAAGACCTGCAGAAGGTGAGAGAGCGTCGGGGAAGGCGGGCTAAGCTGCGATGGGGAGCAGGGCGTGGGCGCGTCGGAGCCGGGCGAGCCACCATTCCCGGCGTTCGGCCGGGGCTGCGTACTCCTCAAGCAGCCCCTCGTCGGCAGCGATATCGCGCAAGCTGATGGCGCCGTCGTCGGCCACCAGCGGCTCTATGCTGACGTCCGCCGCCAGCAGCGACACCGTTCCCAGCCCGCAGGCATACGGCAGTTCCGGCAGCGCGGCGGCGAGCGCGAGCCCCGCCCGGATCCCCACGGACGTATCCAGGGCGGAACTCACGACGGCGGGCATCCCGGCCTGCGCCACCAGCTCCAGCGCGCGCCGGACTCCCCCGAGCGGCGCCACCTTCACCACGAGGAGATCCGCCGCGCCGGCCCGAGCCACCTTTAGCGGGTCCTCCTCCTTGCGGACGCTTTCGTCGGCCGCGATCAGCACCGGAACCCCTGCTGCACGGAGCCGGCGGCGGACCTCGGCCAGGCCGTCGATCTCCGGCACAGGCTGCTCGGCGTACTCCAGGCCGACGTCGGCCAGCCGGGTCAGCGCCGCCACCGCGTTCGGGATGTCCCAGCCCCCGTTGGCATCCACCCGGATGGCGGCCTCCGGAAGCGCGGCGCGGACAGCGGCCACCCGGGAGGCGTCGTCGTCGAGCGTCTGGCCGCGTTCGGCCACTTTAATCTTGACGGCGTCCACACGTCCAAACCGCGCCAGGATTTCCGGGACCTGCTCTGCCATGACAGCAGGCACGGTCGCGTTAACAGGGATGCTGGTCCGCATGGGCTCCGGGAAACCGTGCCAGCCGGCCTCGATCGCGGAGGCCAGCCAGCGGGAGGCTTCTTCGTCGCCATACTCGGGGAAGGCACCGAACTCGCCCCATCCCCTCGGGCCCCGGACGAGCAGCGTCTCCCGTTCCAGGATCCCGCGGAACTTCACCCGCATGGGCAGTGTCACGACGCGGGTTGTGGCGAGCAGTTCCTCAAGGGACGGGTACTGGAGGGGCATGGATTCACTGTACCGGCGCGGGGTTTGGCGACAGGACGTGAGGAAGGGTTGGGAATCAGGCGACGGGAGGTGAGGAAGGGTCGGGAAGCAAGCGGCAGGACGTGAGGAAGGGTCGGGGGTTGCAGGACTGCGCCGGCCCCCGCTCCGTTGGAGGGGCCGGCGGCTTGTCGGTGTGAAAGAGTGCCGAGGGGTTACGCCGAGGGCACCGGTTCCGGCTCGTGGTCGAAGGAGGCCGCGGCCTTGGCGCCGCCCACTCCGAAGCGGGCGATCACCGTGGTCCCCCGGCCGGGCTCGGACGTCACCTGGAGCGTGCCGCCGGCCTCGCCGATGGTGTCCTTCATGATGCGCAGGCCGAAGTGTCCTTCCGGCGATCCCTGGGTCTGGTCGAAGCCGCAGCCGTCGTCCTGGATGCGGATCTCCGAGCGGCCGCCGTCCTGGTGGAGGTGGAGCTCGGCCCTCGTTGCCCGGGAATGCTTGCCGGTGTTGGCCAGGGCTTCGCGGGCCACCCGGTAGAAGAGTGCCGCCCGGTCCCGGTCCAGCTCACACTTGTCCGGCAGGTCGAGTTCCAGGCTGATTCCGCGTTCTTCAAGCGGATCGCCGAGCCGGGCCAGCGCGCCGGAGAGGCCCAGGCGGTTCAGGTCCGGCGGGTACAGCTCGCTGGTCATGGCCCGCAGGCTGCGGACGTTGTCCTGCAGGATCCGCCGGGCGTCGGAGAACAGCGCCCGCTGCCCCACCGGGCTGTGCAGTTCCTCGGACTCCATCACATAGGACAGCCCGGAGAGTTCCTGGATCACTTCATCGTGCAGGTCCCGGGCGATGCGCTGCCGCTCGAGTTCCGAGGCTTCGATGGCCCGGCGGAGCAGGCGGCTCCGGCCGGCTTCGTAGGCCTGGATCCTGCGTGCCAGCTGGACTGCGGGCAACAGCTGCGCGAACTGCAGCACGGCAAGCGAGAGGAGGAACGGCGGGGCCATGCCGAGCAGAACGGAAGCCTGCTCCTGGCGGACACCGTCGTCGTCGTAATAGGTCTCAAAAACGAGCTTCTGGCCGTCGGGGGCCGTGACGGGAACGTAGACCTCCACGAGCTCGCCGTTTTCGACGTTGGGCGTGTTGACCTCGTCCGTCTGGGTCTCCAGGTTGGCGGGGACGTCCCCGCCGGCCAGGACTTCCTGGGCCTCGTGCGGCAGATCGAAGGTTTTGCCGATCAGCTTGGAATCTTCGGAGTAGACAATGCGCCCGTTCTTGTCCCAGAGCCGGATTTCAAAGACCGATGTGTCGTCCATCCATGGACGGAGCCGGTCGTCGAGCCGTTCTATGGCGGTGGGTTCGCCGGACAGGACTTGCTCATCCAGCAGCGGCCCCACCACATTGTTGGCCAGATGGTCGGTGGCTTCCTTGGAGTTCTGCAGTGCGTGGCGTTCAGCCTCGGACCAGATCCAGAAGGCCACCGGAGTGGTGACCACCACCAGGGCAACCAGCCCCATCAGCAGGAACCGCCGGACGGCCTTGAAAACCTCGGAGTTGTGGGAGGCCGGCGATTCGAACGGGCGGAACAGGGCGGGTTTGCGGAGCGATGGCCTAGCCATGGCTGGGCTGCTCGAGCATGCCGCGCCGTGACGCTTCCATGACCGATTCCAGCTGCGAGTGGGTTCCAAGCTTGGCGAAGATGGCCTTGACGTACCCACGGCAGGTGTTGAGGGAGATGTCCAGCTTGCTGGCCACTTCCTTCGATCCGTGGCCGCCGGCCATCAGCCGCAGCACATCCAGTTCCCGGGGCGTCAGGACAGGTCCGCCCGGCTCCACTTCGCGGACCGCGGGGGCCGGAGCGGGAGTGGACATGCCCAGCTGGGCCACCAGCGAGGGGTGGACCACCATGTTGCCGGCCCGTGCGTAGCGGAGCGTGTCCAGGAGGGTGGACAGCGATCCGCCCTTCGGCAGGAAGGCGCAGATGCCCATGGAGGCGGCAGTCCGCAGGGCTTCCGGCGTCGGGTCACCGGTGAGCATGACGATCCGGGTGTTCGGGGCGTCAGCCAGGATGCGGGCAGCGGCCGTGAGGCCGTCGCCGTCGGGCAGGTGGAAGTCCATGATCACGACGTCGGGCTTGAGGGCGATGCTCTGCTCCACGCCGCTCTTGGCGGTGGTGGCCGAGGCGACGCTCCGCAGGTCCGGCTCGCGGTCCAGTGCTGCCGTCAGCAGTTCGGTGAACGTGCTGTGGTCGTCGATGGTCAGGATGCTGATTTCCCGGGTGCTCTGGGACATTGCCTGAAGCGGAGCATCCGTATCTGAAAGATCCATTTCGTCCTCGCTGGCGGCCGTTGCCTGCAACAGCCGGGCGTGTGCTTCCCGGAGCGGACGTCCGGGGAGGCAGCCGATCTCCTGGTCCATGACCCGGCGGCAGCGCCCGTAGGCCCGCAGCGCTTCCATGTACTGTCCCGATTCCTCGAGGCCCAGGACCAGGGCGGTCCAGGCGCGCTCGTTGATGGGATCGTCCACCAGCAGTTCGCTGGCAAGGGCCACCGCGCGCTCGGGGTGTCCGACGGCGACCGCGGCTTCCGCTGCCCGCGCCTTGATGCTGGCGACGCGTGCGGAGTGGAGCGCACGTTCCTCCTCGGCCCAGCCGGCCAGCAGCTCATCACCGAGCAGCGGCACCGACGCGATGTCGAGGGCCTTCTCGAGCAGCCGGAAGGATTCCTCAGGTGAGGCATGCCCGGCCTGCTTGAGCAGGTCATCGAAGCGGTCGAGGTCAAGGTCAACCATGCTGCGGTCGATCATGTAGCCACCGGTGACCGTGCGGAGCGCGCCGCCCTTGCCGCTTCCCGGCTGAAGGTGCCGGCGCAGGACGCTGACGTAGCTTTCCAGCGTGGACAGGGCCTCAGCCGGCGGCTGGCCGTTCCACAGGACGTCGATCAGGTGGTTCTTGGAGACCGGGGTCCCCAGCTTGAGCAACAGGATTTCCAGGACCTGGCGCGGCTTGGGGCCGCCCAGCTCGTGGGATCCGATCACCACGCCGCCGCGGCGGACACGGAGCGGACCCAGGATGTTGATGGACAACTTCGTTGTTGCGCCACCAGCGTCTTCCAGTGAGTTTGGAAGGTACTCGTCGTCGTTCGCTCTCCGGGACCAACGAGTATCTTCTGCAACCGTCTGAACCATTTTCTGCACCTACTATCCCCATGAAACTGCATTCCCCATGAATGGCTTGGATTCATACTTGTCACTCGGGCAAGTACGGGCACGAGTAGCGAGTACTCGAATTTCGGCAGAGGCACTACTTGGTTGCTTTTGCATCGAACCGGCCACCACGCGGGTGGGGCAGCCTGTGGCTCCCCTTAAACCCGTGTCAAGGACGGCAGCGGGGTCCGGAAACACCAAGTTTTTCCCAAGAACCCGGGGCTACATTCGTATTACCGCAGTTAGAGCGGTACTACTGCGATCCTCGTCCCCGGAGGACCGCCAAGTCAGCATGAAATGGGTGATCCTATGAGGCGGACCATGGCCGGGTCGGGTACAACCAAGTACTCCGAGTACTCGGCGATGAGCGTCTTTGGCGGCCGCTCCGGATTTCAAAAAAATTTTCCGCGGCGGGCACCGGCGTGCATCGTGTTACGCGCATCACACCCTAAAAGAGGTCGGGCAGTCCCATGAATGCGGCCGGCGCACTGCGCACGGAAGTGCATTCCGTCCGCTTCCGGTTGCTGGCCACGCTGCTCGTCTTCATGGCCGTGGGCCTCTTTGTTGCCGGCGCGGCCACCCATGCCGCCCAGCTGAAGAGCCTCAATGACCGGGTCAACGCTGAACTGCAGCTGCCGCGCAAAAACCTGGACGAGCTTGCCAGGCAGGGCCGGCCCAATTTCGGCGGCACGGCATACACCACCCTTCATGACCTTTTTACAACCTATCTGCGCAACGGGGCCCCCGGCGGCTATGAGTCCGTGATGACCATGCTCCGCGGAGGCAACGTCATCCTGCCTGCCGGGGACCAGCCGACCAAGCTGAACACACCCGCCGTCACCAACCATGTCTGGGAGTGGAGCGTCCCCGGCCAGACCGTGATGCGGGACATTCAGCTTCAGGGCCGGCAGGTCCGCCTGGCCATAACGTCGGTTTCCCTGACCACCGGCCGCAAGGACCAGGGCCTGCTCATTGCTTCCAGCGAGATCGGCGAGCAGCGCGCCGAGGTATTCGCCTCGATGTGGACGTTCGCCACGGCGTCCCTGGCAACGCTCGCGATGACCGGCCTGGTGGGCTACCTGGTCACCGGGCGGCTGCTGCGGCCCGTCCGGCGGCTCCGCGAAGCCACTGAGGCCACGACCTTTGAGGACCTGACCAAACGGGTTGAAGTGCCCGACAGTACCGATGACGTCGCCCAGCTGGCCATGAACTTCAACCGCATGCTCGAACGGCTTGAGTCAGGCTCCGACAACCAGCGCCGCTTTGTCCACGACGCCAGCCACGAACTGCGCACCCCCATGACGATCATCCGCGGCTACCTGGAACTGCTCCGCGCCGGTGATCCCGACGACGTCGACCAGACCCGCATGCTGCTCCTGGACGAGCTGGACCGGATGCAGGTGCTGGTGGATGACCTGCTGATCCTTGCGCGCAGCGGCCGGCCGGACTTCGTGACCCCCGCGTGGGTGGAGGCGGACGACCTGCTGGAGGACGCCCTGAACCGGGTCCGGGTCCTCGGCGAGCGCCAGTGGCGCCTGGACGCCAAGCCCGGCGGCCTCATCCGAGCCGACCGCCGCCGGCTCACCCAGGCGCTCGAGCAGCTCGCCGCCAATGCGGTCAAGCACACCTCTGAGCCGGACCGTATTTCGATTGGCGGGGCTTGGGTAGAGGACGACGACGGCGCCCCCCAGGGCGGACGGGCGGCAGTTGTGCGGGAGCCGGCAGAGCCGGTATCCAGGGTGCTGGAGATCTGGGTGCTGGACACCGGAACCGGCATCCCCGCCGGGGACCATGAGCGCATCTTCGAGCGCTTCGGCAAGGGCACCAACTCGGTGGCCTCGGAGGGCTCGGGCCTGGGGCTGTCCATCGTGAAGGCCATCGCCGAGGCGCATGGCGGCACTGTGCTGCTGGAATCCGAAGAGGGCAAGGGCAGCCGCTTTGTGCTCCGCATCCCGTCCGGAGGCGACGAAGCGGGCAGTGAAACGGGTGATTCGGCGGCCGCGGACACCGCCGGCCAGAGGGGCAGCGGCGCAGAAGACCCCGCCCCCGACGGCCCGGGCGTCACGGGACAGGGCACCAACGGACAGGGCACCAACGGACAGGGCACCAAAGGACCGCGGCACAAGGGAACGGGCAAACCAAACCCGGCCGGACCGGCGTCGGACGTTGAACTGGCCAGCCGGGCGGGAGGTACGCCTTGACCCGGATCCTGATCGCCGACGACGAGCCCCGCATTGCCGCCTTCCTCGCCAAGGGCCTCACGGCAGCCGGCTACACCACCACCCAGGTCTCCGACGGGGTGAAGGCGCTGGACTACGCCACGTCCGGGGAATTCGACCTCCTCATCCTGGACATCGGCATGCCCAGGATGGATGGCCTCACCGTGCTCAAGAACCTCCGCGACATGCACTCCACGATTCCGGTGATCATCCTGACGGCGGCGGACAGTCTCGAGAGCACGGTGGCGGCGCTCGACGGCGGCGCGGACGATTACATGACCAAACCCTTCCGGTTCGAGGAACTGCTTTCCCGCATCAAGCTTCGGCTCCGGGGCGCACAGGCGGTTTCCTCAACCCCGACGTTCGTCTGCGGCGACCTGTCGCTCGACGTGAACCTGCGCACGGCCGAGATCGGCGGCCGCGTCATCGACCTGTCCGCGCGGGAGTTCGTCATGGCCCGGACGTTCATGGAGAACGCCGGCAAGGTGCTCAGCCGCGAGCAGCTCCTGAGCCGGGTGTGGGGCTACCACTTCGAAGGCTCCTCCAACGTGGTGGACGTCTACGTCCGCTACCTGCGGCACAAGCTCGGCCAGGACCGCATCCAGACCATCCGGGGCGTAGGCTACCGCCTCGTCTGTTTGCCGGGCCCCGCCACGACGGCCCCCGGTGGCGCAGCCGGCACCGTTGAGGATGCCGAAGGCCATTCCATCTAACCCCGCTGGTTGAGCATGAGAAGACTCTCATGCGCGTCTCATCCCTGCCTCACCTTCGCACTCCAAAGTTGAAGCACGAAGGAGGTGTGGCAGGCCGATGAAGAGGTGGTCGTTGCTGAGCATTCCGCTGGTGGGTCTCGCCAGCATCACCGTCTGGGCGCAGGCTGTCACCGGGGCTCCGACAGTCCGGGAACCCGGCGTCATTGTTCGGGAACCGGACTCCCGCGGTTCGGTCCTCAACACGCCTGAAAACCGGCTGTCGCCGCTCACCAACCCCACGGCCACGCCGAGGACGTCCTCACCGGCGCTGAAGTCCGCGCCGCTGGGCCCTGCCACCTCCTCGCCTCGGTCCACCAAGTCAGCCGATCCGGTGCCGACCGGAGCGGCTCCCGACGACCCGGCCAATTCCAGCAAAGACCCTGACGTGGATTACGGCGTCGAGATTGTGGAACCGGCCCAGGTCACGTCCCCAGCAGTGAAACCCACTGACGATTCAACGTCCTCGAGCCCGACCTCCTCGGGCCGGCTCGGCGGCAAAGATGGTCTCTCCGAAAATAGCGGTCTCTCCGGCACCAGCGGCAGGAGTGGCAGCAGCAATGAATAAGCGCACGCGGCGGCAACCCGAAGAAGCAGTTTCCCCCCGCAAAAAGGAGTCAGTGATGCACACCGAATTCCGCGATCTGTACGAGCCCATTCCGCCGGACCGATGGGGCTCCACGGTCGACTCGCCCTACGGCCAGCCAACCACTGTGATGGTGGACGATTCGGAACTCCACCAGCAGGTCCTGGACATCATCCACAATGTGCTCGCCACGTCCGATCCGCGGTCCGAGGTCCGCCGCCGTCTCCTGCGCCACCTGGCAGAGAACCCCGGGCATCCCGAACAGGCGCTGCTGGACCACCTGCGCGACAGGAACCGGCGCGGCGGACGTTCCCCGCGCGCCGACCGGGCGTCAACAGTCGATCCGCACGTCTAGCAAAGGAAATATCGCAGCTCAGCTGCCCCACAGACCGGGTACCCGCCGCGGCACGGGTACCCGACGCATGTCCGGCCCGGTTTGGGCGGTCCGCTCAGAAGGGCACGACCCTTCAGAACAGCAGCACCACAAATCCCCCGACGAAACTCAGGACGCCCACGGCGGTAAGGATCCAGCCGAGGATCAGGATGATGTTGTCGTGCTTGGGCGGTTTCAGGCCCCACCGTGAAGGGTGGCAGAGGTCGTAATGCAGCTCCACCTGGGTCCCGGCCACCAGCCCGCGCGCGACGTCGGAGTCGACGAGCGTCTGGCGCGGCACGTTTTCCTGGTCGGTCCAGCGGAAGCCGGTGAAGCCGCCGGCGGTGTAGACCTCACCCGTGGTTTTGGTCCAGGCGCAGCGGCGCCGTTCGATTATCAGTCCCCAAACGAGCAGCGGCACGCCGGGGAGGAAGCCCACCCAGGTCATTATTTCCAGGATGGGGCCAAGTGCATCCACGAGACCGCCCATGCACCAACTTTAGCCGCCAGCCGGCGCGGTTCTCAGCCACAGTTCCCAGCACCGGCGGGGCGGTCAGCTGCCCGTTTCCTCGGGGTGCTCCCGGGCGCGCTGCTCTTCGGGCGTATCGTCCTGCTGCGGGATGAAATCCGGGTCCAGCTTGGTGCTGAGGTCGGTTTCTTCGCGGGCAGGCTCTTCGCCGTCAGTGCGGGGCCTGTCTGGGTTTTCGCTCATGGCCCCAACGTAATCCGGCGCCATGGCAGTGTCGAGGGTGAGGCAGTGTCGAGGGTGCGGCTGTGTCCGGGGTGCCCGGGGACAGGGTGCATCCACCCGCCGGACAGGCACCTCCCAGCAAACTGTGACACCCTTGTTACGATGACTTTCCAGCTCAGGGACCCCCGCCGTAAGAAGCAAGGCCGCCAGCAGCAGGGCCGTCAGAAGCCGCGCCGCCGGCCGTCAGCCGGACCGGTGCGCCTCGCAGCGGGCACCGGCTTCCTGTTTGCTGTGGCCACCATGGCCTGCGCCACGGGCCTCGCGGCCACCTACTACTACTTCGTCCGCACCACAACGGGCCAGTTCATCGACGAGTCCGCCCTGGTGGAGGCAGTGGAGATCCACGGGCCGGCGGGCAAGGTGACCACCCGGTTCCTGGACTGGCTGCCCACCATCTCCCTGGTGATGGCCGCCGTCGTCGTCCTCCTGGTGACGGTGATCCACCGCCGCTGGCGGGCCGCGGGCATCGCGGTCACGGCGTGTGTGGCGGCGAATGTCGCCACGCAGGTGCTCAAGGACATGCTGCCGCTGCGGCCGGACCGGGGCGTGGAGACGCTGGAGCTGAATTCGCTGCCGTCCGGGCACACCACCCTGGCAGCATCAGCGGCGGCGGCCGTGTTCCTGATGGCGTCACCGCGGTGGCGGCCGCTGGCGGGCTTCGTCGGCGGCACGTTCGCCATCGCGTCGGGCATGTCCACGCTGGTGAACCAGTGGCACCGGCCGGCGGATGTGGTGGCGGCGTTCCTTGTGGTGGGCTGCTTCATGATTCCCGCGGGCTGGCTGATCCTGCGCAACGACGGCCACGAGTGGAACGTCTGGGACGGCTTCGGTGGCCACTGGGGATCGGCGCGGCTGTGGATCGGGCTGCCCGCGGTGCTGGGGCTGGCCTCGGCTGCGGTGTCCGTGTATTCGCTGGTCATGATCGCGCCGGGCAGTGGCCAGGAGGCCAGCACCACCAACTACTTCTGGGCGGGCATCTCACTGATCGTCATCGCAGGGTACCTGGCCACGGTGGCCACGACGTCCCTGTTCGCGTACGCCGTCCGACGGCGGGACTAACGAAGGCGCCGGCCTCCCCTCCCTGCGGCCCTGCTACCATTGGCGCAATCTGGTCTGGTTTTATGGGGGAATTTCATTGCGCGTCCGCGATATTTCACGCTCTCTTACGGCACTGATCGCGGCCGCCGCGATGCTCCTGGCCGCCGCCGTCACCTCACAGGCGGCGCCGCCGGTGCAGCTCACGTACGCCAACGCGAACTACACCATCAACACCGCCGGCGGGTCGCCGTACATCGGCACGGCCGTGGTTCCCCTGACCGCAACAACCTGGGGCACCGTGAACAGCAAGGGCGTGGTGCAGGTCAAGATCAACAACGTGATTGTCTACCACCCGGTTAACAGCGCCTGGTTCGTGAACCAGATGCTCTCCTCATACCGCGTCACCAAGAACCCGGAGTACCTGCGCCGCGCCGACGCCACCACACGCTACATCCTGTCCGGCTCGTTCTCGGACGCCACCGGCGCCACCTGGTTCCCCTACAAGTTCAGGCACACGCCCGGCAACAGGATCGACATGGGCATCCCCTGGTACTCCGGCATGGCCCAGGGCATGATGCTCTCCACCCTGGTGAACATGTACGAAACCACGGGCAACACCTACTGGAAGACCCATGCCGACCGTGTCTTCCGCTCCTTTCTGGTGCGCAAGAAGAACGGACAGCCGTGGTTCCAGGACCAGGTGCTGAAGGGCAGCAAGATCTATATGTGGTTTGAGGAATACGTCGGCACGAACATCCCGTCAAGCCACGTCGTTAACGGGCATATCTATGCCGCCTGGGGAGCCTACGACTACTACCGGCTCACCAAGAACCCCACGGCGCAGTGGATGTTCAACACCGCTGCCACCACCATCCGCGACCACTTCACCAGCTACCGCCGGCCCGGAACCATCTCCTGGTACGCCGCCAGCCCGTTTGGCCAGTACGTGTGGCGGGCCCCCGCGGGTTACCACAAGGGCGTCACCAACCAGCTCGCCATCCTGGGCCGGCAGACCGGGGACCCGGCGTTCGCCGCCCAGTCGGCATTGTTGAAGGCCGACTACTCCTGACGCGCCCTAACCTTTACAAGCCCAGCCGGGAAGCCCACAATAAATCGCACCACAGCCTCCACCGGGTCAGCCGTTACTGACCCGGCAGTGCGCTGCAACTGAACCTGCGAAGGCAGAGGTGCGCGGACATGAACGACCAGGCCGGGGCGGACAAGGCCCTGAAGGAAAAACACCGGGCCATGTGGGCGCAGGGTGACTACCCCGCCCTCGCCACCGAACTCCTTGCCGATCTGGGCGCCATTCTGGTGGAGGCCTGCAACATCAAGCCGCGCCAGCGCGTCCTGGACGTCGGCACGGGTGCCGGCAACGCGGCCGTCCCCGCGGCCATGATGGGTGCCCGGGTCATCGCCAGCGACCTCACCCCGGAGATGTTCGACGCCGGCAGGAGGCAGGCTGCCGACCGCGGCGTTGAGCTCGAGTGGGTGGAGGCCGACGTCGAGAACCTCCCCTTCGCGGACGGCGAATTCGACGTCGTCATGTCCTGCCTCGGCGCCATGTTTGCTCCCCACCACCAGGCGAGCGCCGACGAAATTGTGCGTGTCTGCAGGCCGGGCGGGACCGTGGGGCTGCTGCACTGGACGCCGGAAGGCTTCATCGGGCAGATGTTCTCCGCGATGAAGCCCTTCGCGCCCCCGCCGCCGCCCGGCGCGCAGCCGGCACCGCTGTGGGGCAGTGAAGACCATGTCCGTGAACTGTTCGGCGACCGGCTGAGCGACGTCCGGGCGCAGAAGCGGAACGTCGCCATCACGAGCTTCCGCCAGCCGGAAGACTTCCTGCGCTATTTCAAGTCGCACTACGGCCCCACCATCTCCCTGTACAAGTCCCTGTCCGGCGACGAAGGGAAAGCCAAGGCCCTGGACGAGGCCCTCACGGAACTTGCCAGCGCATACATCGAAGCCCACGGCGATACGCCCGGGCAGATGGAATGGGAGTATCTTCTGGTCACGGCGAAGGCCAATGCCAAGCCCCAGGAATCCGGACTGTGACGGACTCCCCCGCCTCCGGCTCACCCGCCTCGCGCCGCGCCCTTGAGGTGGCCTCCATTCCGTCCTTCCGGAGGATCTCGGAGCACCTGAACCATTCCACCTACGCCCGCCGCAAGCACCTTCCCGGCATCTGCGACTTCACCCTGGGCAACCCGCACCAGATGCCGCAGGACGCCTACGTTGACGCCCTCCGGGACGCGCTCCACCCGCACGATGACCAGTGGTTCGCGTACAAGACCAACGAGGTGGATGCCCGGGAGGCGGCGGCGGAGTCCCTGGGCAGGCTGCTGGACGTTCGCTTCGAACCCGAGGACCTGTACCTCACCACCGGAGGCTTTACCGCGATCGCGCTGGCGCTGAAGGCCGTCACGGATCCGGGCGACGAGGTGATCTACAGCCTGCCGCCGTGGTTCCTCTACGAGCCGCTCGCCGTCGAAGCGGGACTGGTCCCGGTCAAGGTCAGGATCGACCTTGAAACCTTCGACCTCGACCTGGAGGCCATTGAAGCGGCCATCACGGAGCGGACCCGTGTGGTGATCATCAATACGCCGAACAACCCGACCGGCAGGATCTACCCGCCCGAGCTTCTCCGCCGGCTGGCCGGGCTCCTCGATGACGCCTCGGAGCGGATCGGCCGGCGGATCTATCTGGTGTCCGATGAACCGTACAACAGGATTGTCTTCGACGGCGCCCGCTTCCACAGCCCCGCGGAGTTCTATCCCTATACGCTGCTTGCCTACTCCTACGGCAAGACGCACCTGTCGCCGGGTGAGCGGATCGGGTACCTGGCGCTGCCGCCGGGCATGCCGGACCGCAAGGAGCTCGGCACCGCCATCGAGGCCATGCAGCTGGCCATGGGCTGGATCTACCCCAACGCAGTGCTGCAGTATGCGCTGCCGCGGCTGGAGACGTTCACCATCGACGTCGGCCAGCTGCAGCAAAAGCGGGACCGGATGGTCCAGGAGCTGGGCGGCATGGGATACCGGCTCAGGCCCGCCGAAGGCACCTTCTACCTGTTTGTCCGCTCCCCCATCCATGACGACGAGGCTTTCACCGAAGCGCTCGGCCAGGAGGACGTGTTTGTCCTTCCGGGTGTCCTGTTCGAAACACCGGGGTTCTTCCGGATTTCCCTCACGGCCAGCGAGGACATGGTGGAGCGCAGCCTGCCCCATTTCCGGGCGGCGATCGAACGCGCAGGGCAGGACCGGCCCGAGGACGCCGAAATCAAGCTTCCAACCGGCCTGATCCCCATCGTTCCCGCCGGCCCAAGGAAACTGCCCTGACCCAGCCATCCCCCATTTTGATGGCCTAAGTCAACTAGTTCCAGCCTAAGCCCCACCTTTTCCCAACCTCCCCATGCAAGCGTGGCCATATGCCGCCCCTGACGAAGGCTGGCAGAGGAAATTGGGTGAGGCGAGTGGCAGACGCTGTACATCCCTGGTCCGGGCCAATGGGGTCCGGCTGGGAGTCCGGGGCTTTGAGGTCACGGCGATGAGTACGCCCTCCGGCCGGCATCGCACCCGCAGCCGCCACCGCCTCGGCAAAGCGCCGACCCGGACAGCCGCCACCCAGCCAGTCCCTTGGCCGGCACAGCCACGCGGCCGGCTCCTGATCATCTGCACGGCCATCGCGCTGACCGCAACCACCGCCTACGGGACAGCCCAGAGCCCGGCGCCGGCATCTTCACATGCAGCGCCGGCACCCTCGAATACCCTGCAGAGGGCTGCGCCTTCGCCGTCCGGGACTCCGGCACCGCCAACAGCCAGGCCTGCCCGGCAGGCGGCGGCCCCGGCGACGGACCGCGCAAAACCGACGAAACCCAGGCCGGCGCCCACCAAGCGTGCGGCACCTTCCCCGCCCGCCGCCGTCGTACGCCCCTCCCCGGCACCCCCTGCACCGGCGCCAAAACCGCCACCCCAGCCGGCGCCGCCCGCAGCGCCCGCCGGCGCAACCCTCGACGAACAGCTGAACTCCATCATCGCCGCCAACAGCCGGTACCAGGTGGGGGTTGCCCTCGTGGACATGTCCGACGGCGTTGTCCGCCAGTACGGCGTGCGGGAGAAGTTCGTGGCGGCAAGCACGGGCAAGATCCTCGCGGCGGCCGCGTACTACCACCTGGCCGAGGCGGGCGTGGTGTCCCTGGCGGCGCCTATGGGCGGCCACACCGCGGCCTTTCAGATCCTGCAGATGATCCAGCAGAGCAACAACACATCCTGGGCGCTGGTACTGAACGCCGTCGGCTACCAGGGGATCCGTGACTACGCGGCGTCGCTCGGGATTCCGTACGACAGAACCTTCAACACGCTGTCCCCGGCCGAGACGGCCACCATCCTGACACTGCTCTACACGGGCCGTCTGCTCAGCGCGGCCCACACGGCCGAGCTGCTGTCCTACATGCAGAACACCAACTACGAGACACTGATCCCCGCGGCGGTGCCACCTGAGGTCACCGTTTTCCACAAGTATGGGCTGCTGAACGGGAACCTGCACGACGCGAGCATCCTGGTCCAGGGCCGGCGCGCCTACGCCTTCGTGGTGTACTCGCTGGGTGCCACTGCCGCCGAAAATCCCGTCCAGGCCATCATCATCCGGCAGCTCACCCGGGCGGTTGTGAACCAGGTGTTCTGAGCGCCCCGGGCCCGGAGGGTGCCGGCCCGGCATGTCAGGGGGGTGCTATGCCGGGCCGGCCAACTGGCTGGGCTCCCACTCGCGGCTGTGGCGCCGGGCCAGATAGAAAGATCGTGCCAGCCGCTCCTCGGAAAATCCCGTTGAACCTTGGAGAACCCGGACCCCCAACGTCCCGGTATCCGCACTGGTCCGCGAATTGCCGGCCTCCCTCCTATCGGGGGGACCCACCCCCATCGGCGGCCCAAGGTTCACCGGCAATCCACCATGGCGCCGTCGAACAATACCGTCAGACGGCACATCCTCCTGCCAACGGGGATTGCCGGCAACGCCGCCGGTCTCAGCGCAGCCGGAAGGGCCCGCGGGGCGGCGCAGGTGGAAGGTAAATAAAATGATGAGCCCGGACCCGTATTCACCCGGTGGCAGCGACTGGCAGCCCCCCACGCCGGAGCGGCTGCCCGCCAGCCAGCAGGCCGGACACTCCGCTCCAGTCTCCGCCGGGCACACCCCGCAGCGCGTACCCCAACGCGCACCGCAGGGCGGAATAATGCAGCGCCAGCTGATGCGGCTCATCGGCGAAATCCTTGGCGACGAAAGCCTGAACTCCGAAATGCGGCTGCGGCTGCTCCGGCACATCTCCGAACATCCAGGACACCCTGAGCAGGCGATGCTGGCGCATTTGCACGAGATCCAGGACGGCGGATGACTGCCGGCCCGCCTTTCCAGTGCACACAGTCATTTCCGACATCCTGGAGTGGACCATGAAAACCAGAGCAGCCCTCGCGCTATCCGTGGCCGGAATCCTCGTGACCGGATCCGCCGCGCTCGCCGTCAATACCCAGGTGCTGAACACCACGCCGGCAGGTACCGGCAACGCGAACAGCGTCCTTCTGCCGAACGGCACCGGCAGGACTCCGGCCCCGGGCGCCGTCGCCAGCGCGGGAGCAACGCCGGACGTGACGCCGGCGATCAAAGGTGGCAGCACAACTCCCACTGCCACGAGCGCTGCCGATGGGCCCGAATCCGGCGACCGCAAGAGCGGCAGTCGAACAAGACCCTCAACCGGGCCGGGCGGTGGCCGGGACGCTGAAGCCGGCACTGTTGCAGGAAAGGACGACGCCGGCCCCGCCGGGTCCCAGTCCAACGCCGGGGATCCCGCCGTCGTCGTCCAACCGCGCGACGATAAAGGCGGCCTGCGCACGGTCCCGGAACCGCGCGATGACAAGGGCGGACAGCGCAACGCGACCGAACGAGGCGACGACAGCGGCGGCCACGGTTCGGGCGACTGAACGCGGTTTGCATCGGGGCCTATTCCCTCACAGCGGGCCTTCTGCAGCTATGCGGAAGGCCCGCTTTTTGCTTCCCCCATTACACGAGGTCAGGGCAGGATTTCGAGTCGACACGCCGACGACTTGATAACTCTTTCTTTGCTTAATCCCCAAATCAACCTGTATCGTATTCATTTAGGTAGACCGAAACTCCCCTGGAGCTGCAACCTCCAGGAGACCGCGCCCTGCATCGCAGCGCGCCAGCCACTCCCGGCACCCAAAAAATCCCCAACACAGCCCAGCAATTCCGTGCTGTCCGGAACCACCCGGCCAGCCCAGCTCCCGGCACCATTCTCAGGGGAGCACAACAGTGATGAAAGGCCGGCATTTATGATCGCCGACACCCGCACCACCTTGACCCGCCCTGAAACCCGCACCGCAATGACCCCCTCGCCGCGCCCTGGATCGAAGCGCATTTCCGCTCCCGCCCGGCGCAGGCGGGACAACCGCATCCGTACCACCTCCCTCAAACAGACCATCCGGCTGTTCCTGCTGGGCCTCCTCTGCACCGCAGGCTGGGCCGGCTCCCTGCTCGTGGGGAACTTCGTGGACTGCGGTCCTGAACTGCACCGCATCGGGCTCGCCGTGCACATTCTCGCCCTGGTGCTGTCCTTCGGCACCATCCTCGTTGTCGACTGGCTGGGCCTGCTGTGGCTCATGGGCAAGGTGCAGATGCACGAATCGCCCAAGCTTGAAGCCGCGTCCAAGCCGCTGATCTGGGGCGGGCTGGCACTGCTGCTGGCCTCCGGAGCCCTCATCCAGCCCGACCTCACCAACCCGGTGACCGTCATCAAGCTCGTCTGCGTGCTTGGCCTGATGCTGAACGGCCTGAGCATCGGTCCCGCCATGCACAGGATGTTCGCCCTTCCGGCGGAAACCCGCTTCAGCGAACTCGGCCGCCGGCTCCGCAACCGCCTGCTGATCGCGCTCAGCATCTCGCAGGCCTGCTGGTGGACGGCCGTGCTGATCGGCCTCGTCAACAGCACGCTCCGCCGCTGGTACGGCGGCTAGCCAGACTTCCCGCGCCTCGCCTGTCGCGCCCTTCCCGCGCCTCGCCTGTCGCGCCGCCCGCGCCCAAGGTCAGTAGTTGCGGCGGTGCCTGAGTCTGGGAAGCACGACGGCGAACACGCCTGCCGCTGCGAACCCCAACACCCCTGTGGCCGTCACTCCGGCGCCGAGGGAGGCTGCGGCCGTCACCGCCGAGAGGAGGACGGGGCCGCCGGTGGAGCCGGCGTCGGCCATGAACCGCCAGAGGCCCAGGAACTGTCCGCGGCCGCGGTTGGGTGAGAAGTCGGCGCCCAGGGTCATCACCAGGCCGGAGCTGATCCCGTTGCCGAATCCGATCAGCAGGGCCACCAGCAGCAGGCTGGTGAACCCGCCGGTCATCGGAATCAGCACGAGGGCCACGCCCATGATCAGCGTGGACGGGATGGCCACCCACTGCCGGCCGCGCCGGTCCATCACCTTGCCCGCCGGGTAGAAGACCAGCATGTCGATCGCCCCCGAAAGTCCGTACACCAGCGACGCGTGCGTCGGGTCGAGGCCCAGGTGGTCGGCCCACAGCGGGATCACCACTTGGCGGGAGGCACGCAGGGCGCTCAGCAGCAGAATGCCCAGTCCGGCCGTCAGGAACACACCGGCATGCGAACCCGCCACACCGCGCAGAGTGGGTTCCGGACCGGTCTCGGTCGAAGGCCCGTCCACCGCCACGAGGTCGGGGACGGTCACGGCGAGCACCGCGGCGGCGGCCATGCCGGCCACACCCACCCAGTACGCTCCACTGATGCCCACGAATGCCATGGCCGCGGCACCGATGAACGGGCCGACGAACGTTCCGATCCGGCTCACGCCGCCCAGCGTGGACAGGGCACGGGCGCGGAATTCCACCGGCACCGCTTCGGTGAGGTACTTCTGCCGGGCCAGGCTGAACACCGCGGCGGACATCCCGACGACGGCCATCGCCACCGCGAGCAGCCAGAGTCCGTTGCCAATCACCAGGGATACCCCGGCGGCCAGCAGGGCCAGCGTCCCGGCTCCGGCCGCGCCCACGATGGACCAGCGTTCGCCGAACTTCAGGGTGATCATGGACGCCGGCAGGTTGAAGAACCACGAGCCCAGCCCCATCAGCGTGACGATCAGCGCGGCCACGGCGACGGACGCGCCCAGCTGGCGGGCGGAGAGCGCCACCACCGGCAGGATTGCGCCCTGGCCGATGCTGAACAGGAGGGCCGGACCGAATGCCGGAACAGCGATGCCGCGAAGGCTGAAGGGCGGCGGGCTGTCTGGCGGAGGCGGAGTCATCCCCTTCATCCTAGGCGCGGGCGGAACCGCCGCCCCGGAAACGCTGACCCCACGAGTCCAGAATCACAAACAATTTGATAAACATCCACGCGGGGACCGGCATCGAGCTTGGCGAACCTACTAAGTGTGCTTAGCCTTGAGTCAGGGCGAGGCGCGCGGACCCCAACCGGACATCGACTATGGTTCGGAAACAACTGAACAGCCGCAGGAGTAATCATGGAAGTCTGGCCGGGCAGCGCGTATCCACTGGGTGCGACCTTTGACGGGATGGGGACAAACTTCGCGCTCTTCAGCGAGGCGGCCACCGCCGTCGAGCTGTGTTTGATAGCCGGGGACGGCGCCGAAACGCGCGTGGAGCTCCTCGAGGCGGACGGGTACGTCTGGCACTGCTACCTCCCGCAGATCCAGCCCGGGCAGAAGTACGGCTACCGGATCCACGGGCCGTACGACCCCGCCAGGGGCCAACGCTGCAATCCCAACAAGCTGCTCCTGGACCCGTACGCCAAGGCCGTCGCCGGGCAGGTGCACTGGCACCAGGCGATGTTCTCCTACAACTTCGGCGATCCGTCCTCCCGCAACAACCAGGATTCTGCGCCGCACACCATGCTGGGCGTGGTGATCAACCCGTTCTTCGACTGGGCCGGCGACCGGCCGCCCCGGATCCCCTACCACCGCTCCGTGATCTACGAGGCGCACGTCAGGGGGCTCACCGAGCTGCATCCCGAGGTGCCCAAGGAGCAGCGCGGCACCTTTGCCGGCGTCGCCCATCCTGCCGTCATTGCGCACCTGCAGCGGCTGGGCATCACGGCCATCGAGCTGATGCCCGTGCACCAGTTCGTCAACGACGGGACGCTGCAGGAGAAGGGGCTGAGCAACTACTGGGGCTACAACACCATCGGGTTTTTCGCGCCCCAGAACACCTACAGCTCGATCGGCCAGATGGGCCAGCAGGTGCAGGACTTCAAGGCGATGGTCCGCTCACTGCACCGTGCGGGGATCGAGGTGATTCTCGACGTCGTCTATAACCACACAGCCGAGGGAAACCATCTGGGACCGACGCTGAGCTTCAAGGGCATCGACAACGCCGCGTACTACCGCCTGCTGGAGGACGACAAACAGTACTACGTGGACTACACAGGCACCGGAAATACGCTCAACGTCCGGCAGCCGCACTCCCTGCAGCTGCTGATGGATTCACTCCGGTACTGGGTCACCGAGATGCACGTGGACGGGTTCCGTTTCGATCTCGCAGCCTCCCTGGCCCGGGAGTTTTACGACGTCGACCGGCTCTCCACGTTCTTCGAACTGGTGCAGCAGGACCCGATAGTGTCGCAGGTGAAGCTGATCGCGGAGCCCTGGGACGTCGGCCCGGGCGGCTACCAGGTGGGCAACTTCCCGCCGCAGTGGACCGAATGGAACGGCAAGTACCGGGACACCGTGCGCGATTTCTGGCGCGGCGAGCCGGCCACCCTGGGCGAGTTCGCGTCGCGGCTGACCGGGTCCGCCGACCTGTACGAGCGGTCCGGGCGGCGTCCGGTGGCGTCCATCAACTTCGTCACAGCGCATGACGGTTTCACGCTGCGCGACCTCGTCTCGTACAACGACAAACACAACGAAGCCAACGGCGAGGGCAACCGCGACGGCGAATCGCACAACCGCTCGTGGAACTGCGGTGCGGAGGGCCCGACGTCGGATCCCGTCGTCTTGGCACTCAGGGCGCGCCAGCAGCGGAACTTCATCGCCACCATGCTGCTCTCGCAGGGCGTGCCGATGATCCTGCACGGCGACGAGCTCGGCCGCACCCAGCAGGGCAACAACAACGTGTACTGCCAGGATTCCAAACTCAGCTGGGTCAACTGGGACGCCGTGGACATGCCGCTCATGGACTTCACCGCCGCGGTGAACCGGCTGCGCGCCCAGCACCCCACGTTCCGGCGGAGCACCTTCTTCGACGGCCGGCCGGTCCGCCGCGGCAAGGGCGAGAAGCTGCCGGACATCGTGTGGCTGAACGAGGACGGCATGGAAATGCTGCCCGAGGACTGGGGCCGCGGCTTCGGCCGGACCATCGGCGTGTTCCTCAACGGCGACGGCATCCAGGGCCGCGACGACCGCGGCCGCCGCATCACCGACGTGAACTTCCTGCTGTACTTCAACGCACACGACGACGACATCAAGTTCACGCTCCCCGCCGGTGAGTTTGCCGAGGCCTGGGACATGGTGATCAACACCGCCGGGACCGGAGTGGACCGCGGACCCATCGACGCCGGCTCGGTGCTGAAGGTGGCCGCGAAATCCATGGCCGTCCTGCGCGCCCGCGACCTGACCCAGCCCGAACCCAACCTGTCCCTGGCCCCCGGCCTGCAAGCATTCGGCCAGGCCTGACCCAACGCCCTCTCACTCCCTGCCGCCCAACCCCCCACCCCTTCCTCACCTTTGGTCGTCCGGCCGGCAGCCGAAATGCGAGGGCAACCCGGTGACGTTTGCCACGGCCGGCATTGATAGGTATTTTTGCTCTCACAGCGATCTTCCGGGTGGCATTCAGGTAAAACTGAGGTCTCGCCGTCGTCCTCCGGATGATTGAGCAAAGCGCCTCTCCTGCCTGGTCGAGCCGAAATCATCGGAGCCTCGGCGGCGAGCCGTTCTGCCGCGCTGAACCGCCGGGGCTGGCCCGGCGTTCACTTCGTTTTTGGGGGACTCACATGACCGCTGTATCCAAATGGGTCGCCGCCGGTTCGTCGGCAGCTGTATTCGCGGGCGGGCTCTTCCTCGGAGCCCCGGCCGCCGTCGCAGCACCCGGCGACCCAGCCTGCGTGCAGGCTTCCACCCAGTTTGAGGCCGCCCTCGCTGCCGCCGGCATCACGGAAGCCACGGTTGCAGATCTTGAGTCCAAGGCCGCGATCGCGGCGGACGCCGAGGCTCTTTACAATTCACTGGTCGAAGCGGCCGGAGCAGTTCCTGCCGCCGAACTCGCGACTGCACAGGCAGCGCTGGACGACGCCATCGCAGCGACCGCTGCCGCCGAGGCCGCAGAGGAAGAAGCCGAGGATTCGGGCGATCCGGCCGCCATCAGCGCTGCCCAGGACGCCACGGCAGCAGCCGAGGCGGCCGAGGACGCAGCCCGGCAAGCGGTGACGGACCTGACCGCGGCCTACGACGCAGCCACGAACACGCCGGAGATCGTCGCGGCCCTGGACGCGTTCAACGCGGCGGCCGCCGACTTCGACGCCGCGCTGGCCACTGTCTCGCTCGATGAGGCTTCCGCCGCCGACCTCGCGGGCCTCTTCGACGCCTTCCTGGCCGCCTGCAACCCGGACTCCCCGGCTGATCCGGCGGTCACGCCGCCTGTGACTGCTCCGGTCACCGGTCCGGGAAGCACGACGCCGGGCGTGACCAATGCGGTCGACCTGGCCAACGCCGGGGGCGGCACCGCGGCAGTTGCCACGAACAAGGGCCTCAACGTGCAGACCGCGGCAGAAGCCGAGCCGGGAGTCCACCCCGGGCTGGCGCTCCTCGCCGGGCTGCTCGCGGCCGGCATCGCCGTGCCCGCAGCCGTCGCCCTGAGGATGCGGCGGCTGGAGCGCGCCCGCAAGTAAGCACTTGGCTTCGCATACCACCCCAAGGCAGCGCCGCCCCTTCCCACGGCGCTGGCTTGCCGTGCCTGCCGTTGCCGCCGCTGGGCTCGCGGCGGCTCTCTTCCTGGCGCCGTCGAACGCCGTTCCGCCAAACGGCGGCGGCAGCACCGCCGTCGTGCCTTCAGTTCTGCCCTCCACCGGCGTCCCTTCAGCGGCGGGCTCCCCGAGCGCGACGGCCGGCCGCAGGACGGTCCCGCCGGTGGCTGCGGCGCCGACGGCGGTGTCGATCGACGCCGCGGACCTGAAAGTCCGGGTCCTGCCGCTGACACCGAGCGCGGACGAGCTCGCATCGGAGTCGCTCGTGCCGCCGCTGACGCTCGATGCGTACTGGCTGACGAGCTACGGCGTGCCGGGTGCGGGCTCGACCAACACCACCTACATCGTGGGGCACAGCTGGGACGGCCGGGATGCTCCGTTCAACCGGCTCAGCGACGAGTCCCTCGTAGGCAAGGCCGTCACCGTGACCACTGCGAAGGGCACGCTGAAGTACGTCGTGGATTCGGTGACGACGCACGACAAGAACACGCTCAAGGACAGCGACATCTGGAACGTCGTGCCCAACCGCGTGGTCCTGATCAGCTGCTACACCGAGGACCCGTGGGGCAAGAACGTGGTGGTCACAGCCTCCCCCGCGCCGTAGCAACGCTCTCTCAGATCCCGCCGCTTTTGCCCAAACGGTTCCTCACCTTTCGTCGCCTGTTTCCGGATGCTTCCTCACTTCAGTTTGGGTTTTGATCCAATCCTGATGGAATCCTGCGCGAATCTTAGGCGTGACAGGGCACGCAATTGAGAGCACTGTGACAGTATGAATTCGGTCAAAAAAATCCGACAATAAATTCCTGGGGGAAACTATGTCCACAACCGAATTCATACCCGCTCAAACTCCGCCGTCTTCGGACAAATCGAAGCGCAGAAAGGCCAAAGCAATTCTGGCCGGCGGCCTTGTTCTTGGCATTGGGGCGGCCGTTACGCTCGCCGCTTGGAACGACTCTGAGTTCGTCAAGGGTGCGTTCGGTAGCGGTCACCTGAATATCGAGGGTAGAGCCGACGCCGGCACGGCCTTTGCTGACCATGGCACATCGGCGGCAGCTTTGTCGTTCACTACGGACTTCGGCAACATGAGCCCGGGCGATATTGTTGTCATGCCTTACGCGGTGCGGTTGGACAGGGCCTCAACTTACGACGCATCAGTCACTGTGAACAAACCAAATACTGCCGGAGGCGACAACGCAAAGGGGAACCTCAGCTACAGGGTCGTCACGGTAGATTCGTTCGCGGATTGCCAGCCGGGGGCGACAGGATCCGTGGTTGTTGAAGGCGCATCACTCAATTCCGCTGAAACCTTGGCAGCCTTCGACCTCAATAAGGCTGCCGACGCTCAAACGGACGCTGTTGAACAGCACTTGTGCATTCAGGTGACTGCCGGCAATGGACTGCAGCAAGACCAGTCTGTGACAGCGACATGGGAGTTCGTCGCCACAACCTCCTAGCAGCCATGCGCAAACACGTGAAATCTTCGCGATCAAGAACTTTCACCCGTGTGCGCGCCGTTCTCGCTGGTGCCCTCGTCCTCGGCGTGGGCGCCAGCGTGACGCTCGCGTCGTGGACGGATTCCGAATATGCCGCCGGCACATTCACCGCCAGCACGTTCCGCCTCGAATCCAGCACACAGGCCACGGACTGGAGAGACAGCACCGCACCGACGGACGCATCACTCACCGTGAACGCGACCGGGTTGTCGCCTGGTGCATCCGCCTACTCATGGCTCAATATCCGCACCACGGAGGCATCAACTGTCGGCGGAACAGTTGTTCTGACCAGCTCGACGCCGGTCGGAAACTTGGCGCCTGCTCTTGAGTACCGTGCCGTGCTGACAAATTCGACGTCGGTCTGCGATGCCACCGCGTTTTCCGGCACGCCTACGTATATAGCAGGGTCATCGACATATTTGCCGGTGACCGCCGTGGCGGCTCCGGCAGTCGCCACGCCGGTCGCTGCCGCCGGCACTAACCCGTTGCGATACTGCTTTGACATTCGGATCAAGACGGACGCGAACAACAGTTTCCAAGGCAAGTCGGCAACGGTCACCTGGCTGTTTACAGGCACATCGAATTAGGGAGGGAGGAGGCAAAAGTGAGTCAGAGTAACAACAGAGGCGGCAGGCTCGGCAACGCGCTCCTGAACATCGCTGCCCTCGGCGGAACCGTCTGCATCATCCTGGTGATCCTCGCTTTCTTCTTCCAGATCACCCTGATCATGTTCAAGACTGGTTCCATGGGCCCGACCATCCCTGCCGGCTCGCTCGCCGTCGTCAAAGAGATTCCCGCCCTCGAGGTGCACGTGGGCGACATCGTCACCATCGACCGCCCATCCGCCCTGCCGGTGACTCATCGGGTCACGTCGGTGACGCCGGCGGCGGGCGGCGCAGCCAAGATCACAATGCGCGGCGACGCCAACCCCACTGACGATCCCCTGCCGTACGAAGTCCAGACGGTACGGATCGTCCTGTGGTCCGTTCCGGAACTCGCCTATACAGTAAATGCCGCGAACAACCCGCTGGTGCTGGGCAGCCTTACCGTGGTGATGGCCGTCGTCGTGACCTGGGCATTTTGGCCCCGGGAGAAGCCCCGCGGACGCCGGAACGAAAGCGAGCCACAGGAAGCGGCGACGTGAAGCGGCAGCGCCTTGCCGCCGTCGGGCTCCTCACCCTGGTGGGCGCCTTGGCAGTGGCTCCGCCGGAGCCGACGACGGCGGCCTGGACAGTGCCGCAGCACGCGCAAGGCACGCTTCAGGCCGGGACGGTCATGCCTCCGACTTCGCTAACCTGCACGGCAGGTGCGTTGCAACCAATCACTTTCTACTGGGTTGCACCACGTGGGGACAATTGGACGGGCTATGAGTGGACAATCACGAATGCCGCTGGCGGGGTCTCCCCGCCGCAGCCACTTCCCAAATCGGCCACTAATCTACCTTTGCCGTCTGGTGTGCTCGATGTCGGCACCTTCACGTTCACTTTGGTCGCAAAGGGGCCGGGGCAGTGGACATCACAAGAAGCTGTAACTGGACGCGCCACTGTTGTGACGAGCCTCCTCACCGGTTGCAGCGTGCCCTAACAGTTCAGCCCGGCTCCCCGCGCCCGCTCAGAAACCTGTCCAGCGCGGGTAGGTCATCAGTATTGATGTGGTCGACGCCCGCATCGAGCAGCTCGGTCCACATGGCGTCGCGTGCCGGCCCCGGCTGGTCAGGCGTCGCCCAGAACCGCACCCGGTACCCCTTTGCGCGCGCCGTTTCTACGTACGCGCGCAGCTTGGCGCGCTCGGCCTCCGGCATCGGTCCGACACCCTGCCACGTGAACAGCTTGGTCCAGTTGTCGCTGACCAGCGGCATCAGCCCGGCCGGTATGCCCGAGGCCAGATCCGCCGACCGGCCGTCGTAGAAGCCGAACCTCTTGTCCGCAGCCTGCATCGTGGCCAGCGGACGGTTGCCGCCGTCCCCAACGCCTCCTCAGATCCTGTCGCCAAAAACCAGACGCGTCCTCACCTGGCTTATGCCTAGTGAGGACGCGTCCGGAAAAACCCGACCAAAGGTGAGGAAGGGTCAGAATCGGAGCCCGGCTAGCCGACGTGGATGCCGGGGCGTCGTGCGGGGTCGGGCTCGTTTTCGCGGATGATCTCGCGGACCACGGGCGCGGTGTCGCCGCGGCCCAGGAGCAGGTAGCGCATCAGGTGGGCCAGCGGGTTGCCCTCGGCCCACTCGAAGTACGCGTGCGGGCGGACTCCGGTGGCCGCGTGCAGGGCCAGCAGGATCGCCGCGATGGCGTTGGGCGCGGCCGGGCTGTTCGCGCGAAGGACCCGGTGCCCGTCCACCTCCACGCCCCGCACCGTGAGCACGTCACTGAAGCCCGACGGGTCCGTGACGTCGATCTCCAGGAACATCACGTCGGCGGTGCCGGGCACGGGGTTGTTCTCCCGCTGGTCGGCTTCCTTGGCTGCATACTCCGCGGCGTCCCTGGCCTGCGGGCGGTTGGCGATGATGTTGATCCGGCCGTCGTAGTCAATCGTGTCCGTCACGAAGCGCCGTGCGGCCTCGTCGAACTCGATCCGGTCTACCCGCAGCTCGGTGGTGCGCGAGACGCGGGACACCAGTGACACGGCCACGATGCCCAGGATGAAGAACCCGGAGATCGCCAGGCCGTCCGGCTTCTCGATCACGTTCTCCACCAGCGCGTAGAGCAGCACGAGGGTCAGGATGGTGAAGCCGACGGCGGCCCCGCGCTTCTTTTTGCGCGCTGCGGAAATGCTCACGGCCACCGCGCCGGAGACCATCATGGCCAGGATCCCGGTGGCATAGGCGCCGGCCTGGGCGTTGACGTCGGCCTTGAAGCCGATGGTGATGAGGATGCTGATGGCCGTGTACACGAGGACCACGGGGCGCACCGCGCGGGACCAGTCGGGCGCCATGCCGTAGGAGGGCAGGTACCGGGGCACGATGTTGATGAGCCCGGCCATGGCGGACGCGCCAGCGAACCACAGGATCAGGATGCTGCTGATGTCATAGACGGAGCCGAAGCCGTTGCCCAGCCGCTCGTGCGCCAGGTACGCGAGCGCGCGGCCGTTCGCCGGGCCGCCCTCCTGGAAGGCCGACGCCGGAATCAGGACGGTGGTCACGAAGCTGCTGCCGATCAGGTAGACGCTCATGACCAGGGCCGCCGTCGTCAGGAGCTTGCGGGTGTTGCGGATCCGGTTCCGGAGCGTCTCCTCGGGCGTCGTGCCGGCGGCCTTCACCAGGGGCATCATGCTGACCCCGGTCTCGAAGCCGGAGAGGCCCAGCACCAGCAGCGGGAACGCAAGGACCGCAGGGCCGGCGACATTAAAGAAGCCGCCGCCAAAGGAGCCGAGTGCAGCGATCCAGGCGCCCACGGCACCGGGCTGGGTGACGGCGTCGTAAATCCCGGTGCCGATGATGACGGCGTTCAGCAGCAGAAAGACGCCCACCAGCGGAATGGCCACGGCCACCGCCTCGGAGAAGCCCAGCAGGAACACCCCGCCCAGGATCAGCAGCATCACCACGGTGATGGGGACGGCCTGGCCTTCCAGGAACGGCGGCAGGTACGGGTTCTCCAGCATGTGCACGGTGGCGTCGGCGGCGGACAAGGTGATGGTGATGATCCACGACGTCGCCACGAACCCAAGCAGCACCAGCACGAACACTTTCCCGCGCCAGAACGGCAGCAGGTTCTCGAGCATGGCCACGGACCCCTGCCCGTGCGGGCTCTCGTGCGCCACCCGCCGGTACATGGGCAGCATGCCCAGTAGGGTGAGGCCCACGATCAGCAGTGTGGCCAGCGGAGACAACGCGCCGGCGGCGAGCGCGGCGATGCCGGGCAGGTAGGACAGCGTGGAGAAGTAGTCCACGCCGGTGAGGCACATGACCTTCCACCAGCTCTGCTGATGCCCCGTGCCCTCCTCGGACTCCGGCCCCACCGGCTGGTGCACCTTGTGCTCCAGCAGCCACCGCGTGAGCGCGCCGCCGGGGCCGTTTTCCCGCTCTGGGTTGGGCACGCTGGCCGGAACGGAATACTGGGCTGGTGCGGTCATGAAATGTCTTTCTGGAATGGCGGGAAACGGTGCCGGTAAGTGAAGAAGGGTTTGGGAATTGGCGGCGAAGCGTGAGGAAGGGTTTGTTACCCGCCGCCGGACCGCGGGAGAGCGTCCGACGGCGGGGGCTACTTCGTTGCTCTGATCAGCCGGTAGATCATGTAGCCGGTCACGCCGATCCCGAGGATCAGCCACAGCAACGGGGCACTTTGGGTCAGCATGGCAGGACACGGCCTTGCGTGCTTGAGATGGCCACGGGGTCCTTCGATTCACAATGGGCAGTTTGCTGATGACCACGGGAGCCTAGCACCGGCCGGAATGCGTAAAGCGCCAAAACCGGGGATCTTAACGCTTTCTTAACGCCTTGCCCTTCACACCGGCCGCTGGGAATTCCGCGGTGGTAGCGTGACGCGTATGCGCGACGTTCCTGCCCCGAAGGCCCGGTCTTCAGGCACGGTGTTCCCGCGCATCCTCAACGTCTTCGCGCCCCAGCACCCGGCCCAGGTGATCGTGCTCGGGTTCGCCGCCGCCGTCGCCGTCGGAACGGGCCTGCTCATGCTGCCCGTCGCCCGGAACGGCCCGGAGGGTGCACCCTTCCTCGATGCCCTGTTCACCTCCACCTCCTCGGTGTGCGTCACGGGCCTGATCACCGTCGACACCCCCGTGTACTGGAGCGGCTTCGGCAAGGTGGTGATCATGGCCCTGATCCAGATCGGCGGGTTCGGGGTCATGTCCTTCGGCACGCTGCTGGGCGTGCTCATGGCCCGCCGGCTGGGCCTGCGCTCACGGCTCTCGGCCGCCGCGGAGATGCAGAGCACGGGCTTCGGCGACGTGCGCCGGGTGCTGCTCGGGGTGCTGGCCATCAGCCTCACCGTGGAGATTGTGCTCGCGGGGATCCTGGCGGCCAGGCTCGTGGCGGGTTACGGCTATGAGCCCGGGCGGGCGCTGTGGCACGGCGTCTTCCATTCGGTGTCCTCCTTTAACAACGCCGGGTTCGCGCTGCACACGGACAACCTCATCGGCTTCGCGGGCGACCCCTGGATCTGCCTGCCCATCGCGGCCGCGGTGATCATCGGCGGCCTCGGGTTCCCGGTGCTGTTCGAGCTGCGGCGGCAGTACCAGCGGCCCATCCACTGGAGCATGAACACCAAGCTGGTCCTGGTGGGCACCGCCGTCCTCCTGGCACTGGGCACCGTCTTCATCACCGCGGTCGAATGGTCCAATCCGGCCACCCTCGGCGCGCTCAAACCGGGCGAACGCATCCTGGCCGGTTTCTTCCAGTCCGTTATTACGCGCACGGCCGGGTTCAACAGCATCGACATCGGGCACATGCATGAGGTGTCCTGGCTGGGCATGGACATCCTGATGTTCATCGGCGGCGGCCCGGCAAGCACCGCCGGCGGCCTGAAGATCACCACGTTCAGCGTGCTGTTCTTCATCCTTGTGACGGAGCTGCAGGGCGGCACGGCGGTGAACGTCTTCGGCAAGCGCCTCTCCCGCGCCGTGCACCGGCAGGCGATCACAGTGGTGCTGCTGGCCATCGGGCTGGTGGTCGGCTCCACGATGTTCCTCATGGTCATTACCAACTTCGACCAGGAGCGGATCCTGTTCGAGGTGATCTCCGCGTTCGCCACGGTGGGGCTGTCCACCGGCATCACGGCCGCCCTGCCACCGGCTGGCCAGGTGGTGCTGATCCTGCTGATGTTCATCGGCCGCCTCGGCCCTGTGACGCTTGGCGCCGCCCTGGCACTCCGCGAGCGCCCACTCCTCTACGAATTCCCGAAGGAAAGGCCCCTCATTGGCTAAGAACCTCTTCTCCCGTTCACCTGATTCCGCGGCGCAGGCGGACACGGTTGTGGTCATCGGGCTGGGCCGTTTCGGCGGCGCCCTGGCGCTGGAGCTCGAGGCGCAGGGCACCGAGGTGCTCGGCATCGACGCCAACGAGGAAACCGTCCAGTCCTACAACGGCCGCCTCACCCACGTGGTCCGGGCCGACTCCACCAAGGAGGAGGTGCTGCGCCAGCTCTCCGTCCACGAGTTCGACCGGGCCGTGGTGGGCATCGGCAGCGACATCGAGGCGAGCATCCTCACGACGTCGCGCCTGCTCACCTTCAAGAAGCCGCAGATCTGGGCCAAGGCCATCAGCGAGCCGCACGCCGAGATCCTGAACCAACTCGGGGTGAACCACGTGATCCGCCCCGAGCACGACATGGGCAAGCGCGTGGCCCACCTGGTCCGCGGCTCGCTGCTGGACTACGTGGAATTCGAGGACGACTTCGTCATGATCCGCACCAGCCCGCCCACCGAAGCCCGCGACCGCCCGCTCGGCGTGCTGGGCCTGCGCGACAAGTACGGCATCACCATCGTGGCGGTCAAGCGCCCCGGCGGCATCTGGGGCCACACCACGGCGCAGACCGTCCTGTACGACGACGACCAGATCATCGTGCAGGGCAGCAAGACGCAGGCGGAGCGCTTCAGCAATATGGCTTAGGCGCCTTTCACGGGGCCCCCTTTACCGGGTCGCCGGCGCCTCGATAAAGACCAGCTGGGACAGGCTGGTGGCCGGCCTCCGCCGCCGGCGGGCAGGCTTGCCGACGGCGTAAGCCGGGTTCCCGGCGTCGGACCTCAGTTTGCCCGCGCCAGTGGAATGCTCACCTTGGGACTGCCCGACGGCGGCTGCCGCCCTTCCGGCCGGGACCCGCCGCACGCTGAGCTGCTCGAGATCCAGGAGCCGGCGGGCGCCGGTCCGGGCGTCGATAATCCAGAAGAGGTCGATGTCCCGCAAGGTGCTGCTCACCGTCCCCTGGTGCGCCAGCCGTCCGCGGTGCCACGCCTCGACCTCGTCGCCCACCGCCAGCTCGGCGCTGGACTTCACTTCAAGCTCCAGATGTTCGTTCACGGCCGGTTCCCCTCCATTGGAATGTTGATGGCACCAGCCTGCCCCACGCTGTTTTCTAAAACGTTTCGGCTAGATGTTTACCGTGCGTCATCCCTGTTTCCGGCTCCGCCTGCGAGCGCACCACCTGTGGTGAAAACGGCGGTGCGCTCCCGGACTTCACCCGGGAACGCGATGACAGCCGTCCCGTCGTCGGGATTCCGAGGCTTCTTTACATGTTGGTGTGCGGCGTGCCGGGGAGAATCTCGGCGCCGGTCGCGGCGGTCCAGGAAATTCGGCCGCCCTGGAAGCCCTGCATGGTCCTGCCGTCAGACGTGGTGAATTCGTCTGTGGTCGGGTAGCCGAGGCTGCCGTCCTGCGCGCCGCTGTTTAGCCAAGCGGTGCGGATCGCGCCCTTGGACACTTGGGCGCCGGTCATGGAGGACCAGACGATTGCACCTTTCTCAAACGACTGCGAGGCCCCGCCAGCCCGCAGACCGGTGGTTTCACGGAGGTCCTTGGGGTATCCCAGGCCGCTGGTATATCCGCCCACCGAGAAGTACTTCTTGCCGATGGCACCGGAAAGGATGGAAATGCTGCGGTCGGTGTAAACAATCACGCCGTTCTGGAAGCCCTGGGCGGTTCCTCCGTTTGGGGTGGCGTACTGTTCCGTGACGGGGTATCCGAGCTTGCTCCTGTCCCTTCCATCCTGAAGCCAGATCGAAGCAATAGGACCATACACCGCACGCGCTCCGGTCTTGGGAGACCAGTAGATGGTTCCGCCGTCAAAGTGCTGTCCCGCGCCGCCGTCCTTGAGCCCCACCATTTCGTCGGTTTGGGCGGCGTTGAACCCGCGGTACTTGCCTTGGCCGGCCTTCCAGCGGGCTCCGATGGCACCGGAAATGGCGTGTGCGCCGAGCGGGGAAGCCCACGTGATCCATCCGCCCTGGTATTGCTGATAAGTGGTGTTGTCGAACGCAACACCGCTTTTGAATTCTCCCGAAACCGGGTAGCCGAACCTGCCCTTCTCGTAGCCGAGCTTGGCGTAGGCGGTACGGATGGCACCGCGCGAAACCTGCGCGCCGGTAGCCGGCGAATAAACAACGAACCCACGCTGGTACTGCCGGTACGCGCCGCCTTCTTTCAGGCCGGTCCGTACCGGCCCCAAAGGTGAACCGAGGCCATACTTTACGGCCGTCGCACTGATGGCGGCGTCCCGGGCGGCCGGTGAAGTCGCCATGGGGGCGGCGCCGCCCGCGCTGTCGAAATTATTGTTGTAGCACTCCATCGCGCCGCTGGGTGCCGCCTTGATGCAGTGCTCTGCCGCGTGGGCCGGCACAACCGCCAGAAAGGAGCCGCCAAGGAGGCCGAGACCGAGCACGGCAGAAAGAAATTTCGAGCGCATGAATCCCCCATGAAAAAGGCCGGAAGGTCCCGGCTGGGGAAATCGTAACTGATAACAACGGAAAAAAATGTAACAAATCAATCAACTGGATTTTCATTTCTTGCGGTCTCGTCAAACCGATGAATCCGCCCACGTGGGAGGCCCATCCGCGCCCCTTGGTCCCCCATCCGGGGCGGTCTCCGGCGGCGAACTGCTCCCGACGTCCAAGGTTTTTCCACGCCGGTATTCCTAGGGTCGGAATCAATCCACCGGGGGTTCATACGGACCGGGGTGTACGCGAAAGGGGGCGCAGATGGATCTTCGACACGTACTGCGCCCTGAGCGGGTGGCGCGGACCGCCGTCGGCAGTTTGGCCGTTGGCGCGCTGGTGGCGTTTATGTCGCTGACCCCGCTGGCATCTGCGAATGCGCATGACGCCGTCGAAGGGCAGGCTTCCTCCGCAGCTTCAGCAGGCCGGGAATCCGCCCCGGCATCCACGGTTCCCTGGGTGTTTTTCGGCGCAGCCGCGGTACTCGCAGCCGGTGTCCTGGTGACGGGACGGTACGTCCGCCGGAACCTGCGCGACGAAAACGTGCACAATAGGAACCGAGATGTGTAATAAATGCTCAGCTGGTGTGATTCACGTCATATCATTGCGTAAAGTGCATTCCGCTGCTGACGCCAACGTCGACGCCCAGGAGAAAGGACAGCCCGTGAAGCCGCATGCTTCGTTCCGCCTGTTCCGCTCCGGGCTGATCGGGTCCATCGTCCTGGGCCTGGCCGCCGGCGGGCACCTCGCCGGCGGGGGCCAGCTGCCCGAGCCGGCAATCCTCGCGGCCCTGTGCGCGGTGACCATGGTTCCGGTCGCCGCGCTGACCCGCTTCAAGCTGTCGCTGCCGGTGCTCATCGGGCTGCTAGCTGGCGGTCAGGCCTGGCTGCACTGGGCTTTCGACGCCATGTCTGCAAGTACTGGTGCAGCGGTTTCCCCGGCGCTGCTTTCCGAGCACGCCGGACACGCCTCGGCCGCGCTGAACCATGAAGCTCTAATGATGGCTCCGGCCCACGGGTCTGCACCCGGCGGATTCATGTTCGCCGCCCACGCCGTCGCCACCCTGGTCACGGCGCTGCTGCTTGCCCGTGGCGAGCGGGCCCTCGGGGCTCTGGCCGACTGGCTCGGCCCGCTGTTTTGGGCTCCCGAACCGGCCGTCATCGTTCCCGTCCGTGTTCCGCGCCCGCATTTCGCGGCCGCGCTCCTTCCGCCCCAGCACCATTCGGTGCGCCTTCCGTCTCGGCGTGGCCCTCCGCTGCCCGCAGCCGCCGCCTAGAGACAGTTCCTTTCGCTCCTTTCACGCAAGGGCCCCTTCACCATGGCCCCTTTCACGCAGGGCAGGAACTTCCGACGGCGGTTCTTCCGCTTTCCGGACAGGCCCACCGGCCTGCCATTCCTGACCCCTTAAAACCTGTGAAAGGCACACCTGCCATGAATACCTCCCTTCGCCGCACCCTCAAGAGCACCGCTGCCGCCACCCTGACCGCCGGTCTCCTGGCCGCAGGCGCGGCCGCCGCCTCCGCCCATGTCAGCGTCGACCCCTCCGCCACCGCCGAGGGCGGTTTCACCAAACTCACGTTTAGCGTCCCAAACGAGTCCGAGACCGCCAAGACCAACCGGCTCGAAGTGAAGCTCCCCACTGACACCCCGCTGACCTCCGTCTCGGTCCTCCCCATCGAAGGATGGAAGGCCCAGGTCGTCACCACCACCCTGCCCAAGCCGGTCGAGGTGGCCGGGGCAACCGTGACCAAGGCGCCCACCAGCGTGGTCTGGACAGCCGACGCCGCGCACCAGATCGGGCAGAACCAGTTCCAGACCTTCACCCTGTCCGTTGGCCGCCTCCCCGCAGCCGGCACCACGGTGACGCTGCCCGCGGCGCAGGGCTACACGGACGGGACCACCGTCAACTGGGCCGACGCCGCCGAGCACCACGACCACGCTTCCGCAACGTCAACCGCGGCCGCATCGTCGGCACCAGCGTCGGAGGCGGAGGAGTCCCACCCGGCGCCGTCGTTCGTTACCACGGCGGCTGAAGGCGAGGGCGCCCACGCCGAAGCCACCCCTGCCACCACGCAGGCATCCGCTGTGGCACCGGCCTCCTCCTCCGGCGGCAGTGACACCCTCGGCTGGGTCGGACTGGCCGCAGGACTGCTCGGCCTCGCGGCGGGCGTGACGGCACTGGCCCGAACCCGCGCCAGCCGCGGCAACTAGGCTTCCCGGCAACCAGGCTTCCCTGCAGTTAGGCAGGCGCGGCGGCACCCGGGCAGGCAACTAGCCCCGGTGCCCGCCAGCCCGCCAACAATTACACGCTGAGCTCCTCACACCCGGCCGACCGGTCGAGAGGTTCCTTCGTGCTACCCACCAACGCTTTGCGCTGCCCAGATGCGTTCTGTCCGGCTTCGGACGCCCCTGCTTCGGGACGCCCAGGCCTGGAACGCCCAGGTTCGGGACGTCGCCCGGCGGTACCACGCGCCGTCGTGCCCTAAGCCGCCCCCGGCCGTCCCAACGCCCACCTGCGCAGCGCCTCCAGTACCCGAAAGAAAACACCATGACTGTATTAGTCGACCCCGAAAACTCCACGCGACCGGCCCCGCCGGACATCGCATCCGCCGCCAACGCACCGGAAAGCCGCGGCTGGTTCCGATCGTTCGTGCTCCGGCTGCACTTCTACGCCGGAATCCTCGCCGGCCCTTTCCTTCTAATCGCCGCGGTCAGCGGCGGCATCTACGCCATCGCGCCGCAACTGGAACAGGCCGTCTACGCCAAGGAACTGCACGTCCCGGCCGTCGCCACGCCGCTGCCGCTCTCAGCCCAGGTCAAGGCGGCCATGGACTCCGCTGGCGGCGCCACCCCGGTCACCGTCCGTCCGGCGCCCGGCCCCGAGGACACTACCCGGGTGCTGTTCGCCGACCCCTCACTGGGCGAATCCGAGTACAGGACCGTCTTCGTGAATCCGGGCACCGGCGAAATCCGCGGAGACCTGACCACCTACGGCAGCAGCGGCGCGCTCCCGATGCGCACCTGGATCTCGAACCTGCACCGTTCCCTGAACCTGGGCGAACCCGGCAGGATCTACAGCGAACTGGCTGCGTCCTGGCTCTGGGTGGTCGCCCTCGGCGGCCTCGTCCTGTGGATCGACAGGATCCGCCGACGCCGCCAGACCGCCCCCAAAAAGCCCCGCCCGGCGCCCGGCAGGGCCAGGACGGTCTGGCTTCACGGCACCACCGGCACCGTCATGCTCGCCGCGTTCCTGTTCCTGTCCGCAACCGGCCTGACCTGGT
Source organism: Arthrobacter sp. NPDC056727 (assembly GCF_042790555.1). Lineage (NCBI taxonomy): Bacteria > Bacillati > Actinomycetota > Actinomycetes > Micrococcales > Micrococcaceae > Arthrobacter > Arthrobacter sp. NPDC056727. The sequence continues at coordinate 2,394 of NZ_JBHTZA010000024.1, read as the reverse complement.
CCTCCCATGCCGGGGACAACATCACAGTCCTGCGGACCAGCCTCGGCTGGCTCGCCCCCACTGTTTCCACCAGCCTGGACGGCAAGCCCCCGGCGGCCGCCGGTGACCACGCCAGCCATACGCAGGCTCCGGCCGGCGCAGCATCAGATCCGGCAGCCTATGACACCGTCCAGCGGATCGCCCGGGCGGACATCATCACGGCCCCGATGGTCGACATCAAACCGCCCGCAAAAGCCGGCACGGCCTGGACCGTGACCGAGTCCGGCCGGGAGTGGCCGGCCACGGCAAGCGCTGTCGCCATCGACCCGGACGCCGGGAAGGTCACCAGCCGGGCCGACTTCAAGGACTTCGGCCTCGCAGCGAAGCTGACCCGCTGGACCATCGCGGCGCACATGGGCCTGCTCTTCGGCCTGCCGAACCAGCTGGTCCTGCTGGCCGTGGCCGCGGGCCTGTCCGCCATGGTGGTGTGGGGTTATGTCATGTGGTGGAAGCGCCGCCCCACCCGCGGCAGCGCCTGGGCCATGGGCCGGCCGGCGCCGCGGGGAGCCTTCGTCCGCGGCCACTGGGCAGGCGTCCTGGCCGCGATGACGGCGATGCTCCTCGTGGGCATGTTCCTGCCGCTCCTTGGCTGGAGCCTGCTCGCCTTCATCCTCCTGGACACGGCGATTGGGGAAGCCAAGCGCCGTCGTCGTTCTTCTGTGCCGGAAGCGGCATCAGATCGGTCGGAAGCACTATCCCGGTAGCACCGTGCAAGGTGGGCATGGCCGCCCCGGCCCGCCGTCGATAGACTGGGAGTGGCCGCCGCGGCAGCAGGCCGCCCCGGCTTTCCCGAACAGGAGGTCACGATGGGTTTGGGTGACAAGATCCACAACGCCGCCGAAAAACTCCACGGCAGAAGCAAGGAAGCAGCCGGCCGCGCCAGCGGAAACGAACGGCTCCGGTCCGAAGGCAGGGCCCGCCACATCAGGGCTGACCTCAAGCAGGCCGGCGAAAAGATCAAGGACGCCTTCAGGAGGCACTAAGGTCGCGCATTAGAGCTCGGGGCCCTGTCCGGTAAGAGCGGACAGGGCCCCGCCTCGTGCGTCGCTCTTCAAACGCGGGCCGTTCAAACGCGGGCGGGCGTTAAAAAAGCGTTAAGATTCCCGCCGCCGCGCGTGGAAGCAGTGTCTTGGCGACACGCGGCACAGTACCGTTGATCCATGCCGTCCTGCGATGGCCCCCCAACACCGCAGGGCGGCATTTCCATGCCCTCCGGCCGCGCGCTGTCCGCCCGAGTTGCTCTCCTGTCAGCCCGGCTCTTTGCCAATTACCAAAAGTGGCCGCCCGGAGTGGCCTCGAAGCGGCCCTTTTTGGCATTACGGCGCCGCGGTGCAAGAACCAACCCCTCCCACCCCGGCCGGCCAAACAGAAAAAAGTAAGCAACCTCACTTTTCCACCCATCCAACCTCGGCGCTGCCCCGAACTGCCTGTGTCCCAACCACGGGAGATCCACCACCACTCGCACGAGGAGAACACTTCCGATGAATAAGACTTTGCGCTTTTTGGCCGTCCCCACGCTCGCACTTGGAGCACTTGCCGTGTCCGGCGCACCCGCAATGGCTGCCGACGGTGACCAGACCTACCAGGCCACGCTCGGCCAGCTGAACGGCAGCTCCGCCTCGGGCACCGTCACCCTGCACGTCACCGGCAACCAGGCCCACGTGGTCCTCAACGTCTCCGGCCTCGCCCAGACGTTCAACAATGCGCCGTATCCGCACGTCCAGCACATCCATGTTGGCGCCAAGGGCCAGTGCCCCGGCCCGGCAGCGGACACCAACGGCGACGGGGTCATCTCCACCACCGAGGGCGCCCCGGCCTACGGCAAGATCGGCACCACGCTCTCCACCAGCGGGGACACCAGCCCGGCGGCCGGCCTGGACCTCAAGGTCGCCGGCCAGGGCAGCGCCTACACGATCGACCGCAGCTTCCCGCTCAACGCCGAGACCAAGGCAGCCCTGCAGAACGGCACCGCCGCTGTGGTTGTCCACGGGCTCGATCCTGCAACACTGAGCGCCGCCGGCCAGGCCGCCAAGAGTGATCTCGTGCCCAGCCTGCCGCTCGCGGCCACGTCGCCTGCCCTCTGCGGCACCCTCGCCGTCGGACAGATGAACATGCCGGTGGGCGGCGCCGACACCGGCGTTGCGCAGACTCCGCAGAAGAACGACGCCGGGGTGCTGGCTTTGGGCGGGGGCCTCGTCCTGGCTGCCGCTGCGGGCGGAACCTACATCGTCCGCCGCCGCAGGGCAGCCGACGCAGCGTAGGTTTTCCGCCCGGGCCCGGCCCGGTTTTGGAACGGGAGTCCGGACTGGAATCGGGTGGGTACGGGTTCCGGCGGCCGCGGGCGCCGTGGGGGCG
>NZ_JBHTZA010000023.1:0-83901 GCF_042790555.1 Arthrobacter sp. NPDC056727 | reverse complement strand
CCGCCCGAAAGGGCAGCGCCGGGCCGGACCCATGCCCGCGGGTTGAGCGGCTGGGGCCACGCCCGGCGGCTGCCCGGGCGGGGAGTGACGTTTGACACATGCAAAACGTTTTGTGTATTCTCGTTCACACCAACCCAAAACGTTTTGCAAAGGAAGTCGATGACGACGAGAGTAGGGATTCGCGAGGTGGCGAAGGCTGCCGGGGTCTCCGTGACCACCGTGTCGCACGCCCTCAACGACGCCACCAGCTCCCGGGTCAAAGCGGAAACCCAGCAGCTCGTCCGGGACGTGGCCAGGAACCTTGGCTACGCCCCCAACCGGCTGGCCAGCGGGCTGCGCAACCAGCGCTCCCAGATCCTCGGCCTGGTCAGCGACGAGATCACCACTACCCCGTTCGCAGGGGCGATGATCCGCGGCGCGCAGGACGCGGCGTACGAGCGCGGCTACGTCGTCATGGTGGTGAACTCCGGACTGGACAGCGAGCTTGAGCACCGTGAAATCAGCATGCTTCAGCAGCACCAGGTGGACGGAGTTGTGTACGCCAGGCTGTACCACCAGCAAGTGGAACTGCCCGGTGCGCTCTCGGGGACCCCCACCGTGCTGCTGGACGCAGTCACCGGTGACCCCGCCGTTTCCTCCATCGTCCCGGACGAGGTGGACGCGGCTGAGGCGGCGGTGGAAGCCCTCATTAAGGCAGGCCACACGCGGATCGGGATGATCAACAACGTGGACGACATTCCCGCCACGCACGGCCGGCTTGCAGGATTCCGCAACGTACTGCGCCGTCACGGCGTCGAACACGACCCTCGGCATCTCGTCATCACCCAGGCGGAGACCGCAGGGGGCCGTGAGGCCGCACTGTCGCTCCTTGGCCAGCCAGACCGGCCAACAGCCCTGTTCTGCTTCAGCGACAGGATGGCCATGGGGGCGTACCAGGCGGCGGCCGCGCTGGGGCTGAGCGTGCCGGACGATGTTTCGATCGTCGGCATCGACAACCTGGAGCTCATCGCGGACTCGCTGTGGCCGGGACTGACCACCGTGGCCCTGCCGCACTACGACATGGGCCGGTGGGCGGTCAACCGCGTTCTTGACGACATTGAGAACCCGGGCGCGTCTCCGGAACAGGTGCGGCTGGCGTGCCCCCTGATTGAGCGGGGATCCGTCGGACCGCCCCGGACCTGAACCACTCGAAAGAAACAACCACCTGCAGTTCAACCCGGTATCCGCTTAAAAAGGGACGCAGCCGTTGCAGCGGCCGCGCCCCTTCCGGACCCGGGCCAATCATCCACGCGCAAAATCAGCAGAAAGACTGGACCACCATGAACAAGCGATTCACACGGATCCTGGCCACCAGCATAGCCGCGGCTGCGCTCATGGGCAGCCTTGCTGCCTGCGGCAAGGGCAGCGCGTCTGCCACGTCCGAAGGCAGCAATGAAATCACCATGTGGACCCACAATGCGGGAAATCCCGAGGAACTCGCAGCCATCAAGTCCATTGTTGACTCCTACAACAAGAGCGGCTCGGCCAAGGCACAGATCAAGGTGCAGGCATTCCCGCAGGACTCCTACAACGACTCAGTGGTCTCGGCCGCCGCTGCAGGGAAGCTGCCCTGCATTGTGGACATCGACGGGCCCAACGTGCCCAACTGGGCGTGGGCCAAGTACCTGACTCCGCTGAAGCTTTCGGCGGATCTGTCCAAGAACCTCCCCAGCACCGTCGCCAAGTGGGAGGGCGAAACCTACGCGGTGGGCTACTACGATGTCGCCCTCGCCATGCTTGCCCGTGCCTCGGACCTCAAGGCGGCAGGCGTCCGCGCGGCCACGGTTGAGAAGCCGTGGACGAAGGAGGAATTCCAGGACGCGCTGACCAAGCTCAAGGCCCTGGGCAAGTGGCAGTACCCCCTGGACATGGGAACCGCCGGAACGGGGGAGTGGCTGCCGTACGCCTACTCGCCGCTGCTGCAGTCCTTCGGCGGAGACCTCGTCAACCGCGACGGCTTCCAGTCCGCGGACGGTGCCCTCAACGGAGAAAAGGCCGTCGAGTGGGCCGCCTGGTTCCGCGGACTCGCGGACCAGGGCTTCATGGCCAAGAAGAGCGGCAAGGATTCCACCCAGGACTTCCTGAACAACAAGAGCGCCATCGTTTACACCGGTTCCTGGGCCGCGGACAAGGCGCGTAAGGCACTCGGCAAGGACCTGGCGGTCATGCCCTCGGTGGACCTCGGCAACGGCCCGAAGATCGGCGGCGCGTCGTGGCAGTGGGGCGTGACCAGCGGCTGCAAGAACTCCGAGGCTGCGATGGACTACCTCTCCTACTCTCTGAAGCCGGAGAACATCGCCGCGGTGGCCAAGGCAACCGGAACCATCCCGGCCACCGATGAAGCCGCGGCCCTGATCCCCGCCTTCGCCGAGGGCGGCGAAAACCGGGTGTTCATGGAGTTGTCCCGCCAGCAGGCCGTCATGCGTCCGGAAACGCCGGCGTACCCGTTCATCGCCACCGAATACGGCAAGGCGGTCCAGGACATCCTGGCCGGGGCGGACGCCAAGACCGTCCTGGACAAGGCGGTCAAGGCGATTGACGCCAACATCAAGTCCAACGGCGGCTACAAGAACTAGCCGGCCGCCGGACGGGAGGACGACGGCGGACGGCAACTGCCGCCGTCGTCCTCCACCCGGCACTGACTGTCAACGGAGACTCCCATGACAACCACCCAGCTTCCCTCCCGCCGCTCCGCCGTCCCGGCGCCGGGCGCAGCCTCCACCGCAGCATCCCGCCGCAAGCGCCCGGGCCACCTCCGCGAGCAGCTCAGCGGCTGGGGCATGATCGCACCGGCCGCAGTCCTGCTCCTCGCCTTCGTTTTCCTGCCGGCAATCCTCGGCTTCGGCCTGGCGTTCACGAACGCGCGGCTCATCTCCCCGCGGCCGGTGGAGTTTGTCGGGATGGACAACTTCGCCCGTCTGTTCGCCGACCCGACATTCTGGCGGTCGCTCCTGAACGTCAGCTACTTCGCAGCGGTGGTGGTGCCCGTGCAGTCAGGCCTGGCCCTGGCCATGGCGCTGCTGATCAACAAGAAGTTCCGCGGCGTGAACTTCTTCCGCACCGTCTACTTCCTCCCGGTGGTGACGTCCATGGTGGTGGTATCGCTGCTGTGGCTCTTCATGTACCGCAAGGACGGCCTGATCAACGAACTGCTGTCCACGTTCAGCTTCGGCCTCATCCAGGGCGCGGACTGGCTGAACGATCCCGCCACCGCCATGCCGGCCATCATCGCGCTGTCCATCTGGCAGGCTGCCGGCTTCCACATGATCATCTGGCTGGCCGGGCTGCAGAGCATCTCCGGGGAGCTGTACGAGGCAGCCCAGCTTGACGGGGCCAGCCGCTGGCACCAGTTCCGGTATGTCACCTGGCCGGGCCTGAAGCACACGCGCACGCTGGTCCTGGTGACCATCACCATCCAGGCCCTCGGCCTGTTCGACCAGGTCAGCGTCATGACTCAGGGCGGCCCCCTCGACTCCACCACCACCATCATTTACGAGGCAGTACGCTCCGGCTTCAAGCAGCAGGAGACCTCCTACGCCTCGGCAATCTCCCTCGTTTTCTTTGTCCTGGTGCTGCTGATCTCCGCAGTGCAGCGCTACCTGACCCGAGAGAAGGACTGACGTGAAAAACGCACTCCGCCTCAATTCGATCGGCGCGATGGCCGTGCGCATCCTGTTCGCCGCCGTCGCCGCCTTCCCGATCGTGTTCATGCTGGTGTCCTCGCTCAAGCCGGACCAGCAGATCTTCGGCGACATGTCCTCGGTGGCCGCGTTCCTGCCCATCGGCAACATCTCGCTGGACAACTACACCGCAGTTTTTGACCGGGTCCCGGCCGCCCGCTTCCTCGTCAACTCCGTCGGCGTGTCCGCGGTGACCGTGGTGCTGGGCATCTTCATCAACAGCCTGTGCGCCTTCGCCCTGTCCCGCATGCAGGTGCGCGGCAAGCGCGTGGTGTTCACCGCGATCCTGGCAACGCTCATCGTGCCGTTCCAGACGCTGGCGCTGCCGCTGGTGTGGTGGGTCAACCAGCTGCCCTACTTCGAGCTCAACGGCTTCAGCCTGGAGATTTCGAAAGGCTGGCTGGACACCTACCAGGTGCAGATCATCCCGTTCATCGCCAACGCATTCTCCATCTACCTGTACCACCAGTACTTTGAGTCCATTCCCAAGGAACTGGACGAGGCCGCCCGGATCGACGGCGCCGGCTGGTTCAAGATCTACCGCCAGGTGGTCATGCCGCTCGCCGGTCCCGCCACCGCCACCGTGGCCATCCTGACGTTCCTGCCCGCCTGGAACTCCTACCTGTGGCCGCTCATGGTGGTCCAGTCCGAGGAGCTTCGCCCGGTGATGATCGGCATCCAGTACTTCTTCCAGCTGAACGTCTCCTGGGGCGAGGTCATGGCCTACGCCTCGCTGATCACGGTTCCCGTGGTGGTCCTGTTCATCGCCTTCCAGCGCTCCTTCATCAACAGCATCGCCTCCAGCGGTGTCAAAGGCTGACCCAGCCCCTTCCTAGTTCGAAAGCGAACCATGACTTCCCTCAACACCGTGCCTGCGCTCGACTGCCGCTACCGGCCCAAATGGCACTACGCCGCCCGGCGCAACTGGCTCAACGACCCCAACGGGCTGGTGTACTCCAACGGCGTGTACCACCTCTTCTATCAGCACAACCCGCACGGCGACGGATGGGGCAACATGTCCTGGGGCCACGCCACCTCCACGGACCTCCTGAGCTGGGACGAGCAGCCGGTGGCCATCCCCTGCGATGAGCAGGAGGCCATCTTCTCCGGCTCGGCCGTGGTGGACACGCACAACACCAGCGGGTTCGGAGTGGGCGGCGCGGCCCCGCTGGTGGCGATCTATACGAGTGCCTATTCGCCGGCATCGCCGGTGGCCGGGCGGCAGGCACAGTCGCTCGCGTACAGCACCGACGACGGTGCCACGTGGACCAAGTACGCCGGGAACCCGGTGCTGGACAGGGCGTCCGCGAACTTCCGTGACCCCAAGGTTTTCCGGTACGACGGCGACGCGGGCAGCTACTGGGTGATGGCCGCCGTCGAGGCCGAGGACCGGGAAGTGGTGCTCTACAAGTCCGCCGACCTGCTCACCTGGCAATACTTGAGCTCCTTCGGCCCGGCTAATGCCACGGGCGGGGTATGGGAATGCCCGGACCTGTTCGAACTGCCGGTGGACGGCAACGCCGGCGACACCCGGTGGGTCCTGGTGGTGAACCTGAACCCCGGCGGGATCGCCGGCGGCTCGGCCGGCCAGTATTTCGTTGGAACGTTCGACGGCGTGACGTTCCGGTCCGAGAGCACGGTCACCGGGGGCATGCAGACGGACGGCAGCCGGATGCGTGAATACGGCTGGCTCGACTGGGGCCGGGACTATTACGCCGCCGTTTCCTTCAGCAATGCTCCGGACGGACGGCGCCTCATGGTCGGCTGGATGAACAACTGGCAGTACGCGGCGGCCACGCCGTCGCAGGGCTGGCGCAGTGCCATGTCCCTGGTCCGTGAGGTACGGCTGGAGCGCCACGCAGGGCGCCCTGTGCTGGTTCAGGCGCCTGTTGATCCGTTTGCGGATTCCGGAACGGAGCTGTTCGCCGCGGGTCCGGAACTGCCCGCGGACCCGACTCCGCCTACAGATGGGGTGCGGTGGCTTCCGCCGGAGGCCTCCGGCGAGGTGCTCCGCATCGACGCCGAATTCCGGCCCGGCGCCTCGGGCACCGTAGGGCTGGTGCTTCGCGCCGGCCAGGCCTGCGGTGTGCAGGAGCGGACCGTACTGGCCTACTCCTCCCTGTCCGGCGAGCTCAGCCTGGACCGCACGGCCTCCGGAAATGTCGGGTTCCATGAGGATTTCCCGTCCGTGGAGCGGGTGCCCGTTGCCCTTCAGGACGGTCTTCTGCGGCTGACGGTCTTCCTGGACCGCTGCTCCGTGGAAGTCTTCGCCCAGGACGGCCTGGTGACCCTCACGGACCAGATCTTCCCCGCGGAGTCCAGCACCGCCGTCGGGCTCCTGGCCGAAGGGGACGGCGCCACCCTGGTGAGCCTCAGCGTCACCGGCTAGCACCCCCAGACCAAAGCAACGCGGGGTCACTTACAGCCCAATAACCACCCCGGAAACGGCTGTAAGTGACCCCGCGTTGGGGTCAGCGGCTGCGGCCCACGCCAGGAGGGTATTGGCGATGGGCCGCAGGTTCGGGTGGTCCCTGCTCCGACGACAGTGCCGGCGCCTGCGGGCAGGCACCGGCACAGACCTGAAGGGCTTACTTCATCATCGTCCCGTCGGGTGCCACGAGGTACCAGACGTTGCCGACGCCCTGGCCGGTGATGTCGCCGGGGGCCTTGTCCTTCTGCCACAGGTAGACGGGCATGCCATTGACGGTCACCTGCTTCTTGCCGTCAGGGGTATCAATGGTGCCGACCTTCCCTGTCACACCCTCGACCTTGGGGGTGTCCGTGGCAGCAATCACCGGAGGCCACTTCACGAGGCAGTCGCCCAGGCAGTTGCTCTTGCCCGAGTCCTTGACGTCCTTGGTGAAGTAGTAGACGCTCATGCCCTTGCCGTCCACCACGATGTCACCCTTGCTGGATGAGGCGGTTTTGAGGTCCACCGAGGCCATCTCGCTGGCGCTGGCCGATGCGCTGGCGGTGGCCGCCGGCGATTCGCTGGCCGGGGCGGCCGCCGTCGTGGTGGTCGTTGTGCCGGATCCGCCGCCACATGCCGTCAGTGAGGCGGCAAGGGCCATAACTGCGAGGCCAACGCTCAGTTGCTTCTTCATGTGCTGCTCCTTGGCTCGGGCCGGCAGATTGGAATCCGGCGCTATTTGGAATGACGCACAAAGGTGAAGAATGGTTCAAAGATCTGGCTGGCCGGAATTGAACTTATCGCCGGCTGCCGACGTCGTACTTGCCAGGAAAGCCGGCTCTCGGATCCGGCTTCATTAGGGTCACTGCAGGGAGGCCGAAGGTGCCGCTGGATGAGGATTTGGTTGCAGCGATCTACCGTGAGCACGGAACGGCGCTTCGCCGGTTTGTGCTCAGTGCCTCCCGCGACCCGCACCTTGCGGACGACATTGTCCAGGAAACGGTGCTTCGGGTCTGGCAGCAGGCGCCCAAGGTCACCGGCAGCATGCGGAGCTACCTGTTCCGGACGGCACGGAACATCATGATCGACAACTACCGGAAAGCCCAGCGCCGGCCGCTGGAAGCCGAGGACCGTGACATGGCGGATCCGGAGGAGGCCACCGGGCGGGTTGACGATCTGCTGAACAAGGTGCTGATGGAGGAGGCCCTCCTGCGGCTGAGTTCGGAGCACCGTGATGTGCTGGTGGCACTGCACTACCGGCGGTTCACGGTGGGCGAGGCGGCGGTGCAGTTGAACATTCCGAGCGGAACGGTGAAATCCAGGGCCTTCTACGCGGTGAAGGCCCTGCGGACAATACTCGATGAAATGGGTGTGGAACGGTGAACGGCAAGGAAGTCCATGAGTTGCTGGGGGCATACCTGTTGGGAGGGCTCGACGACGCGGACAGGCTGCGCTTCGAGGAGCACCTCAAGCAGTGCGGCACGTGCCGCAGTGAACTGTCGGACCTGGAATCCCTGCCGGGCCTGCTGGATGCCCTGCCCGTCCCGGACGCCGTGGCGCTCGCCGTTCCGGCGCCGCGCCGTGCAGGCGAAGACGCAGCGTTCCCTGACCTGGCCCCCGCCCCCCGGCCGGTTCTTGACGAACTGGCGGCCCGCCGTCGTAATTCCCGACGGCGGATAACGGCTTTGGTGGGAGTGGTGGCGGCGGCCTGCCTGGCCCTGGGATTTGCCGCGGCGCCGCTCTTTGATCCCGCCGACAAACCCGATGCCAGCTACTCGGTCAAGGCCGACACCGGCATGCAGGTCACCGTGGGAATGGTCAAGAAAACCTGGGGCACCGAACTGGCCGTCGACGGGCGGAGCCTGCCCCAGAACGGGCGGCTGTCACTGTGGGTGAAGGACCGTGCCGGGGTTGAGGACCGGGCCTGCGCGTGGATGGCGACACCCAGCGGAAGGGTCCGGGTCACCAGCGCCACACCGCTGCAGTACACGAGCATCGCCAGCGTGGAGGTCCGGAACGACCGGCAGCAGACCATCGCCGTCATCGCGGTGCCGGGCACCTGACCCGGCCCGCCTGATCTCTCGTGGGGGTTGGACTGTCCGGGGCTCACATCCTGGCGAGCCGCGCCCGTATCACGGTGAACACCCCGTAGCAGACGAGTCCGGCGCCCACCGCGGCCAGTACGTACACCCCGAAGGGCTGTTCGCGCAGTGCGCGGAGCCCGCCGTCGAGGCCCGTCGACTGCTGGGGGTGGGCGGTGACCGCTGCGATGACCACCAGCAGGCCCGTCACGAACAGGGCAACGCCCTTGGCCACGTAACCCGCCATCCCGAGAACGGTGATGGCTTTGCGCCCGCCCGGGGAAGACGGGGGATTGATGTACTTCTCAAAGGATTTCCTGAACCCGCGGACTGCATAGATGATCCCGACGACGGCCACGGCCGCACCAATCAGCACCAAAAGCAGGATGCCGCCGGGCGCCTTCATCAGGTTGACCGTGAAGTCGCTGGTTGATTCCCGGTTGTCCTTGCCGGCGCCCCGCGCGAAGGCGGCCAGCGTAAATGCCAGCCCGGCGTACACGACCGCCTGCGCGGCGGCCTTCAGCTTCTTCCCGGCCTTGTGCTTGGTCGGCAGGTGATCGAAGTCGAAAATTGCGTCACCGGCCTGCCACAGGGCCAGCGCAATGCAGCCCGCGAAGCTGACCCACAGGAGCAGGGGGCCGGCGGGCTGGGTGGCGAGTTCGGCGACAGCACCGCTCACGTCCGCGCGGCCGCCGCGTCCCCGGGCGAGCCCGAAGGCAATGAGGCCGACCAGGATGTGGAGCACACCGCTTGCGGCAAAGCCACCCCGCGCCAGCATTTCGAGCGGCTTCGAGTTCGAGATGTCCTCGGCCTTGTCGGCTGCTTTACCGGCTGCGCTTCTCAGTTCTCGTTTGATGACCGTTCCTTCGCGCCGGCACCCTGTACTGCCGCTGTACACCGGTGCAACTGCTGTGGCACTCCGCCACATGCTTATCGTGTCACGGCGGAGCGCCATGGAACAGAGTCCCCGGACCGGGACGGGTGACGCGGTGTTGCCGCGCCGGATCCGGGGCCACAACTGTACGTTCGCGCTGCCGGAGCGCGCTGCAGATGGGGCTAGATCCGCCGGTAACAGAGGTCGAAAATCATCCGGCCGGCTTCGTGCGCCTTGTTCTCGAAGCTGGTGCGGATGCGGCCCTCGAAGCGGGGAGCCCAGCCGCCTCTTTCGTCGATGCCCTCGTTGGGTCCGGTGTGTTCTGTGCTCACGGGCGCCCGTCCTTCTTTGACCGGGGCGCCGCCCACCAGCGATTCGACGCCGGTCTGCCACACGTGCGTGAGGGGACTCTCGGGGCCGCTGCGCTCACCGGTGTGAAGGTTCTCGAACGCCCCGGACCCGGCGAGGACGTCGCGGACGTGCACGGCGTAGTTGGACCAGTCCGTGGCGATGCGCCAGAGGCCGCCCGGCTTCAGCGCCCTCGCGGCGAGTTCGGCGAATTCGGGCTGGATCAGGCGGCGCTTGTGGTGCCGGGACTTGTGCCAGGGGTCCGGGAAGAAGACCCAGAGTTCGCTGACCGAGCCGGGCGGAAGCATGGTGGCCAGGACCTCCGGGGCGTTTGCCTCCACCACGCGCACGTTGGTGAGGCCGCGGCTGTTGATCTTGATCATGGTGTTGGCCAGGCCGGGAGTGTAGACCTCCACGGCGAGGAAGTCCTGGTCCGGGTTTTCCTCTGCGGCGTGACAGACGGCGTCGCCCAGGCCCGAACCGATCTCGACGATCAGCGGAGCCAGACGCCCGAACTCGGCTTCGGCGTCGAACGAGTAGTCCGGGTGGACGGACGTGTTGGCCACGTGGCGGGGCACATCGATGGCCCACCTGCCGGAATGCTCCTCCCAGGCAGCCTGACGCCGGCCCTGCAGACGGGTCCCGCGGCGCACGAAGCTGACAGGCCGCCCGCCGTAGGTCCCGTAGGAGGCCTGGCTTCCCGGCGTGACGGGCCGGGGCTGGTTCGGATTTGCCGGCGGCTGCGGGGTTTCGGGAGTTTCGCTCATCCCTTCCAGAATACCGGCGGTCAGCACGGCTATTTCCCCCGTTTCCGTCGGCTCCGGGCAGGCGTACAGTGTTGCTATTCCACCGGCCGGCCGGGCGACCCGCTTACGGGCCGCCTTCGCCCCGGGACGTTTTCCCGCCGCGAGGGCGGACGAACGCATGACAACGCAGCTTCAGGAAACGCTATGGAACCATCGGCATTCCTCTCTGAACCCATGAAGTCCGCCGGCACCATTGCCATCCTCGGGGCGGGTCCGGCGGGGCTGGTACTCGCCATTGCCCTTGCCCGGCGCGGGCTGTCGGCAACGGTCATCGAGCGCGACAGCCCCCCGGACATTGCGCCGCGGTTCAACCCGGAGCGGTCCTACACCATCGACATCTCGGGGCACGGGCTGAAGGCACTCCGCCACATTGACGCCGTGACCGAGTTCGACCGCCGGATGTTCCGGTTCAAGGGGCTGAAGATCCCGGGCCGTGGAACGGAGGAATGGACCTTGCCCGGGTGGACCGGATCGCGGGGCGACATCCTCCGGGCACTCATGTCCGTGCTGTCCCGGTACAAGGACAGGGTGGCCATGGAGTTCGAAACCAATGTGGAAAGCGTCGACCCAGTCACAGGCTCAGTGACATCCCGGCGGCGGTCCGGGGAAGCGACGGTCAGGAGCTTCGACTTGCTCGTGGGCGCGGACGGTGCAGGTTCCACCGTCCGTCCGGCCCTGCAGTCGGCGGTGCCCGGGTTTACGGTAACCTCCAAGTCCTTCCCCAACCACTGCACGATGATTGAGCTCGATAACGTGGGTGAACGGCTGGACAAGCACTATCTCCACGGGCTCTCGACCCGGCCGTTCTGCGTCGCAGGTGCGATCAGGGGAGACAACGGGCAGGACTCAGCCCGCTGGTTCTGCGCCATCGGAACCAGGAAGCGGATCGGCTTTTCCGGGGTGGAGGAGGCCCGGAAGTTCCTGCAGGACCGGTGCCCTCGGGTTCTGGAATTCACCGGCGATGAACAGGTCCAGGCCTTCGCCGGCCGGACGTGTTACCACATAGGACGCAGCCTGAACTGTTCCCGGTTCCATGGCGGGAAAGCGGTCCTGATCGGGGACGCCGCCGCGCCCTATCCGCCGATCGGGCAGGGAGTGAACGGCGCCATGGAGTCCGCCATGGTCCTCGACGAGTGCATTCGGGATGCCGGCAGTTCACCTGGCTCCTTACAGCGGGCGGCCGCAAAATACACGGAACGGTGGAAGCCGGAAGCTGACGCAGTGTCCTGGATCAGCGAACGGAGCCTCTTCGAAAACCGGTTCCACACGGTCCGCGCGCTCGCCACATCAATGCTGGGGCTGAGCATCTTCGAGCAGGCCAAAAGTGCGGAAGTGCCGTACTCCCAGGTGCGGCGCCGGGCCGAACGGCTCTGGCCGCTCTGGGCACGGTGACCCCCGGGGACGGCAAGGCCGGCGGGTCACGAGAAGGCATCGAACTTGCCCGCAAACAACGGCACAACAATGATGGCGGTCTCCGCGGCTGCCACGATGAAGCCGCTAACGCTTATGCGCCGCGCCGTGGTGCCTCCCGCCGACCGTCTCAGGGCAAGGATCCCGAACGTCAGGGAGAACAGCGTGAACAGCGCCGGCAGACTGTAGAAGACGACGTTCGCCACCCACTCCAGTCCGTTGCTGCCCGTGTCCGGCCGGGTGAACAGCATGGCGAACATTGCCGGACCAACAGTGACAAACGCACTGGGCAGAATCAGGGCGCCGCACACCAAAGTCGCGACCGCCAGGCCGTACCCGTCAGGGTTCTGGCAGCCGCGGCCCTGCGCGCCCGGGCCATGAGCCCAGGGATCCTGGCCCGAAGGATCCTGGCCCGAGGGACCTGGACCCGAAGGACCCGGCCCTCCAGCCTCCGGACCTGCGGGGCCGTGCGGTGGCGGCGGGCCGCCGGACTCCGGTGCCTGCGGAACGCTCATGGTTCTCATCGTCGATTCGGCCGGGCCGGCCCCTTGAACGGCTACGTGCCGACCAGATTATTGGCCCTCGGCCAGCCGGGATAGCGTGCTGAACCCGTATGTGGATAACTCCAGGACGGGAACGCCGGGGCCGCCGCCCTGGCCCCGCAGTGCCCCTCAACAGCAGTGCCCCTCAACAGCAGTGCCTCTGCAACAGCGGTGCTCCTGCAAGAATGGGCGGGTGATTGACGCCCGGAATCCACGCAAGCGAAGCAGGCCGCCGCAGCACCCTCCCGTTCATGCCGACGCCGTCGCGGACACGCTCGTTGATGCAGAGGCCGACGACGTTCCCGCGGCCGGGCCCACCCACGTGGGTAGCCGCCGGGCACTGGCCTACCTGGGACTGTGCCTGGTGCTGATCGGCCTGAACCTGAGAACGGTGTTCTCCAGTTTTTCAGCCGTCCTCCCCGAGGTGACGTCGGATGCCGGCCTCCCAGGCTGGGCGGTGGTGGTGCTGACCACGGTGCCGGTCACCCTGCTCGGCGTGTTTGCGCCGCTGGCTCCGGTCCTGGCCCGCCGGTTCGGCGCGGAACGGGTCCTGCTCGGCGCCATGGCGGTCCTGACGGCTGGCCTGCTCCTGCGGCCGGCGGAGGTCCCTGGCGCCGGGCACCTGCCGTCGCTGTTTGCCGGGACTGCGGCCTGCGGGGCCGCGATCGCGCTGTGCAACGTGCTGCTGCCGGGGCTCGTGAAGCGCGACTTTCCGCACCGGCTGGGCCTGATGGGCGGCCTCTACACCACGGCCATCTGCGCGTCGGCGGCCCTGGGGGCCGGCTTCACCTACCCCGTTTTCAGCGCTACCGGGCAATGGACGTCGGCGCTGTGGTTCTGGGCGGTTCCGGCCGCCGTCGTGCTTTTGCTCTTCCTGCCGGTAGCGATAAGGCAACGGCACGGCCGGCACGCAGCGGCGCGGGACGGCGTCAACGTGTGGCGCTCGGCGGTGGCCTGGCAGGTCACGATCTTCATGGTGCTGCAGGCGATGATGTCCTTCAGCGTCTTCGCCTGGCTCGCACCGATTCTGCGTGAGCGCGGCGTGGACGGCGGGACGGCAGGGCTCATTGTGTCGGCGTCCATCGTGCTGCAGATGCTGGGCTCGCTTTTCGCGCCGGCGCTCGCCGCCCGGTTCAGCGACCAGCGGGCGATCAACACCGTGGTTGCCCTCATGACCGGAGGCGGTTTTGCCCTGAGCATCTTCGGCCCCTTGGACTGGGTCTGGCTATGGACCGGCATGCTGGGGCTCGGCCAGGGAAGCCTCACCGCCGTCGCCCTGACGATGATCATGCTCCGCACCCGCGACGGACACACCGCAGCCCACCTCTCCGGCATGATGCAGGGGGTGGGCTACGGGCTTGGCTCCTCCGGCACACTGCTGGTGGGCCAGCTGCACCAGGGCACCGGCTCCTTTGCGGCGGCGGGGCTCCTGTTCCTGGCAGTGGGAACGCTGGCAGCGGTCTTCGGCTACCGGGCCGGGCGGGACAGGTTCATCGGCGACTGACCCAACTGCAAGTCAGTTGGGATGGCTCAGTGCGCCAGGTCCTTGCCCCTCGTCTCGGGGATGGTGAAGATGAACGCCACGCTGATGGCCAGGAGCACTACCGCGTAGACGTTGAACAGCTGGGGCATCTGGACGGTGGTGCCGAGCCACTGCTGCAGGTACGGGGCCGTGCCGCCGAACACCGCCACGCAGATGGAATAGGGCACGCCCACGCCGACGGTGCGGATGCTCGTGGGGAACAGTTCGGCGTACACGGCGGGAACGATAGCGGCGCTCGCGGCGATGAAGATGAGCATCACGGACATGCTCACGGCCAGCTGCCAGGCGGAATCCTTCAGCAGCCAGGTCATCGGGAAATGCATCACGGCGGAGCCGATCGCGCCCGCCCACAGCACCTTCTTGCGGCCGATCCGGTCCGACAGCTTGCCCCAGACAGGCAGGGCAGCGATGAACACGATGTTGCCGATGACTCCGGCCCAGAGTGCCTCGCCGCGGTCGATTTTCAGTGCGGTGGTCGCGTAGCTCGGAGCCACGACGCCCCAGATGTAGTAGATCACCGTCAGGCCCACGGTCAGGCCGATCACCTGCACCGCCTGCTTGCGGTACCGGACAATCTGCGGCCAGATCGGAGCGCGCTTTTCCCCGGCGGTCTCGCCCTCGAACACGTCCGTCTCGTGCAGCCCGGACCGCATGATCAGGGCGTACAGGCCCATGGCGGCCCCGATCAGGAACGGGATGCGCCAGCCCCAGGCGTTCATGACCTCGGTGGTCAGTGCCATGTTCAGCACTGCACCCAACAGCGTTCCGAACAGGATGCCGACTGTGCCGGAGGTGTAGATCAGCGTGGCCCAGAAGCCGCGGTGTTCACGCGGCGCCATCTCCGAAAGATACGTTTGCGACGACGGCAGCTCACCGCCGTGCGCCAGGCCCTGGACCAGCCGGGCCACCAGGAGCATCAGCGACGCGAAGGCCCCGACGCTGGCGAACGTGGGGGCGACGCCGATCATGAGGCTGCCGAGGGACGCCAGGCCGACGGCGAGCGTCATGGACGCCTTGCGGCCCACCCGGTCGCCGATCCAGCCGAACAGGAAGCCGCCGAAGGGCCGGGCAACGAAGCCGACGGCGAAGATCGCCAGTGTGGACAGCACGGCTGAGGCGGGGTCGGACTTGCTGAACAGCTGGCTGGCGATGAACGGCGTGAACGTGGCGTAGATGGCCCAGTCGTACCATTCGACGGCGTTTCCGATGCCGGTGCCGATGATGGTTTTGCGGGTCGAGACCCGTCCTTCGCGCTGGGCAGTGATGATGGCGGTCATGGTTGTCTCCCTGGACTGGGCGGGTTAAAGGGCCGGAACGGAAGCGGCGCTGGCGCCGGCAAGCGCCTCGAGGCGGGTGATGGCGAGTTCCGCATAGAGCGCGGCGCCGTCAGCCAGCACGCCGTCGTCGAACGTGGCGTACGGCGAGTGGTTGAACGGGGACGTGGCGTGGTCCGCGTCCTGGGGGACGGCACTGAGCCCGACGAACGTGCCGGGCACCTCGGCCAGGACCCGGGAGAAATCCTCGGAGCCGCTGAGCGGGGTGGCCCACCGCGAGAGCCTGGAATCGCCGAACATCTCGCCGATGACCTTTTCCGCGGTGTGGGTTTCGTCCTGGTCGGTGATGGTGAGGGGGTACTCCTGCTGGTAGTCCACGTCCACCTCGAGGCCGTGCGCTGCCGCGATGCCCTTGAGCAGCCGCGGCACGGCGTCCATCATGCGCTGCCGGTTCTCCTCGGAGAACGTCCGGATGGTGGCCTCGATGCGTGCCGTTTCCGGGATGACGTTGCGCTTGGTGCCCGCCTGGAGCACCCCGACGGAGAGGACCACGGGATCGAACATGTTGAACTGGCGGGTGACCATCACCTGCAGGGCGGTGACCATCTCCGCTGCGGCAGTGACGGGATCCTTGGCCGAATGCGGGGCGGAGCCGTGGCCGCCCGCGCCGAGGACCGTGACCACCAGGCCGTCGGAGGCGCTGAGCATCACGCCGGGCTTGGTGCAGAAGGTTCCGTGCGGTTCGAGGGAGGAGAACACGTGCATGCCGTAGGCCGCGTCCACACGCCGGCCGGGGGCATCCAGGACGCCTTCGCGGATCATGTAGCTGGCGCCGTCGCAGCCTTCCTCGCCGGGCTGGAACATCAGGACGACGTCGCCCGCGAGCCGGTGCCGCCGCTCGGCGAGGAGGGTGGCCGCGCCGGTGAGCATGGCCGTATGGAGATCGTGGCCGCAGGCGTGCATCGCGCCGTCAATGGTGGAGGTGTAGCGGACGCCGGTCTTCTCCTGGACGGGAAGGCCGTCCATGTCCGCCCTGAGCAGGACAGCAGGCGGCAGGACGGCAGGCGGCAGCACGGCGGACGCGCCGCCGGCAGACCCAACGGGAGTCCCGCCGTCGTAAGCCCCGCCGCGCAAGACGGCGGTGACCGACGTCGTCTCCTTGCCCAGGGTGATCTCGTACGGCAGGCCCTCCAGAGCCTTCAGCACCTTCTCCTGGGTCCGCGGCAGCTGCAGTCCGATCTCGGGTTCCCGGTGCAGGTCGTGGCGGAATCGGGCAAGATCTTCCTGCATCCGGCGGGCGTCTGCGGCAATCGGCACGTGTTCTCCTCGTTGGTGGTCCGGTGGTGTGGGTCTATTCTGGAGTGGTCTGCTTCACATCCGGCCAAAGAGCTGGAAAAATGCAAAAGCCCGGTCCCATATGCACGATTCGTGCAGGACCGTGCGGAAGGGAAGAGCGCTGGACGTCACGGAGGAGGACCTCGCGCTGGTCAATGCCCTGCAGATCGCACCGCGGCTGAGCTGGGCGGATGCCGCGGAGGTCCTGGGCGTGCACGCCACCACGCTGGCCGCGCGGTGGGAGCGGCTCACCGCGGCGGGGGCCGCCTGGGTCACGGCGCATCCGATGGGGGATCCGCAAAAGATGTGCCTCGCCTTCGTTGACGTCGAGTGCGAGCTGCACCGCCGCGCCGAGGTCACCCGGGCGCTGACGGCGGTGCCCGAGATCGTCACCGTGGAGGAGGCCGCGAGCAACCGGGACCTGATGCTGACGGTGATCACCGGTTCCCTGCAGCACTTCACCGCCGTGGCATCGAAACTGCATGCCATCGAGGGACTGGTCAAATACCAGACGTCACTGGCCACGCGGCTGCACACCGGTGCGTATGCCTGGCGCATCAACGTCCTCAACCGCAGCCAGCTCCAGGCACTCAGGGCACTCGCCGGACCCGAGGCGGCGGCGTCGGCTCCCTCGGCCGCGGTACGGGAGCCGCTGCCGGCCAGCCATCTGGCGATCCTGCCGTTCCTGGCGAAGGACGGCCGGGCAACAGCGGCGGACATCGCCAGGGCCCTGGACCGCCATCCGGCCACCGTGCAGCGCCAGCTGAACCGGGTGCTCGCCAGCGGGACCCTGTCTTTCCGCTGTGAGATTGCGCAGAGGTATTCGGGCTTCCCGGTGACCTGCCACTGGTTCGCCAACGTCCCGCCCGGCCAGCACGAAGCCGCGGCCGAGGAACTCCGCGGCTTCCGGAATGTGCGGCTGAGCGCCTCCACCACCGGACGCACCAACTTCGTCATCATCATGTGGCTGCAGTCCCTCGCCGACGTCATGACCGCGGAGCTGGCCCTCCAGCAGCGCATCCCCGGCATCGAACTGGTGGAAAGCGTGGTCATGCTGAGGACCGTCAAGCGCGTGGGCTGGATGCTGAATCCGGATTCGACGGCGAGCGGCGACGTGGTGGCGGTACCCGCCGCCGCGCCGGAGCTGGTGGGCTGAGCGTGCACGAACCCGCGGTGTCCGCCCCGCCCGGTGCGGGAATCTTCCAGCGGCCCTACCTGCTGGTGACGGTGGGGGCCTGTGCCCTGGTGTTCCTCGCCGCGTTCGAGTCCCTCGCCGTCACCACGGTCATGCCCGTCGTGAGCCGGGAGCTGGGCGGGGCCGGCCTGTACGCGCTCGCCTTCGCGGGCCCGCTGGCCACCGGCGTGATCGGCATGGTGGGCGCGGGGAACTGGTCCGACCGAGGCGGACCCGTCGGCCCGCTGTTCGCGTCCGTGGCGGTCTTCGCGTTGGGCCTGCTGGTGGCGGGCACTGCCGGCACCATGTGGGCGGTGGTGGCCGGCCGGCTGGTTCAGGGGCTGGGCGGCGGGGCCATGACGGTGGCTCTGTACGTGGTGGTTGCCAGGGTCTATCCGGCCGTCCTGCACCCCAGGATTTTCGCTGCTTTCTCGGCCGCCTGGGTGATCCCGTCCCTCGTGGGACCGTTCGCCGCCGGGCTCGTGGCCCAGCTGGCGAGCTGGCATTGGGTGTTTCTCGGCGTCGTGGTGCTGGTGCTGCCCGCGTTGGCGATGCTCTTTCCCGCGCTGCGCGGCGTGCGGTCAGGCAACGCGAACGGGAACGGTGACGCGGCCGGCCAGGGCGCCCAGGTGCCCTGGGCGCCGGGCCGGCTGGCCTGGGCCGCCCTGGCCGCGCTGGCGGTGCTGGGCCTGAACCTGTCCTCCGGACTTCCGGGAGCCGGACCGCTTTTGGCGGGGGCCGCCGTCGTCATTGCACTGCTGGCGGTGAAGCCGTTGGTGCCGCGCGGAACCCTCACTGCCCGGCGGGGCCTGCCCAGCGTGATCCTGGTCCGGGGGCTGGTTGCGGCCGGCTTCTTCGGTGCCGAGGTCTACCTGCCGTACCTGCTTGTGGAGCGCTATGCCTTCTCGCCCACCTTCGCCGGCCTCACATTGACCGGCGGAGCCCTCGCCTGGGCGTCGGCGTCGGGCGTCCAGAGCCGGCTGGGCGGGAGGCTTGGCAGCGCGCTGGCCGTGCGGATCGGCTCGGTGATGGTGCTGGTGGCGATTGCCCTGGCACTGGTGACGACGGCGCTTGGCTGGCCGGCCGCCGTCGCAATTGCCGGCTGGGTCCTTGCCGGCGGAGGCATGGGGCTCGCATATCCGCGGCTGAGCGTGATGACGCTGGCGCTTTCCACCCCTGACACCGAGGGCTTCAACAGTTCCGCGATGTCCATTTCCGATTCCCTCGGGGGCGCCCTCGCGCTCGCCGCCACCGGCATCGTGTTCACGGCATTTACGACGACGGCGGCCTCCTTCGCCGGCGTCTTCGTACTGACCGCTGTGATCGCCGCCGCCGCGGTCGCCATAGCGCCCCGCGTCGCCCATTAGCCCCGCGTCGCCCACCAGGTGAGTTTTTGTACAGATGTCGCGACTTAGACGCCCTCGAAGTCGCGATACGTGGACAAAAACTCCATCGAAACGGGTCAGATGCGGGGGAGGACCTTGTAGTACAGGTGGGTCACGGCGTCGCCCTGGAGCACCGCGGTTTGCTCGAGCTTCACCGGGGCGGCCGCGAGGTTATCGAAAAACCTGATGCCGTGGCCCAGGATCCACGGCGCGAGGTTTACCCGGATCTCTTCCACCAGTCCGGCGTCGATTCCCTGCCGGATGATGTCCGGCCCGGCCAGGGACACGTCCTTGTCGCCGGCCAGTTCGGTGGCGGCCCGCACCGCATCCGCGAAACCGGTGGTGATAAACGTGTAGGGGACGCCCTCGCGCGGCCAGCCGTCCGGGACGGTGTGGCTGAGCACAACGATGGGGCAGTCGATGGGGTGCCGGCCGTTCCAGCCGTCCGTCAGGTCGAAGATCCGGCGGCCCACCAGCATGGCGCCGGCCGTCGACATGGTCCGCCGAAGGTGCATCGCGCTGGCCTCGGTCACGTGCCAGGTCATGTCCGGCCTGGCCGTCGCGACCTCCACCGGGCCGTTGCCGTACCAGTCGAAGAGGCCGTTGACGGAGTCGTCAGGGAGGGCGATGAAGCCGTCCAGGGACATGGTCATTTCGGCAACCAACCTGGCCATCCGTGCGCTCCTCTCGACGGGAGTATCCGTGCTCCGGGCTGGAGTTTTTGTACAGCTGTCGCGGGTTGGAGGCCCTTGAAGTCGCGATATCTGGACAAAAACTCCAATCAGGGCTGCAGCCGGGTGGCGCGCAGCACGGCGTCGGCCAGCACGGCCGACTGCCCGTCCGGCCCGGTGGCGTTCCGCTCCCGGCTGGCCGCAACGTCCAGACGCCACGCGGGCGGCGCGATTCCCAGCTCGGCCGCGGCCTGCTCAGCCGTGAACAACATCCCCGGACCCGTATGCGAGGCACTGTCCTCGTCCGAATGGCTGTGCCCGTCCGCGTGGCTGGACTCCCCAATGCTCCGCCATGGCGGCAGGCCATCGGGATGGTGGCCGACGATCAGCAGCGTGCCGCCGGGGCGGACCGCTTCGGCGGCCACCCGGTGCGGCCGCTGCCATGGGGCCTCGGTGGAGTGCAGGAACTGGGCGGACACGAGGTCGAACTGCTCCTCGGGAGCCCATGCGTCAAGGTCACGCTGCAGCCACGTGATGCGGCGCCCGGCAGCTGAGTCCGCAGCGTGCTGCGCGGCGCGTTCCAGTGCGACGGCGGAGACGTCCACCGCGGTCACCGTCCAGCCCTGCTCTGCGAGCCACAGGGCATCGGCGCCCTCGCCGCAGCCCAGGTCCAGGGCAGTGCCCGGCTCCAGCCCGGCTGCTTCGGCCACCAGTTGCGGGTTGGGCAGGCCGCTCCAGACGCGCGGCCTGCTCCGGTACATTTCGTCCCAATGGCGCGCGGCGCCGTGGTGCCCCTCGTGGTCCATGGGGAATACCCTGCCACAGAAAGGGTAGGCGTGTCAGGGCAGCCGGACGATGATGTTCCCCTCTTCGTCCGCGTACACCGAATAGCTGCGCAGGGGTCCGGCGCCGGTGGTGGAGCAGCCCGTCTCCAGCTCAAACGCGTGCTGGTGCAGCGGACACATCACCACGGACTGGTCGATGGTGCCGTCGGCGATGGGGCCGCCCTTGTGCGGGCAGACCGCCGAGACCGCGCGGAGGGTACCGTCCCGGAGGCGGAACACCGCGACCTGTTCGCCGGCCACGCCGTATGCCCGTCCCTCGCCCACGGGGATCTGGTCCACCGGGCCGAGGACGTGCGGACCCGCGCTCATCGGACCGGCACCTGGGGGAGCACCTCAAGCGGGAGGGACGTGCGGAACTGGCCCGGCGTAAAGGGGTCGTCGCGTTCAGTCCACGGATCCACGTAGGCGTCCACCGATCCCTGCATCGCAGCATCAAGCTCCGCGCAAAGGCCCTCGGCGTCGTCCACGATGACCGCGCGGAGGTGCTCGATCCCGACGCGCGGCACGAAGGAATACGTGCGTTCCAGCCAGTTGGCGCGCTCGCGGTAGTACTGCATGAACCGCCCGGCCAGCAGCTTCACCGTCTCGGGGTCGTCGACGGTGGCCAGCAGGTCCCCCTTGCGGATGTGGGCACCCGCCGCGCCGCCGACGTAGATCTCCCAGCGCCCGCCGTCGACCGCCACCACCCCCACGTCCTTGACCAGTGATTCCGCGCAGTTCCGGGGGCAGCCGGACACCGCGAGCTTCAGCTTCGCCGGGGACTCGATGCCCTGGAACCGCGACTCGATCTCGATGCCCAGCTTCGTCGAATCCCCCGTGCCGAAGCGGCAGAACTCCTGCCCCACGCAGGTCTTAACGGTGCGGAAGCTCTTGCCGTAGGCGTACCCGGACGGCATGTCCAGGTCTGCCCAGACCTTCGGCAGATCCTCCTTGGGTACTCCCAGCAGATCGATCCGCTGGCCGCCAGTCAGCTTCACCATCGGAATGCTGTACTTGTCCGCCACGTCGGCGATCCGGCGGAGCTGCTCCGGGGAGGTCACCCCGCCCCGCATTTGCGGCACCACCGAGAAACTGCCGTCGCGCTGGATGTTGGCGTGGACGCGGTCGTTGATGAACCGTGCATCGCGCTCGTCGATGTACTCGCCGGCCCACATCATCTTCAGCAGGGACGCGAGGCCCATCTTTGACTTCGCGTCCTCGACGCCGCCCGGCGCCAGGGCCGCGAACACGGCGGACACCGACCGCAGGCCCCGCTCCCGGACGGCCGCCATCAGCGCTGATTTCTCCAGCGGCACCCCGGGAACGTACCAGGCCGCCGCCGGGTCCTCCTCCACGGCGCCGTCGGCCGCCCACTCCACCACCTGCCGAACCAGCAGCTTGCAGGAACCACAGCCCTTGCCGGCCCGGGTGGCGTCCATGACGCCGGAAAGCGTGCTGCAGCCGCCCCGCACCGTGTCCGCGATGGCCTGCTTGCTGACGCCGTTGCAGTTGCACACCTGGGCATCGCCGTCGAGTTCGGCCACGCCGGTTTCCCCGCCGGGCCCGCCGACGTCGAACAGCAGCGAGACCCGTTCCTCGGGGAGCGGCAGCCCGCGGTCGAACGCCTGCGTCAGATAGGCCACCTTGCGGCTGTCCCCGAGCAGCGTGGCGCCCACCACCTTGTTGTCGCGGATCACGACGGATTTGAACACGCCCTTGCCGGGCTCCGAGAACACCACGTGCTCGTCGGTGTCGCGCTCCGGGGCCTGCAGCCCCATGGACGCGACGTCGACGCCGGCCACCTTGAGTTTCGTGGCGGTGCGCGAGCCCAGGTAGGCAGCCTTGGGATTGGTTCCGGTGACGTGGTCGGCCAGGACGGCGGCCTGCTCCCACAGCGGCGCCACCAGGCCGTACACCTCGCCGCGGTGCTGGACGCATTCACCGACGGCGTAGATCTCGTCCTCGTCGGGGACGCGCATGTGGTCGTCCACCACAATGGCGCGTTCCACAGGCAGGCCGCTGGTCACCGCCACCTCCACGTTGGGGCGGATCCCGGCGGCCACCACCACCATGTCGCATTCGATGTCCAGGGCATCCCGCAATTGGATGCCGCGGACCCTGTCGCGGCCCAGAATGGCGGTTGTCCGGCTGTTCGTGTGGACACGGATGCCAAGCGCCTCGACGCTGCGGCGCAGGACCGCGCCGCCGTCGGGTCCCATCTGCGCGTTCATCAGGTGCCCGCCGGAATGCACAACATCGACGCCGATGCCGTGGCTTTGCAGGCCCCGTGCGGCTTCCAGCCCCAGCAGTCCGCCGCCGATCACGACGGCGCGGCGGTGGTGGTCCTGTTGGGCGTACGACACCATGCCCCGGGTGTCGTCGATGGTGCGGAACGCGAAGACGCCGGGCAGCAGCCGGCCGCCCGGGGTGTACAGGCCCTCCACTGCCGGCATGAACGGCCGGCTGCCGGTGGCGATGATGAGGACGTCGTACGGGGTGGCCCGGCCGTCGTCGGAGAACACCAGCTTGGCGAAGCGGTCTATTCTTTCGACCCGGACCCCCGCGTGCAGCGTGATGTTGTTCTCCCGGTACCAGTCCAGCGAATTCAGGAAGATTCCGCCGGTGTCCTCGTCGCCGGAGAGGACATGGCTGAGCATGATCCGGTTGTAGTTGCCGTAGGGCTCGTCGCCGAACATGGTGATCCGGTGCTGGACGGCGCCGCCGCGGGCCAGGATTTCCTCGACCGCGCGGGCGCCGGCCATGCCGTTGCCGATCACCACGAGCCGGCGCCGGGTATCGCCCGGGGCGCCCCGTCCGGAGCGGCTGGCGAGGGCGGTCATCAGTGCTCCACCATGCCCATGTCCACCACCACGGAGCCGCTGACCCCGGTATCCGCCAGCAGCCTCAGCTCGATCAGCGAGCCGCCGTCGATGTCTTCCACCACACGGAGCGGAACGTGGACGTCGCCCCTGGCCGCAATCGGGAAGTACCGCATGGGCACGCCGTCCCGCATCAGAACCACCGTGATCAGCTCCGCGGAGGAGTTGCCGCCGCGGAAATACAGCGTCTGGTTGATGACGCCGTCGGGCACGAAGTGGGAGAGCTGGCTGTGGATGGGCACGGCCTTCTCGAGCCCCGCGCCGTCGAACGGGAAGATGCCCTGAAGGAAGATGTTCTTCAAGTTCACAGTCAAATCCTTTCGGGGAGGAACGCTGCGGCCGGTGCCACCGGCCGGGTTTGAGTCCATCCTTCGCCGCACGTGTTACAGGGCCCTGCGGCCTGTGTAATTTCCGCTTAACACCTTCCTCACCGTCGGCCTGCGCGCGGCGCCTGAACCCGGAACCACGCACAGAAAACCGCGCTGCGGACCACCGGGGCGGCCGCAGCGCGGTTTCTGATTCGCGCGGGTCTATTGAATTGCGGAACTAGGGGTTGGCGGAGCCGACCGTGGCAGCGGGGCGGGTGTTGTCAGCGGCCTTCCACTCCTCGATCCGGGCCTGCTGCAGCGGCGTCTGGCGGTTGAAGTACCAGGCGGCACCCAGCAGCAGGAACCACACCGGGGCAACCACCAGCGCGAGGCGGGTGTCCTCGGCCTGGGCGAGGGCCACGAGCATGAAGACGAAGAAGCCCAGGACCACGTAGGGCATGAAGGCTGAACCTGGCATCTTGAAGGCGGACGCCTCGTGGAGTTCCGGGCGGCGGCGGCGGAACACGATGTAGCTGATCAGGATCATCGACCAGACGAACATGGTCAGCACCGATGCCACGGACGTGACGATGGTGAACGCGCCGATCACGGAGTCGCCCGCGTACAGCAGGACCAGGCCGGCCAGAAGGAAGATGCAGGAGAACAGGAGTGCATTCTGCGGAACCTTGCGGACGCTGAGCCTGCCGAAGGCCTTCGGTGCGTTGCCGTCCTGAGCAAGCCCATAGACCATGCGCGAGGTGGAGTAGATGCCGGAGTTGGCACTGGAGGCGGCCGAGGTGAGGACCACAAGGTTGATCACGACGGCGGCGATGCCCAGGCCGGCGAGGGTGAACATGCCGATGAACGGGCTGCTCGCGGGGTCGATGCTGCGCCACGGGTTGACGGCCATGATGACCACCAGGGCGCCCACGTAGAAGAGCAGGACGCGGATCGGGATGGAGTTGATGGCCCGGGGGAGGTTCTTTTCC
Source organism: Arthrobacter sp. NPDC056727 (assembly GCF_042790555.1). Lineage (NCBI taxonomy): Bacteria > Bacillati > Actinomycetota > Actinomycetes > Micrococcales > Micrococcaceae > Arthrobacter > Arthrobacter sp. NPDC056727. The sequence goes on along the minus strand of NZ_JBHTZA010000023.1, from coordinate 59,329 downwards.
GGATCCTTGGTTTCGGCGGCCGCCGTGCCCACGAGTTCGATGCCGGCGAAGGCGAAGATCGCGATCTGGAAGCCGAGGATGAAGCCGAACAGGCCGTGCGGGAACATGCCGCCGTCGTTCCACATGTTGGCCAGGTTGGCCACAGCGCCGCTCGGCGAGGTGAAGTTGGTGGCGATCATGACGACGCCGGTGGCGATCAGGGCGAGGATGGCCACCACCTTGATGATGGCGAACCAGAATTCCGCCTCGCCGAAGGCCTTGACGGTGGGCAGGTTCAGAAGAATCAGGACCACGGGGGTGATCAGGGCGGGGATCCACAGGGGAGTGCCCGGTGCCAGCTTGTCCACGTAGCCGGCGATGGCCACGATGTCGGCCACGCCCGTCACCACCCAGAAGAACCAGTAGGACCAGCCGGTGAAGAAGCCGGCCCAGGGTCCAAGGATGTCGCCGGCGAAGTCGCTGAAGGACTTGTAGTTCAGGTTGGAGAGCAGGATTTCGCCCATGGCCCGCATGACGAAGAACAGCATGAAGCCGATGATCATGTACACGAAGATGACGGACGGGCCGGCGAGGGAGATGGTCTTGCCGGAGCCCATGAACAGCCCGGTGCCGATGGCCCCGCCGATGGCCAGGAGCTGGATGTGGCGGTTGCCAAGTCCGCGTGCGAGGTGGGGTTCCCTGCCCTGGCCGGGTTCGCCATGTTCTGTGGACGGTTGAGCGGAAATGCTGGTGGTGCGTTCAGACATCAAGTCATCTTCCTTGTCACAGGTGCCGGCACGTGCGGGAGGTTGCTGTGCCGGCCGCGTTGATCCGCCTGAGGTGTGACGGAACTAACAGTTGGGATGGTGTTAAGACTACGAGCGGCGGAACGCGGCAGATGTGCGCGGGCTGGCCGTGCCGCCCGGAACGGGGGAGCGGAGAGGCTCCGGTGCCGGCCGGCGTGGCGCCGCTGGAAAAGCGCATTCCTCCAGCCCGGCCGGGGAATCGGCTCCGCCGGCAGGAAATTCGCAGCCAGGGCGCAACGCCGCAGTAGTCTTCGACATATGTCCAGCATGCCAGCCCCAAGTGTCGTCCATTGTTGTCCGTGAGCTGCATCACGCATCGCCACGTGGCGCGGCAAGGGGTCGAATCCCACCGGTCGGCACCCGGGGCAATGGCGGCCGGGCCGCCGGCAGAGGGCTGTGACGAAGCCGAAAAAGGCCAGCGGGGCCCTGATGGTAGACTGGTGGCACTTGATGTGCAGTGATGCCCGCTTTGCTCTGTAATTTGGAGGCGGGCTTTTTTCATGTGAGAGGCACATCCTGCGTCGATGAACGCTAATGGTCCCGGCGGCCGCTGTTGGAACACTTGCAGCAGCCCGGTTGACCACCTGACTTTTCTTCGGCGACCCCCTGGGCCAACCGGCGTCGGGGGCCGATATCCGCTGGATACCGCCTGAAAGACCCTGATAAACCAATATGACTACATTTGCTGCCCTCGGTACGCCCAAGGCACTCGCCGAAACCCTGGCCGCCCAGGGAATCGAGTCCCCGTTCCCCATCCAGGTCAAGACGCTGCCCGACACCCTGGCCGGCCGCGATGTCCTGGGCCGCGGCCGCACGGGTTCCGGTAAGACCATCGCCTTCGCCATCCCGCTCGTGGCCCGTCTCGCCGAGCGCGAAGCCGCCTACTTCCGCAAGCCGGGACGCCCCCTGGGCCTGGTCCTGGCACCCACCCGTGAACTGGCCACCCAGATCAACGCCACGATCGAGCCGCTGGCCAAGGCCATGGGCCTGAACACCACGGTGATCTATGGCGGCATCTCGCAGGCGCGCCAGGAAAAGGCGCTGCGCGCCGGCGTGGACATCGTCATCGCCTGCCCGGGCCGGCTGGAGGACCTGATCCGCCAGCGCATCCTGACCCTCGAAGCCGTCGAGGTGACCGTGCTGGACGAGGCAGACCACATGGCCGACCTCGGCTTCCTGCCGGTGGTCAAGAAGCTCATGGACATGACCCCGAGCCAGGGCCAGCGCCTGCTGTTCTCCGCCACGCTGGACAACGGCGTGGACAAGATCGTCCAGCGCTACCTGTCCAACCCGCTGACCCACTCCGTGGACGATCCGCAGGCGGCGGTGACCACCATGGAGCACCACGTGCTGGTGGTCAACGACCAGACCGTGAAGAAGCAGCTGATCGTTGAACTGGCTTCCGGCGCTGGCCGCCGCGTGCTGTTCATGCGCACCAAGCACCACGCCCGCAAGCTGGCCAAGACCCTGACCGACGCCGGGATTCCCGCCGTCGACCTGCACGGCAACCTGTCGCAGAACGCCCGCGACCGCAACCTTGCCGAGTTCTCCTCCGGTGACGTCCGCGTCCTGGTGGCCACCGACGTCGCCGCCCGCGGTGTGCATGTCGACGACGTCGAACTGGTCATCCACGTCGACCCGCCCACCGAGCACAAGGCTTACCTGCACCGCTCCGGCCGCACCGCCCGTGCCGGCTCCGACGGCACCGTGGTGACGCTGACCCTGCCCGACCAGCAGACGGACGTCAGGAAGCTGATGAAGGCTGCCGGCGTCGAGGTCACCTTCGAGCGGGTCACCGCGAGTTCGCCGATCGTTGCCGAGCTGGTGGGTGAGATCGCGGACAAGGTGGATCCCCGGACCCGCGCCGCGCTGCTTGCCGCCAAGGCCCCGCAGCAGGGCGGCGGCAAGTCCACCGGTGCCAACGCCGAGCGCAAGCGCGCACGCCGCCAGGCATCACCCACGGCCGGTGGCCGTGGCGGGCGCGGCGGCCGCGGGCGGGTCTCCGCCGAGGCTCCCCGCACGGACCTGCCCCGCGCCGAACGCCGTGCCGTGGCCTACGAGGGCCGCGCTGCCGCCCGCGACGCCGCTGAGCGCGTCGCTGAGCTGAACGAGGACCGCGCCACTGCGGCAGCTGCGGCCCGCCGCAACGCCCGTGGCCGCGGCGCTGCCGCCGGCACGCACCGCAACGACGTCCCTGCTGCCGGTGGCCGCCCGTCGGCTGGCCGCGGTTCCGATGGGCGTGCGGCGGAGGGCCGGGATTCCCGCTTCACCCGCAGCGAAGCTCCCCGTGGCGGCACCGGCCGCCCGAGCACCGGCGGCCAGCGCAGCGGACGTCCGGCCACCGGCCAGCGCGCAGCGGCCGGCAGCAAGACAGGCGGCTCCAAGGCCGTCTGGTCCTCCACCACCGGCGGCACGTCGGGCGGCTCGTACGGTTCCACCTCGGGCGGCAATGGCAGCGGCAGCGGCCGCTCCGGCGACGGCCGTCCCGCCCGGAAGGCACCGCGCCGCGCATCGGCCCCGGCGTCGAACGAGCGCCGCGGCCGCTAATACCTGGCGACGCGCAAAATGCCGGCCGCTACGGGAATTCCCGTAGCGGCCGGCATTTTTGGTAGCGCAGACCACCAAGCGCAGCGTTACCAGCCGCGGGCGCGCCACTCCCCGAGGTGCGGGCGTTCCGCGCCGAGCGTGGTGGGCTTGCCGTGGCCCGGGTGAACCACGGTGTCGTCCGGATAGACGTCGAAGATCCGCTCGGTGACGTCCGTGATCAGCTGGTTGAACCGCCCCGGGTCCTTCTGGGTGTTGCCTACGCCGCCCGGGAACAGGGAGTCGCCGGAGAAGATGTGTGCCGGCCCCTCGGGGTCCTGGTACACCAGTGCCACCGAACCGGGGGTGTGGCCGCGCAGGTGGACGGCCGTGACGTCGAACCCGTCGAAGTTCCCAACGTCGCCGTGGTCCAGCAGCACGTCCACCGCCACGGGAAGCTCCGGGGCGTCGTCTGTGCCGGCAGCCGTCCTGGCCCCGGTTGCTGCAACGAGGCCCGGCAGCGCGCGCACGTGGTCCCAGTGCTGGTGCGTGGTGGCGATGAGCGCGAGCCTGGGCTCGCCGGGGGTGTCCGCCGCGGCATCCGCCAGCAGGCCCTGGATGGCCGGCAGGTCGTCCGCGGCGTCGATCAGCAGCTGCGCCCCGGACTGCCTGGCCGTCAGCAGATAGACGTTGTTGTCCATCTCGCTGACCGAGATCCGGCGGATGGTGATGTCCCGAAGTGAATGAATGAGCGTGTCCATCTGCCCAGTCTATGGAGGAGCCCGGTCTAGGGACTGCCCTTGGCCCGGCCGGCCGGCAGCATCTTGAGTCCGGCCGCGCACCCCACAATGCCGGCGATGAACAGCACTTTGAGCAGGCTGAAGGGCTCGACGCCGGTGGCCATCGCCCAGCCCACCGTCAGTGCCGCTCCGATCCCCACCCAGACGGCGTAGGCGGTGCCGAGCGGGATGTGCCGCACCGCCATGCCCAGGCCCTGCATGCTGAGCGCGGCCGTCACGACGAAAACCACCGTGGGCAGCGGGCGGGTCAGGCCGTCGGACTGGCCCAGCGCCGTGGCCCAGACGGCCTCCAGGACTGCCGAGGCGAGCAGGATGATCCAGGAAGCGGCAGGCTTTGCGGGCATTACGCCACCGCCTTCAGGCCAACCACGCACGCGGCGATTCCCGCGAGCAGCAGCAGCCGCGCCGCCGTCGGCCGCTCAACTTTGGCGACGATCGCATAGGCGGACGTCAGCACCACACCGACGCCGACCCACACCGCGTAGGCGGTGCCGGTGGGAATGGACTGCATCGCAATGCCAAGGCCCGCGGTGCTGGCAAGGACTGCGACGAGGAAGAGGGCCCCGGCCGCGACCCGGCGCCGGCCGGAGGACTGGGACGCGCGGTGCAGCGCTGCCGCCCACACCGCCTCAAGGGCGCCGGAAAGAATGAGGATGAACCACGACATGACAGATCCTTTGGCCAGTCTTGTCGCGCACCGGGTACTGATCCGTCGTCCGGAGGTCCGGGGAAAGGGACCTTGCGCTATACCCTAGCAACGCCCGACGGCGGTGGCCACCCCTTGGTGGCACGGCTCACCGCCCGCGGTTCAGGGGTGCCGGTCAGAGCTTGCCGCCTGCCGCTTCCGGTGCCGCGGCGTCACGGCCGCCGTCGCCGATGGTTTCACGTGCAACAAAATTCTCGATGTCGAAGGTGTTGTCCGCGCGTTCGGCGATGTTCAGGAGGGTGGTCATCGAGGCGACTTCCTCCACCTGCTCCTTGAGGAACCAGAGCATGAACTGCTCGCCGAGGGCATCGTCCTCGGCCCGGGCCGCCCGGAACAGGCTTTCGATGCTGCGGGTGACTTCCTTCTCCTGCTCCAGCGCCAGTGCCAGCGGATCGGTGACGGAGGCGAAGTCGTTGCGGACGGCGGGCACGCCGGGAATGGCGACGGAAACGCCGCGGTCCAGCATGTACTGGACCATCATCATGGCGTGGTTTCGTTCCTCCACCGACTGCCGGTAGAAGTACCTCGCCAGCTGGGGGAGGTCCTGGTTGGCAAACCAGACCGCCACGGCAATGTACTGCTGCGAGGCCGCGAATTCGTTGCCTATCTGCAGCAGCAGGAGGTCGCTGAATTTTGACTTGCTCATGGCCCCGAGTCTAGGTTCCGGCGCCGGGCGTGGCCAGAGCCGCTAGCCGGCCACAGGATCGATGGACACCACGGCCAGGAACCCGCGGCCCAGGATTTCCGGCGTCTGGCTGTCCGAACCCACCACCGCGTCATAGCGGTCGAGCGGTACGGGCGCGTCCTCGGACACGGCGTTCCCATGGCTGACGGCGGCCTGGCCCTGCAGCAGGATCCCCAGCTGGCCCGCGAATACGGGATGGGCACGCTTCTTGGACAGCTCGATGATGGAGGCATACGCCCTGAAGGCGCCCTCGCGGGTGATGACGTTGAGGTTGCGGACGTCCCCGGTGGGCAGGGCTGAGGAGGAAGCCGCGCCGCCGGGAAACCGGAAGGGCCGGTACTTTTCCAGCGGGTGCTCGGCCCCGTCCACGGAAAGCAGCAGCAGTTCGCCCTCGACGACGGTCAGCAGCCGTTCCATCCCCGGGAAGGCGGAGTAGTCCCCGGCCTTGGTGACGTCGGCGATGCTGACCCGCCAGTCCCATGCCCCGTCGTCAGCAGAGGCAGCCCCGCGGTGGCTGGCCAGCTCGCGGGTGACCCCGCCGCCGTTGCGCCAGGGCTGGGGTTTGATGTCGGCGAAGCGGATGATCTGCATCAGGCCAGCCTATCCGCGCGTTGCCCGCACGCTCCCTCCCCGCGTAAAGTCGGCGACGGATCGCTGCGGTTGTGGGCGACGCTAACAACAAAGGAGCCGGTCAATGTTCGTCAAAGTCTGCGGCCTGAGCACGCCTGAATCAGTCCGGGAGGCCGTGGAAGCCGGAGCGGACGCCGTCGGGTTTGTCCTGACGGCCAGCCCCCGGGCGGTCTCACCGCACCAGGTTACCCAGCTCGTGAAGGCCGTTCCTGAAGGTGTGACCGCCGTCGGCGTCTTCCGGGCCGAACCGGCCGCCGATGCGGTGGCCATTGCGAGGGCCGCCGGGCTGAGCTGGATCCAGCTCCACGGTGAACGCACGCCGGGCGACGTAAAAACAGCGCACGACGCCGGCATGAAGGTCATCCGGGCCGTCACCATGGGTGACGCACCGGACGCGTTTGCCGACTGGGGAGAGGAACTGCTGCTCATCGACGCCGCAGTCCCCGGTTCCGGCGAAGCCTGGGACTACGGTTCCGTGCGCGGCAAGGGCCTGGAAGGACGCCAGTGGCTCCTGGCCGGCGGGCTGGACGCCGCCAACGTGTCCCAGGCTGCGCGCGATGCCGGGGCGTGGGGCGTGGACGTCTCCTCCGGCGTCGAACAAAGCAGGGGAGTGAAGGACCTGGCCAAGATCCGGGCGTTTGTGACGGCAGCCAAGGGCTGACCGCCACGTGACTCCGCCGATGGCGGCCCGCGGCGCCCGGACGCCCGCGGCACCCCTCTATGCCGCCGGATTCGTGACGGCGTTCGGCGCCCACAGCATTGCCGCAGGCATGGGCGCCCAGAGCGGCAACATCGGACTGACCCTGCTGAACCTGGGCATCCTGCTGGCCGTCTACGACATCTCTGAGGTGTTCCTCAAGCCTGTCTTTGGCGCGCTGAGCGACCGGGTCGGCGCCAAGCCGGTAATCGTCGGCGGGCTCCTCGGCTTCGCCGCCCTGTCCCTGATCGGCCTGGGGGCCGCGAATCCGCTGCTGCTGGGCCTTGCCCGCCTGGGCCAGGGCGCGGCCGCCTCGGCGTTCTCGCCGGCTTCCTCGGCGATGGTGGCGCGGCTTTCGGCCGGGAAGAACGCCGGGACGTTCTTTGGCAGGTACGGGTCCTGGAAGAGCCTCGGATACGTGATCGGTCCGTTGCTGGGTGCCGGTTTGATTGCCGCCGGCGGCTTTGCGCTGCTGTTCGGGGCACTGTCCGTCCTTGCCGCTGCTACCGCCGTGTGGGTCCTTCTCGCCGTGCCGCACCTCCCGCCGCTCCCGCGCCGGCGGTACACCGTGCTGGACCTGGCACGGCAGGTTGCCGAGCGCAGCTTTCTGGTTCCCACCCTGGTACTGGCAGCGTCGATGGCGGCCATGGGCGCGGCGATCGGTTTCCTTCCGGCCCTGGCCGTGCAGCACGGCCTGGACCCGGTGGCCGGCACCGCAGCCGTCAGTGTGCTGGCGGTCGCATCCCTGCTGGTCCAGCCGCGGATCGGCGCGCTGCGCGACAGGCACCGCGTCGGCGACGCCGGCGGGATGCGCACCGGCCTGCTCATCACCGCCGCCGGAGTGGCCCTCGTGGCCGCAGCGCCGGGCCCGCCCACCATCTTTGCCGCGGCGGCGGTGATTGGCGCCGGCGTCGGCGCGGCCACCCCGCTGGGCTTTGCACACCTGGCGGACAGCACGCCCAAGGAGCGGATGGGGCGGACCATGGGCTCGGCCGAGCTGGGACGCGAACTCGGCGACGCCGGCGGCCCGCTCGTGGTGGGCGCGGTCGCGACGGCTGCCTCGCTTCCGCTGGGCCTGGGTCTGCTCGCGCTGCTGGTGGCCGCGGCCGCGGTCCCGCGCCTCAGCCCTGGCATCAGGGTGCCCGCGGCTGAAGACTGAGCGGCTGAAGGTTAAGGGTTAAATCAGGGCAGATTCCGGGTCATTACGGGCTCCCCGACCGGCAGAATGGACGGATGAAGACACTCCTGAACATCATTTGGCTGGTTTTCGGCGGTTTCTGGCTGGCGCTCGGTTACTTCGCCGCCGGCGTCATCTGCTGCCTGCTCATCGTGACCATCCCCTGGGGCATTGCCTCCTTCCGGATCGCGTCCTACACCCTGTGGCCTTTCGGGCGGATGGTGGTGGACAAGCCGGGCGGAAACGGCGTGTTCGCGCTGCTCGGCAACGTGATCTGGCTGCTGGTGGCCGGCATCTGGATCGCGGTCGGGCACGTCGTCACGGCGGTTGCCATGGCGCTCACCATCATCGGCATCCCGCTGGCCATCGCCAACCTGAAGCTGATCCCGGTTTCCCTGATGCCGCTGGGCAAGCAGATCGTGCCCACCGACAGGCCGTTCATCACCGCCTACCGCTAAGAGAGTTCGCCCTGCAGGTTCCGCCGGGCGGCATCCAGCCACAGCCGCCGGGCGCGCTCCGTATGGAAGAGCGGGTCCATCCCCAGCAGTTGGCGGACGACGGCGGCCCGTCCGGCCGCGAAATCGGCGTCGCCGATGTGCGCATAATCTTCCCGGACGGCGGCCACATAGCGGGCGTAGGGCTCCGGTTCCCCGCCCAGAACCGACAGGTCGGCGTCGCAGAGGAGGGCGCCGCCGTCGTCCCCTTCCTCCGGCCGGTGATCGGAGGTGAGCCGGACCAGCCGCGCCACCTCCTCGACGTCGGCCTCCGGGAGGCCGGCCTGGCTGAGACGGAGCTCGGCGAGCCGGGCTGATTCCTCCTCGTCCTCGCCCGCGATGCCCTGATAGACCGCATCGTGGAACCAGGCCGCCAGCACCACGGTCCGCGGCGGCCGGGCGGGTTCGGCGAGCAGGTCCAGCGCCTCCAGCACCGCGAGGAGGTGGGTGCAGCCGTGGTACCTGCGGTGGCTTTCGCTCCAGCGGTCCAGCAGGTCCAGGAACAGGGCGTCGTGGCCGGGCATCACCGTATTCCAGCGGTTGAACAGCGGAGTCTTGAGGGACTTCGTGCGGCTGCGCGCCGGAATCCGCAGCCCGCTGGCGATGAGCTTGCGGACCAGGACCCGCGCCTCCACCGGAATGGCACCGGCAGCGACCAGGCTGTCATAGCGGCGCTGCGGGACGTCGTAGTGGTCGCCGTCGAAAGCCCGCTCCGGGATGCCCGCCGCGGCGGCGAACGCGTGCAGCTCCGCCAGGGACGTGTCCGAGATCAGGTGCGAAAACAGTGTTTCGTGGGCAGGCCAGAGCGGCGGATCGAGATAGACGGCCATGGGGGAGAGTCTAGTCCGCGCCCGCACAGCACGGCATTCCAGCACAGCACGGCACGGCAGGCGTACTACCGGCCACCGCCTGCCGTGCCGTAAGACTGCCTTCCGTTACGAGGACGCCCTCTTGACGATGACGCTGTCGATGTACTCGTCGCCCATCTGCCGGGAGTGCTCCGCTCCGAGCTGCACATGGGTCAGGCTGGTGACCCCGAGGTTCACTGCGCTGCTGGAGTACTCAAGAGCTCCGTCAAACCACACCTTGATGGTGGAGGCGCTGCCGTTGGCCGTGACCTCCATCTGGGCACGGTGCCAGGTACCCAGCGGGATGCTGGACGAAACCAGCTTGGTGTAGGAGAACGTGCCGTTGGGTGCCGTGACGCGCAGCCACAGCTGGCCGTTGCTGTTATAGCGGTAAATGTCCGCAATGCGCGTGCCGTTCGAGAAGAACCGCAGGTACGGAACGTCGTTGCCCGTGAGGCCCGCCGTCGTGATGTTGAACCGGCCGTCGGCGTTGGCCCGTTTGGCGGACGTGGAGCCAAGCGAGAGGGACAGCTTGGCCACCGAACCGGAATCCGCGGTGACGTGCAGCTTCGCGGAGCAGGTGCCCGAGAAGTGCTGGGACGTGCTGATGGTCGCGGTTCCGGTGGTCGCCGTCGAGGCCACGAACGGGGCGAGGGATCCCGCCTCGAAGCCCGTGGCGGTCACCGTGGTGCCGGTCATGGAATTTGTTGGCAGTGTTGTCGAATTGCTGCAGGTCACCGCGTTGGCCGGCGATGAGCCGAGGATCAGCCCGCCCGCCATCAGGACACCGGCGGCGCCCAGGGTGCCCAGTTTCTTGAGCTTGCTCATTTGGTAGTCCTCACTATCTTGTTCGGTTCGGAAGTCACCGGCATCAGGTGCCGGTCCCGGTCCAGCAGCCGGGCAGGCCGCGCCAGGAGCGAAACGCCGTCAAAGCAGTTGGATGAGCCTGGTCAGAAGCGAAACGCAGATTAGGGAAAGGAGAGCCGCTGCGGTGTACACCGCAGCTTTCGGCAGGGGGGCATCCGGCCGAACTATGCGCAAGGCATCACACGTGACCACTGCCACGACAGTGGCAAAACCAGCCAAAAAAACGATCATGACGCACCTGCCGCGGAGACCTGGGACCTCTTGGCTCCCAGGACCAGCAGGAGGAGGGTGATCAGCGACAGCACCAGCACCGCCACGGGCGGCGACCACATCCCGGCGAAGACCATGGCCGTCGACACGAGTGTGGAGAGGGCCAGGCTTGTGGCCACGGCGATGGAGATGGCAAGCGGAAGGGTGCTGTGCGCGGCGGAGCGGTGTGCTCCGGCTCCGTCGGCGTCGTCGGTGCCTGCGGAGCCCAGCCGGAGGAAGAGCACCAGGGCTGTTCCCGGGCCGGCGAGCATCAGGAGGCCGATGACCGCCATCCGCAATTCCGCCGGACCGAAAAACGACAGCGGCACCGCGGCGACGGCGAGGGCCGCCGCGACCCATGCGATGTATCTGCGATCAATTGCCATTGCCTGCTCCTTGGATGTGGAAGACCACGCCATCGGCGTTCTCAAACAGCTTCGACCAGCCCGGCAAACTGCCGCAGTTGGCGATGAAGCGGTCAAGTTCCCCCGGGGGCGTGGTTTCGAGAAGGTCCGCGGCCCGCTTCTGGCTTGTGGTGACGATCAGGTACGCGCCTGCCTGCTGGGCGATCCTGTTGGCTGCGTCGCAGGTCGGCGGTTCCGCGCCGGGCTTCGGCTGGGCCATCGTCAGGGCCCGGTAGTCGTAGTCGGCATACTTCTGGAACTGCCACGGCGTGTTGTGGACCGCCTCGATGAGGATGGACCCGTCCGGGGCCGTCGCGTAGAGCTGTTTGACCAGCGCGATTTCGTTGGGTGTGAACTTCTCCATGCTGTCGTTGCCGTACCGGGTGACCACGGTGATGGACGCCAGGACAGACCCCACGGCCAGCAGGGCCAGTGCTCGCCGCCAGCCGGGGCCGCCGCGGCGGTCCGGCATGAACGTCAGCACTGCCAGGCAGGCAGCGAACGGCAGGCTGAACAGGTAGAGGCGCATCATCAGCTCGCCCCCGTAGGGCTGGCCGGGGATCAGAAGCAGCGGAGCCAGCGCGCCGAGCGCCGCGGTGAGCCAGGCGGCACGACGCCGGTGCGCCAAGTATGCCCCGAGTGCGGCGAGGAGCCACACCAGCGCGACTTCGGCCAGCCGCATGTAGACCACCAGCACGTGCGGATCGCTGCCGGCCACCCGCTCGGACAGCGCGCCGAGGGTATGCGCCTCAACGTCGCCGAAGGAGCCGAACAGCTGGGTCAGGTGGCCATCAAAGAAGTCCTTTGCCACGAATACCAGCCATCCCACCGGCAGCACCGCGGCGAGGACCGGCAGCGAGGGCATCCGGAGCCGGCCGCTCAGGAGGAACAGGGCCAGGATCGGGATGACGGCGAATGGCGTGAGCTGGTGGGATGCCGTCATGGCCACGAGGAGGACCACGCTGGCCACGAGCAGGACGGCCGCGTCCACCGGCGGCGGGCTGGACATGCCCTGGTGGGGCACGGTGGGATCAAGGCGGGTCGCATTCCGTGCCAGGAACTGGGTGAACCGGTTGCTGCCCGTCGGCCAGGCCCAGCCGCTGAAGGCGCTCAGCACACAGGCCAGCAGGGTGACCAGGAGCAGGAAGGCGTATGCCTGGGGCGCCAGGTAGTCCTGCCCCACCCAGCTGGTCAGGTAGAAAAGCCAGACGCCCGCCCAAGCCTGCCGCGGCTGCGAGGTCAGCCGGCGGGCCAGGGCCAGGAGCGGTGCCAGCAGCAGCAGGTTCATTCCCAGGGGCGCCCAGGTGGCCAGGGACATCAGGTCACTGACGCCGGTGGCGCCGGACAGCATGACCAGCATGTCGAAGAACCCGGGCCAGTTAAAGTAGGCGTCCAGGTTGGTGTCCAGATGGCCGGACTGCGCAATGTAGTCGGCGATGCCAAGGTGCCGGTAGCTGGCCTGCAGACGGGGCAGGCCGTGAATGATCGGATCGGCGGCATGCAGGATCACCACGAGCACCAGCACCTGCGTGGCCAGCAGCACGGGGGTGTGCCGGCGCAGGTTGAGTGTGGCCACGAACCCGGTCAGGCTCAGGAAGACGGCGATGAAGAAGGCCGGCGGCACCGCCTCCACGAGCCCGGTCCCGCCGATCCGGGCGGGGTCAACGGCGAGCAGGCTCCAGATCCCGAGGATAAGCGCCGCGGCAGCCAAGGCAGCCAGCGTGACCAGCTTCCAGGGCGGCGTGGGGCCGTGATGTACGACGGCGGGCGGTTCCGTCCCGCCGTGCCGGGCGCCACTGTGCTTGGTTTCGGCGTGCCCGCCATGCTTGGCTTCACCGTGTTTGGCTTCGTGGTGGCCGTTGCCGTGCTGCGTTTCGCCGTGTTTGGGTTCAGCGTGCCGGTGCGGGGCATGCGAAGGCGGGGCCGGGGGCGGTGGCGCCGCCGGTGCCGCAGACGTCGGTTCTGGTGTCATGGCTTCTCACTTCCGGTCGGCTGGCGGACGGCTGCTGGTGCAACCTTGACCGCTTCAGCAGCGGGCATGGGGCGGGTCATCACCCTGAGGCGCCAGGCGGCCATCAGGGCTGCTGCGGCCTGGGCGGCGGACCATAGGGCCGAGACGCCGGTGAGGCCGAACTGTTGGGCGGTGAAGGCGGCCGGGGCCACGATGAGGACGGCGGCGGACACCGCCACCGCCGTGGCTTCGGCAAGCCGGCCCTCGGCCCGGCACACGCCAAAGTAGACCTGGGTGACGCAGCCCAGCAGCAGGGCGGGCACCAGCACCGGGAGCAGGATGGCGGCGGCCTCGTACTCCGGCCCAAGGAAACGGAGAAGGTAGGGGCCAGCGACCAGCAGCAGTGCACCGGCTGCCAGCGTGAGGCCGAGGCTGGCCTTGAGCGCCGAGGAGACAAGTCCCGGCCGGGACCTGCCGCCGGCCAGTGCGGTCTGCAACGAGAGTCCTGCCGACTGCGGCACAAAGAACACCGCGGACGCCATCATCCACAGCATGTACCAGGACGCAGTTGCGGCCGGGCCGAGGACGGCGGCGACGATCAGCGGAAGGAGGTAGCCGGGGGCACGGTCGGCGAGCATCAGCGCATGGTTCGGCAGGCCCGGCTTCAGCAGCCGCAGGGCCGGTGCGAGGCGCAGCCCATGCTTCCAGTCCGGTGACACCCCGGCACGGCCGAGCTGGCGCAGCCCGAGGGCCACGCTGGCCAGGGCACCGGCCGCCACCGCTCCCACCACCACGGCGACTTCCCGGACTCCGACGGCCAGGGCAAAGGCCAGTACTGCAAGCTGCACCACACTCTGGGCAAGGCTCCTGACTAGGGCGCGGTCGGAGCGTTCCTGTGCCACACCCACATGGTCAAGCTGGTACGCGGCGGCGGCAAACAAGGCCGTCGCGGCGAACATTCCGGTGATGACCGGATCGTTCCAGGCCAGGCCCACGCCGGAGCCCAGCGCGTAGGTCACCGCCGCCACTGCACCGGACAGCACCGCCGTGGAGACCCCGACGGTAAGGAGGCTGCTGGCAACCAGCCGGCGGCCGCCGTCGGACTGTTCCGGGAGCAGGGTGAGGGTTGCCGGCCCCACTCCCAGCATCCCCAGCTGCACGGTCAGGAGCGCCGCGGCCACCACAGCGGATCCCATGCCGAGCTGCGCGGGCGGCAGCATGACCGCCGCCAATGCCCAGAACAGGAACCCGGTTACCATCGGTGCCACCCGCGCTGCCGTCAGCCAGGCTGCGTTCCCGCTCACGGAGAGGCCCGTGCCGGGCGGGCGCAGGAGTTCGCCGAACATAGATCTGTAGTTGTACAGCAGGAAACAGACCCAGTAGGCGAGGAAACGGGGCGCGTGCAGCAGCGACAGGCCGACGCCCCGAATCGTGGCCAGCAGGGGCAGCACCAGCAGCCAGCCGGCGCGGCCCGGATGCTTGCGGATGGTGCGGGCCAGCCCGGCTCCGTCCTGGAGCCACTGGTCACGCGCGGCGTCGAAGGAGTCCGTAAACCGGTGCCGCACCGCTGTGGTGCTGGAGACGCCGAGCCGGTAGCCGGCGTCTTCAAGCCGGATCCGGAGCTCGACGTCCTCGCCGGAACGGAAGGTGTCGTCGAACGGCACGGACAGCAGGACTTTCCTGTGCATGAGGGTGGCACACACGCCGAACCACGAGCGTACCCGGCTGTTAACGTGGTGCCAGGCTAAAGCCGCACCCCAGTACCCCGGCCCGTCCGCCTCGCTCACCAGGCCGAACTGCAGGCCGTCGTAGCCGCAGGCCCTGAACTCGTCCAGAAGTCCGCCCAGGGCACCCGGGGGAAGGACGACGTCGGCATCGATGAGCGCAACCAGGTCGGAGCGTGCGTTCTCGACACCGAGCATCCGTGCTGCCGGAAGCCCGAGGCCCTCGTCCGAAATGACCCGGGCGCCCATGGAGTGTGCGATCTCCACCGTGTTGTCCGTGGAGCAGCCGTCCACCACGATGATCTCCCGCGGTTTCTCGGCGCGGATGGATGCCAGGCATTCGCCCAGCCAGCGTGCAGCATTGCGCGCCGGCACCACAACGGAAACTTCGAGGTCGCTCACGTGGGCACCCATATCACTCCTCCAGCTTGGAGCTGATCAGGCCGGCAACGTAGTCGGATGTCCGGTCGGCGGACCAGGCGGCGGGGATCCTGAGCAGGGAGCAGGGGACGTCATCCAGGGCCCGGCGCACCACGGCTGCCTTCTGGCTGAAGAATTCCTCCAGCGGAACCAGGCCGGTTGCGCCGAGGGCCTCGATCAGCCGCCGTGAGACGACGGGGAGCTCCGAGTGGAAGTTTCCGACGATGCGGGAAGTCATCCATTCGCGGCTGCGTGTCTCCAGCCGGGCTTCGGAACCGTCATAGCGCTCAAGGAAAATGGCCAGCCTCGTCAGCGCCGCCGACGAGATGCCGTCCTGCCCGAAGACCAGCTCCGGATGGACCATCCGGTGCTCCGGCGACCAGCGGCGTGTGAAGGCAGCGGTCTTCGGATAACGGACGATCACCGGGTGGACGGCCGTCGCAAGGTGGGCCACCGTATTGGTGAGCCAGCCCGGGGCGAGGGGTTTCCGGGCGCCGCTGAACACCTCGGGGTAGATCTTGCGGTGGTGCGGCTTGAGGAACATCGGCTTCGCATAGCCCATGAGCATGCCGTCGGCGTCCAGGAACGCCCAGTCATCGGCCATGAACCGCACGCCGGGCATGGCCACAAGCTTGGCAACCGTGCTGGTCTTGCCCACTCCGCCCCAGGCGGGAAGGAGGACTCCCGAGCCGCGGAAATCCACCACGGCGGCGTGGATCATGGCGGCGTTCTGCCTGATGCAGAGCCGGTCCAGCAGGGGGATGACGGCCGTCAGCAGCTCGCCGCGCCCCTGGACCGAGTAGCCGTCCCCGGTTTCCTGCACCTGGACGCGGTCCGCCGGGATGTAGAGCGACTCCGGCGTGAACCGGAAGGCATCCTCGGCATGCGACTGGCCGGCCACCTCCGCCGTTTCCGCGCTGACGCGCAGCCGGAGGGGTGCACGGGACGGTCCCAGGAACGGAGCGAGCATGTCCCGCAGCTGCGCTTCGCCGGGGGTTCCGGCGGCCACGTCGATGCCCACGAGGCCATGGACATCGAAGCTGGCGCCGGCGGACGGGACCGAGTCCCTCAGCAGGTCTTTCTCGGACTGGCTCATGCCCGGTGTCCTCCGGCGGTCTCGTCGGTCCCGGCCATTGAGGCAGGTGGGTACTGCTGGTACATCCGGATCATTTGACTTCCCTCCAGCTGGCGTGTGGCTCGTGCGGCGCGAGGCCCGCGTCCGCCGGAACAAGGGGCAGGCGGCGTCCCTGGATGTACCCGCAGGTAGTGACGGCCAGCACGGCGACCGTGGCCATGGCGCGGCGGAGACCGGCGGGGTCCGTTCCCCGGATCCTGCCCGCTATGCCCGAGGCCACGGCACGCGGCAGCACACTGCGGACGTACCGGCGCTCGGGACCCAGGGCGCGCTTGTGGCCGACGATCCTGCTGACCAGGGCTTTGGAAATCCCCTCAGACCAGGCGCGCCGCAGCATGTAGTTCAGCGTGCCCCGCTGTGCGGGGACGAAGTGGTGCACCAGGGCAGCCGGCTCGTACACCACGCGGCCGCCCGGAGAACCGATGGCCGCCCGGATGCAGATCTCCGTTTCCTCGCAGCCCAGGGGCAGTGAGTTCTGGCGGCCGAGGGCGGTGTTGAAGCCTCCCACAACCTGGAGCACCTGGGAACGGAAGGACATGTTGGCGCCGATGACGTTGCGCACCTCGGCCGCCACCTTGGGCATGCCGCGGTGGGTGCAGCCAACGATCCAGTCCAGCTCCTGGCCGAAATAGTCCGGCCGGGTGGTTTCCCAGTCGGGCACCACACGTCCGCCGACGGCCAGCACGTCCGGGTCGTCGTAAAGGGACCTCAGCCGCTCCAGCCAGTCCGGGGCTGCCACCGCGTCGTCGTCGAGAAAGGCAACGACGCCCGCCGTCGCAGCCGCGGTCCCTGTGTTCCGTGCTCCGGAGAGGCCTTTGGCGCCGGTGTTCTCCAGGATCACCACATCGTCGACCGTGAAGATGAGCCGCTTATAGAGGTCCACGTTGTAATCCACCACCACGATGGTCTGCTGCGGCTGTACCGTTTGGGCCCGGACGGATTCGATGGCGGCCATCAGCCTGTCCCAGCGGTCTTCCGTGTAGGAGCAGATCACCACCGAAACGGCCGGAAGCCCTTCAGCGTGGTTCACGTTAATCACCCGCTATCAGGCCAAGGACGGTCGCCGGATCCGTCGGAATGTGGGGGAGGGTCATGCTGGGATATCTGTATTTCACGCGTCTTAGCGATTCTGGCCTGGCGCCGGCCGTGGGTGCTTCCCAGCCCACGCATTCGCGCGCCAGGGTCCGCAGGACCCGCCAGCCGTCACGGAAGGTGTGAAGATTCGAGTTGCCGGAGATCCGGGTCAGTTCGTTGCTGGGCACCTCGGCGATCCGCAGGCCCGCCCTGGAGGCGCGGACGATCAGTTCGGTTTCAATTTCGAACCCTTCGGATTCCAGCTCGAGGATCTGCAGGCACTCGCGCCGCATGGCGATGTAGCCGTAGCAGAGGTCTGAATAGTTGCTGTGCAGGACGAGGTTGGCCAGGCGGGTCAGGGCACGGTTGCCGGTGCTGCGGAGCAGCGTGATGTCCTCGGAACCCCCGCCCGTGACGTACCGGGAGCCCTTGACGAAGTCGAATTCATGCTGGAGCGGCGAGATGAACCAGCCGATTTCCTGGGGATCCATGCTCCCGTCGGCGTCCAGCATGACGATGATGTCCCCGGATGCCGCGGACAGTCCGGCCCGCACTGCGAAGCCTTTTCCGGCCTGGGGTTCGGAGACCACCACGACGTCCAGGCGCAGCGCGCGGGCGACGTCGACGGTGCTGTCCAGGGAACGGCCGTCGACAATCACAACCTCGTCCACATACGAGGGCATTCGTCGAAGGACCCAAGGTAGGTTCAGGGCTTCATTGAGGGTGGGAATCACCACGCTGATGGAGGCCAGGGGTACCGGTACCGCATTTGGAGCACGAACAGATGAAACTTGTATAGGGATGGTCACTAGCCTCACCACTCATCGGAGTCGTATGCCTATGCCCTCCCGAGCAGCCCTCCCGGCTGGATACGGGAAAATAGAAGCGCCTGCTGCTGCGGTATTGGCAACTTTGCTTGCACTCCCCCTCGGAACATGGTCGGACCGGCAACTTGTAAAAAGCTTGGAGTTCATTGAACCGACCCCAGTTTTAGGGGTCGCAGAATCCTTGGTGGCTCCAAGTAACTGCTGTCACACTTGCCCCATGGTCAACTCAGCGCACGGGAAGCACCGCCGGCGCATCAAGCTGCCCGGTCCCCTCGGGAGGGTGGCTGTGCTTGCCGCGGTCGTAGCGCTGACGGTGTACGGAACCGTGGCCACGGAAGCGCAGCGGCCTCCGGAGGACCGCACGCCTGCGGCCGGACCATCCGGGACTAAAACGCCGGCCGCGCCAGCGGCCGCGTCCGCTACGCCGGTGCCGTCGCCGGCGCCTTCCCAGGCGGCGGGCACGGCCAAGCCCTCGCCACAGTCATCCCGGGCGGCGCCGTCCTCGGCGCCGCCACCGTCCGCAGCCGCGCCGCCGTCGACATCCGTGGCCGTGGCCCCGCCCGCGCCTAAGCCCCTGAGGGAGAAGGCGCCCGCAGCCGACCCGACGCTGCATCAGCTGCCCACGGGTGACCTGCCCGGCTGGAAGCAGGTGTTCCGGGAGGACTTCGACCAGGGGAACGTGCCCGTGGGCGGATTTCCGGGACCCGCCTACGCTGCGAAGTGGAGCGCCGGGTATAAGGACGGCACCCCGGACACCGCCGGGCAGCAGGGGAAGAAGTCCGGCTACTACCCGTCCAAAGTGCTCAGCGTGCAGAACGGCATGCTGGACTGGTACCTGCACTCCGAGGATGGCGTTTCGATGGGGGCAGCGCCCACCCCGAAAATTCCGAACAGCAGCACCAACCCGCACCGGGACAACAGCTTCCTGTACGGGCGGTTCTCGGTCCGGTTCAGGGCTGATTCGCTGCCCGGTTTCAAAACGGCCTGGCTCCTGTGGCCGGACAGCGGGATCTGGCCCCGCGACGGCGAGCTCGACTACCCGGAGGGGGACCTCGCCACGAAGTTCTACGGTGCCGTGCACAAGATGGGGAACGACACCCACGCCGTCGACATTTTCTACTCGAACACCACTTTCACCGGGTGGCACGTCGCCACGATGGAATGGAGCCCGGGCAAGGTCGAATTCTTCCTGGACGGCCGCTCGCTCGGAGCGGGAACCTCCCGGACTCCGAACGTCCCCATGCACTACATCCTGCAGACCGAGTCCTGCCTTACGGGCTGCCCCAAGCCGGCGACGGCAGGGCATGTCTACCTGGACTGGATTGCCATCTGGAAGCGGGCCTAGCAGCGCAGGGTCCCGGCCCCGCTGCGATGGTCCGGCTACTTCCGTCCGATCTCGAAGCTGTCCGTGAACGTGTAGCCGGCCGCCGGAACGAACCGTGCAGACAACCGGTCCGCGGTGGCCGTCACATCCAGCGTGCCGAGTGCGGCGTCGCGGTTTTTCCCGGACCAGGCGGCAAAGTACGGGGCCTCGGGATCCTGGTCGTTGACCTCATACAGTCCCACGCCGCCGGTCCCCACCGTGGCGAAGACGGTTCCGGAACCCTTGACCATGGCGCTGTCCGAGTCGGTGAGGCAGCCTCCGGAGAACGTGTCCGGCACCAGCGCCGGGCAACCCTGGCCGCGGCCCAGCTGATGGGTCCGCTGATAGTTGTGGTCGTGACCCGTCAGCACCAGGTCCGCTTTCTTGTCGATGAGCAGGTTGGTGAAGTCGCGGCCGGCCTGGCATTCATACTTGCCCACGCTGAGGCACGGGGTGTGCATCCCGACGACGGTCCACGGGATCTTCCTGGACCTCGCCCCGTCAAGGGCGGCCGCCGTCCACCGCCAGCGCTCGCTGCCCCTGGAGTAGTCCAGCGTGTTTCCGTCGTGGAACCTGATGCCGGGGGACACCATGATGAAGCGGACGAGCGGTGCCCGCTCCGGGTAGTCCGCGTACCACTGGATTCCGTACTCGCCCTGGAGCCCTGGCAGCCTGTTGGGCAGGCAGCCGACGATGTTGGCGATGTCGCCGTCGTGGCCGTCGCTCTCGTGGTTCCCCGTGACAACCTGATAGGGAAAGTCCCCGCCCAGCTTGCCGGTTACCATGTCGCAGAACTCGTGCTCGCGCCCTGCCTCATAGGAGAAGTCACCGAGGGCCAGGCTGAGCTCAGGGCGGAGGCTGCTGATCGTGTCCAGGACCTCCCTTGCTCCGGTGCCTAGGCCGATGTCGCCCTGGGCCGTGAAGTGGACGGCGGCTGGCGCTGTTGGAGCGGCTGGCGCTGTTGTCGGGGCGGCCGGGGCGGACCCTGCGGGGCCGGAGGGCACGGCTGCGGAGGTCGACGGCGAAGCAGGGGACTCCGACGACGGCGGGGGCACGGGCGGGCCGGGCTGGCATGCGGTGAGCAGCACCGCCAGCACCAGGGAGGTGGCCGGAGCAAGGCGGGACCCTCCGCCGTGTTTCGACAGTGCAGTCATGATCCCTCACATCACGGAACTGAGCCTGGTGCCGCTGCAGGCTGGGGAACAGTAAATACTGCTAGGCCCTCAGGGTAGTGCCGGCAAGGCCGCCCGGACCAGACGCCGCAAGACACCGGTGAATGGCAACGCGGTGACCATATCCGTAATGAATATGACAAAAATTGTCACTGACGCGTACGCTCGCAGTCGGACCTCTCGCACCTGACGCTTAGGAGCCTTCCGTTGAAGACCGCGAAAATCCTTGTCACAGCCGCGGCCAGTGCAGCGCTGCTGGCCCCCATGCTGAGCGGACCGGCGGCCCAGGCCGCCGCGGCCCGGGAAGTGCACCACCAGGAAAAGCCAGCCCCCGTGGGTGACGGCACCTTCAGCCGGGACATCGCCGGCGGCGCCACTTCTACGGTTTCAGCCGCACCCTTTGTGGCGCAAGTTTCCTTCGATTCCGCCGGCACCAACGTTGGGTGCACGGGCAGCCAGATCGCGGCGAGCTGGGTCATCACGGCCAAGCACTGCAACGCCACGAGCCTGAGGTCGGTCCGGCTGGGCACCAGCTACCTCGGAACCGGGGGTGCCGTCCGTTCGGTTGCCGGCCGCTACCCCGCGCCGGCCGGGGATGTCCTGCTGCTGAAGCTGTCCACGCCGTATTACGGTGCCTACGTTGGCCTGTCCAATGCCTTTCCCGCCACCGGAACGGCGGCGAGCGTATATGGCTGGGGCGACCAGTCCGAGGGGTCCGGTTCCATGTCCTACTACCTCAAGTCGGCGGCCGTCTCGGTGATCTGGCAGGGGCTGGACAACTACGGCGGCCCGTCCGTCCGGACCCGGTCGCAGAGCGGCCACACCCTCAGCGGCGACTCGGGTGGGCCGCTGATCGTGAACGGAAAACTGGCCGGCGTCCTGTCCTCGTCCGACATCCTGCCGGCCCGGAACCCCGCCAATTTCACGGCCTATTACAACGACCACGCCTCCGTGGCGCGGAACCTCGCCTGGATCACCAGCGTCTCGGGGGTTCAGGGCTCCTAGAGGCGGGGGGTGCGGCCGGCCCTGCAGCCGGCCGGCCGGTCACATTCCCCGAAGGCCTGTCACTGGGCAGGCCTTCTACATTCCCGGCAGGTCTAGGGTCTCGTACACCTGGATGCTCGCGCCGGGCATCATGAGGTGGGGGTGCCCCTCGAGCAGGGCCAGGGCGCCGTCCATGTCCTCGGCCTGCAGGATGCCGTATCCGCCCACGCTGGTAGTCGTGTCCGAGGTGCCCGACTGGCTGATCCTCCTTGCCGGCGCCCAGGGGCTGGCCCATGTCCACAATGCCGCTGCCTGCCCGGGATGCCCACTCCATCCACGCCTTCATGCCTTCCTGCGCGGCCTCGGGGGTACTTTCCGCCATCTGGGATTGTGCCGACTGCGGTGCGTTGTAAAGCACGACGAACTTCTTCATTGCCGGTCCTGTCTCTGGGGTAGTGGTCACTGGACACGTCGATCCTAGGGGGATTCGGCCAGCGGCGATACAGTTCAAGGGCCACCGTTCACGGAAAATTCGCCCGTCCGCAAGAGGGGTATTTCGCTGTGGGAAAACTTGGCCGTGAGGACCTGAAAAAGCAGAGTTGAGCGTAGTAGACTCAACTTAGTTAATCTTCTTCGAAAGGAGCTCTCTTTGGACGTCAAATTCACCACCAAGAGCCAGGAGGCTCTTTCGGCGGCTGCCATGAACGCCTCCACGGCAGGGAACCCGCAGGTGGAACCCGCCCACCTGCTCAAGGCGCTGATGGATCAGCGGGAGGGTGTCGCCGTCGCGCTCCTTCGCGCCACCGGAGCCGATCCGGACGCTGTCAGCGTGCAGGCCAGTACCGCCATCAAGGCCCTTCCCGCCACGTCCGGAAGCTCGGTCCAGCAGGCCCAGCTGTCCCGGCCGTCGCTGCAGGCGATCCAGAATGCCCAGAGCGAAGCTGACAAGCTGGGCGACTCCTTTGTCTCCACCGAGCACCTGCTGCTGGGGCTCTCGGCCGGAAGCGACGGCGTGGGCAGGCTGCTGCGCGACGCCGGGGCGTCCCACGAGGCTCTGGCTGCGGCACTCCCGGGTGTCCGGGGCGACCGCAAGGTCAACTCGCCCGATCCCGAGAACACCTTCCAGGCCCTGGAGAAGTTCGGCACCGACCTGACCGCCGTGGCGCGTTCTGGGAAGCTTGATCCGGTCATCGGCCGGGACAGCGAAATCCGCCGCGTGGTGCAGGTGCTCAGCCGCCGGACCAAGAACAATCCTGTGCTGATCGGCGAGCCGGGCGTCGGCAAGACCGCCGTCGTGGAGGGCCTGGCCCAGCGGATGGTGGCCGGCGACGTGCCGGAGAGCCTGCGCGGCAAGACCCTGATCGCCCTGGACCTGGCCTCCATGGTGGCCGGTGCCAAATACCGCGGCGAGTTTGAGGAGCGGCTCAAGGCCGTGCTTGAGGAGATCAAGAACTCCGACGGCAGGATTGTCACGTTCATCGATGAGCTGCATACCGTGGTGGGCGCCGGGGCCAGCGGCGAGAGCGCCATGGACGCCGGCAACATGCTCAAGCCGATGCTGGCCCGCGGCGAGCTGCGGCTGATCGGCGCCACCACCCTGGACGAATACCGCGAGAACATCGAGAAGGACCCCGCCCTGGAGCGCCGGTTCCAGCAGGTGTACGTGGGGGAGCCCAGCGTGGACGACACCATCGGCATCCTGCGCGGCCTCAAGGAGCGGTACGAGGCCCACCACAAGGTGGCCATCGCCGACTCCGCACTGGTGGCCGCCGCGACACTGTCCAACCGCTACATTTCCGGCCGGCAGCTGCCGGACAAGGCGATCGACCTCGTGGACGAGGCCGCCTCCCGCCTCCGCATGGAGATCGACTCCGCCCCGGAGGAGATCGACCAGCTGCGCCGTGCCGTGGACCGGCTCACCATGGAGGAGCTCGCCCTGCAGGGCGAGACGGACGCCGCGTCAGTGGAGCGCCTGGCTGCGCTGCGCGCGGACATGGCGGACAAAAAGGAGCAGCTGGCCGGGCTGAACGCCCGCTGGGAGGCGGAGAAGGCCGGCCTGAACCGCGTGGGCGACCTGAAGGCCAAGCTGGACGAGCTGCGGTCCACCGCGGACAAGGCGCAGCGCGAGGGCGACCTGGAAACCGCGTCCCGCGTCCTGTACGGCGAAATCCCGGCGCTGGAGCGCGAACTGAACGACGCCGCCGAGGCGGAGGCCGCCGTCGCGGACAAGGCCGCCCTGATGGTGGCGGAGGACGTGACCGCCAACGACATTGCCGAGGTCATCGAGGCGTGGACCGGCATTCCGGCCGGCCGCATGCTGCAGGGCGAAAGCCAGAAGCTGCTGCACATGGAGGAGGAGCTCGGCAGGCGGCTGATCGGCCAGTCCAAGGCCGTCACCGCAGTGTCCGACGCGGTCCGCCGCGCCCGTGCCGGCATCAGCGACCCCAACCGTCCCACCGGCTCGTTCCTGTTCCTCGGCCCCACCGGCGTCGGCAAAACCGAGCTCGCCAAGGCGCTCGCGGACTTCCTGTTCGACGACGAACGCGCCATGGTGCGGATCGACATGTCCGAGTACAGCGAGAAGCATTCCGTGGCGCGCCTCGTCGGTGCGCCTCCGGGATACGTCGGCTATGAGGAGGGCGGCCAGCTGACCGAGGCCGTCCGCCGCCGGCCATACTCCGTGGTGCTGCTGGATGAGGTGGAGAAGGCCCACCCCGAGGTGTTCGACATCCTGCTGCAGGTGCTCGACGACGGCCGCCTCACCGACGGCCAGGGCCGCACCGTGGACTTCCGCAACGTGATCCTGGTGCTGACCTCCAACCTGGGCAGCCAGTTCCTCGTGGACCCCACCCTGGATGCACAGGCCAAGCGCAACGCGGTGATGGCCACGGTGAACGCCAGCTTCAAGCCGGAGTTCCTGAACCGGCTGGACGAAGTGGTGCTGTTCGATCCGCTGTCAGTCGAGGAGCTCGCCCGCATTGTCGAGCTGCAGGTGGGGGAGCTGGCCAAGCGCCTGCATGACCGGCGGCTCTCGCTCGAGGTCACCGAAGGTGCCCGCGCGTGGCTGGCAATGTCCGGCTTTGACCCGGCGTACGGCGCCCGGCCGCTGCGCCGCCTCGTGCAGCGCGAGATCGGCGACCGGCTGGCCAAGGCCATCCTCGCCGGCGAAATCTCCGACGGCGACACCGTCCTGGTGGACACGGCAGCAGATCTCGGGGAACTTACCGTGGAAGGCCTGGAAGCTATGTCGGGGCCCGACGGCGGTGCTCCCGCCGGCAGCGGACTCACCGTCCGCCGCCGGGATTAGCAGGAGCTTACTGGCAGGCGGGGGACGGGAACGTCATCGGGGCAGCAGGCTTGCCTTGATGATGTTCCCGGACGCCGTGACGTAGCAGTCCACGCGGCGGTCGCCCCTGGACCAGCTGGCCGTGCTCGGATAGGCGAGGCGGTAGTTCAGGTTGTAGGCATTGGACTTTTCCGTCAGGGACGCCGTCTGGCATGTTTCCCGGGCCCTGGTCTTCATGGCGTCACGGCCCGGGTACGCGTCACCGTCGGCGTAGTGGGTGACCGCCACCAGCTGGGCGGAATGGTCCGTGGTGCACGCAACGACCGTTGACTTGGACGCCTCGGGGTCGAAGTCCTTGAAGCAGTCGCCCACCCGGAAGTCCAGCGGACTGACGCTCGCGACGGGCAGGGTGGGCCTCGGTGATGCAGCCGGCGCGGCCGGCACCCCGGGGGTGGGCTCCGCCGCCGCGGCAGGCCGGTTGGCGGACTGCATCGTGGCGGCGGCCAGGAGCGAGGTCAGAAGCCACACGAGCAGGCCGCCCGCCACCAGCAGGGCCGCGAGAAAGCCCACCTTGAGCAGCGCCTGCCGGGCCTCGGGCTCCCTGAGCCGGGAGCGGAGTGAACCGGCGAGGCCTTTGATCCTTGCTGCTGCGGTCCTTGCCGGTGTGGGCTCTGGTGATGCGGGCCCTGCTGGGTTGGGTTCTGGTGATGCGGGCCCTGCTGGGTTGGGTTCTGGTGTGGCCGGCTCCGGGTGGACGGCGACCACGCGGACCGGCCCGTGTTCCCCGTGACTGGGATCGTTGTCATTCATATGGGGGCGGCACCCCTTCCTGGCGTTCGCTCGGCGGCGAGCATCCGGCATTCTGCGTTTCCGCGGTGTGGCCCGGGCGGCCAACAGCCGGATCTCCATGCCCGCTTATTTCAGTCGTTCAGGAGACTCTATCGAACAAAAAATTTCTGCGAGCCCCGAATTGCCGCGGAGAAGCGGGCCGCGGGGGCCTCAGAAGGCCGCCGTGGCAAGCAGATGCCGCCGAAAGCATGTAATCTAGGGGTACGACAAATTGACCATTCATTCCGGGGCCTCACCATCGCCAAAGGTGACCACCTCCGGTCCAAGTACAAAAGGGGGTCACGCCATGGGGCGCGGCCGTCAAAAGGCAAAAGCTACCAAGCAGGCTCGGGACATCAAGTACTACTCCCCGAACACCGATTATTCGGCCCTACAGCGCGAGCTCACGGGTCCGGGAAGTCGTGCCACGAGCCATTTCGCGAATGAACCGGTGGAACCGGACTATTCAGCCTACGTGGATAAGTACGCGGACGATGTGGATGAAGACGACGACGAGGTAGACACCCGTCGCATCGGTTAGTCGTTCCCGCTGACCTGCCGAAAGGCAACAGGCTGAACGCCGCCGTCGTACACCTCCCGGGCAATTCCCGCATTTGGGTTGCCCGCCCCCTGCCTGGTCCAGTCACCAGGTGAGAGCCGGACATCTGCCCTAGCCAGGGGCCCGGCGCAGAGGGGCCGGTCCGGTGTCGCCATAGTTATCAAGGCCCGTTGGGCACGCCAGTCTTTGGCGTGCCCAGCGGGCCTTTTTGTTTTCCTGATCCGGCACGGGAAGCGCTTGACCGAATACGTTAGTGATGACTAACGTATTAGTCGTGCTAGATCCCCTCGAAGTTGCAGCCGAGCCAAACCGGCGGCGGCTGCTGCAGCTGCTGGCCGGCGGTGAGAAGACCGTGACGGAGTTGGCCAGTGAATTTACCGTGAGCAGATCCGCCATCTCGCAGCACCTTCTCCTGCTCGAGCAGGCCGGGCTTGTCTCGGCGCGCAAGGAGGGCCGGAACCGCTATTACCGGCCTGATCCGAGGGGCATGAGCGAACTCCGCCGTCTGTTTGACCAGTTTTGGACCAATGAACTGGACCTGCTGGTCTCAGACGCCAATGAACTCAACCGATCCGAACTTCCCACATCAAAGGAAAAATCATGACTTTCGACAAGACCGTCGTTGTTCCGCTGGATCTCGACCAGACGTTCGCACTCATCACGCAGCCGGAGCGGCTCCGACGGTGGCAGACCGTCGCGGCGCGCGTTGACCTCCGGGCCGGCGGCGAATACCGGTGGACGGTCACCCCCGGCCATCACGCCACCGGCTCCTTCACGGAGATCGAACCCGGCAGGCGCCTCGCCTTCACCTGGGGCTGGGAGCAAAACAAGGACATGGCGGCGTCCGATTCGGTGGTAACCCTCACGCTGGAGCCGGTCGACGGCGGGACGTCAGTCCGCCTGACCCATGCCGGCCTGGCCGAACAGCAGGAAGCAGGCCACGCCGAGGGATGGAACCACTACCTCGACCGGCTGGTGGCAGCCGCCACGGCAGGCGACGCCGGCGCGGACCCGTGGGCGGCGGCCCCGGATCCGATCAACGAGCTCACCGCCGCGGACACCACCCTGGCAGTGCTGCAGCGGGTGCTGCGTTCCGTCACCCCGGCCGGCCTCGAAACCCAGACCCCCTGCGCCGACTACAACGCCGGCCAGCTCCTGGACCACGTGGCCGGCTCCATCAGCGGCATTGGCCAGGCGCTGGGTGTGCAGGTCTCCGACGACGCGACGAAGGCGCCCGAGGCGCGCATTGCCGACCTCGCCCAGCCGGTGCTGGAGGCTTTCTACCGCCGCGGCTTGGAAGGGACAGTGGACATGGGCTTTGCGGAACTGCCGGCCACCATGGTGGCTTCCATCCTGAACCTTGAGTTCCTGGTCCACGCCTGGGACTTCAGCAAGGCCCTCGGCACAGACCTCACTGTTGCCGATGCCCTGACCGACTACGTGGAGGTGCTTGCCCAGCAGACCATCAGCGAACAGGTGCGCGCGGGCGGCAGCTTCGCACCGGCCCGGCAGGTGGCTGAAACGGCGGGCAGCCTGGAACGGCTCGTGGCGTTCACGGGACGGGCTGTACACGCCGGCGCCTAGAGGAATTAGGCTGGAGGGAATTCAGCCGACGAAAGGGTGCGGACGCATGGTCCAGCGCAGCGGGTACAGCCTTGGAGAGCTCTGCTGGGCGGATGTCCAGACACCGGACGTGGCGGCGGCCAAGGCGTTCTACGCCGCCGTCTTCGGGTGGCGCTACGAGGACTTTCCCACCCCGGACGGACGCAGCTACGCGAAGGCGTTCCTGGATGACGACCTCGTAGCCACCGTGGCACCGCAGCCGCAGCAGGGCGCGCCGCGGCCCGCGCACTGGAACGTCTACTTCGCCGCGGTGGACGCCCGGGAGGCCGCGGCGGAAGCGCAGCACGCCGGCGGCACCGTCCAGTTCGGGCCGGAGGACATCGGGGACACCGGAACCATGTGTTCGTGGACCCGCCGGGCGGCGGTACCACAGGCATCTGGCAGGCCGGAACGCACCCGGGCAGCGGGCGGCACAACGAGCCCGGAGCGTTCGCCTGGGCGGAGCTCCTCACGCCCGAGCCGCAGGCCGCCGTCGGATTTTTCCAGCAGCTGTTCGGACACGAGGTGACCGAATACCCGCAGGACGACGGCGGCACCTACACCACGCTGATGGTGGACGGCACGGAGGTGGCCGGCATCGCCCCTGCCTCCGAAGAGGACGAAGATGAAGACGGCGGCGAGACCGGCAGCCGCGGCTGGCAGGTGTACTTCGGCGTCTCCAGCGTCAAGGAAGCCGTGCTGTCCGCCGTGGCGGCGGGGGCCGAGGTGCTGGTGGAGCCGGAATTCGCCGAGGACGGCGGCAGCATCGCCACCCTCAAGGATCCGCAGGGCGGGGTTTTCAGCGTCCTGGAGCTCTAGTCCCCACCGCTACCCTCGTCTCGCAAGCTCGGCCAGGGAACCCGGGCGGCGTGGGCCCATCAAGCTCCTTAAAGGAAGAAGGCTCCCCACCGGATGGTGGGGAGCCTTCTGCGTATTGGCTAGGCGTACGCGTTGACCAGCTGGACTGCGCCGCCGTCCACGCCCTTGGCGCCCTGCACGTAGTCCGGGCCGGTTTTCACCACGGCGTCGGAATCGTCGCTGACGGATCCCATGATCCAGGACGGCAGGCCGCGCTCGTTCAGGCGGGCCACGGCGGCGTCTGCGGCTTCGGCGGAGACCACGGCCACCATGCCGACGCCGAGGTTCAGCGTACGCTCCAGGTCGGGCAGCGGCACGCGGCCCAGCTCGGAGACGAGCTTGAAGATGGCGGGCAGCTCCCAGGTGGAGCGGTCAACGGTGGCCACGAGGCCCTGCGGCAGCACGCGCGCCAGGTTGGCGGCCAGGCCGCCGCCGGTGACGTGGCTGAAGCCGTGCACGGCCCTCCCGCCGGTGACGGGGAAGGCGCGGGCCAGGTCCAGGCAGTCGGCGGCGTAGACGCGGGTGGGTTCCAGGAGTTCCTCGCCCAGCGTGCGGCCCAGTTCGGAGACCTGCCGGTCCAGGGCCCAGCCGGCGTGGTTGATGACGCGGCGGACCAGGGAGTAGCCGTTGGAGTGCAGGCCGGAAGAGGCCATGCCGATCACCACGTCGCCGGCACGGACGCGGTCCGGTCCGAGCAGCGCGTCGGCTTCCACAACGCCGGTGGCGGCACCGGCGACGTCGTACTCGTGCTCGCCCAGCAGGCCGGGGTGCTCGGCGGTTTCGCCGCCCACCAGTGCGGTGCCCGCCACGGAGCAGGCCGCTGCGATGCCGCGTACTATGTCCGCGATACGCTCCGGTACAACCTTGCCGCAGGCGATGTAGTCGGTCATGTACAGCGGCTCGGCGCCCACCACCACGATGTCGTCAACCACCATGCCCACGAGGTCGTAGCCGATGGTGTCGTGGATGTCCATGGCCTGGGCGATGGCCACCTTGGTGCCCACACCGTCCGTGGACGTGGCCAGCAGGGGCTTTTTGTAGGTCAGGAGCTTCGAGACGTCGTACAGGCCTGCGAAACCGCCGACGCCGCCAATCACCGACGCGTTGTGGGTCGCCCTGACGGCGTCCTTCATGAGCTCGACGGCGCGGTCGCCGGCCTCGACGTCCACACCTGCGGCCGCGTAGGTGATGCCGGTGTTGTTCTGGGCAGCATTCATGTCAGCAGTGGAGGAAGCGGAAGTCATCAGGACTCTTTCTTGTCAGCGCCGACGGTCGCAGCGTCGTGGTGGAGATCGGGCACGCGGTCGGCGTCTGTGAGCAGGTTCTCGAACTCGGAGTCCGGCCCCGGGTCACAGCCCGTGGCGCCCGGCTTTTCCGCGGGGTCCTCGGTCACCGGGATGCTGTCCGGGTTGCCGGGGGTGGCGGCAGCCGGTGCGATGGCGGCTTCGGCGGCAGCGTCCGCTGCCGAATTGGCAGGAGCGGCGCCGGCCCTTGCTGTTTCAGTGGCAGGCAGGCCGCCCAGGTCCGTGCGCTCCAGCAGGTTCTTGCCGAGCTTGTCGGCGCCGGGCAGCTCGATGGGGTACTTGCCCGTGAAGCAGGCGGTGCAGAGCCGTTCGCGCGGCTGCTGGGTGGCGCCGATCATGCCGTCTTCGGAGATGTAGGCCAGGGAATCGGCGCCGATGGCCTGGGAGATCTCCTCGATGGTGGCGCCGTTGGCGATGAGCTCTGCCCGGGAGGCGAAGTCGATGCCGTAGAAGCAGGGCCACTGGACCGGCGGGGAGGAAATCTTGACGTGGACGGCAGCGGCACCGGCCTCGCGGAGCATCCGGACGATGGCGCGCTGGGTGTTGCCGCGGACGATCGAGTCGTCGACCACCACCACGCGCTTGCCGCGGATCACGGACTCCAGAGCGTTGAGCTTGAGCCGGATACCCAGCTGGCGCAGCGTCTGCGAGGGCTGGATGAACGTGCGGCCCACGTAGGAGTTCTTGACGAAGCCGTGCGCGAACGGGATGCCGGATTCCTCGGCGTAGCCCACGGCCGCGGGGGTGCCGGATTCGGGCACCGGGATGACGATGTCCGCTTCCTGCGTGTTTTCGCGTGCCAGCTGTCGGCCCATTTCCACGCGGGATTCGTAGACGGACCGGCCGGCGATCGCGGCATCGGGACGCGCGAGGTAGACGTATTCGAAGACGCAACCGGCCGGCGTCGGGTCCGCGAAGCGCTGGGACCGCACGCCCTGCTCATCGATGGCGATGAACTCGCCGGGCTCGATCTCCCGGATGAAGCTGGCGCCCACGGTGGCGAGGGCGGACTGTTCGGACGCGACCACCCAGCCGCGCTCCAGCCGGCCCAGGCACAGGGGGCGGATGCCGAACGTGTCGCGGGCTGCGTAGAGCGTGCCCTCGTCCATGAAGACGAAGCAGAAGCCGCCGCGGATCTTGGGAAGCAGTTCGACGGCGGTTTCCTCGAGGGTCTTGCCCTCTTCGCCTTCCAGCAGCGCCGTCACCAGGGCGGTGTCGGAGGTGTTGCCCTGCTTCATTTCACCGCTGAGCTGGCCGCCGTTGCGCTCCTGGATCATGGCGTTGAGTTCGGCGGTGTTGGTGAGGTTGCCGTTGTGGGCCAATGCCACCGTGCCGGTGGCGGTAGCGCCGAGCGTCGGCTGGGCGTTGGCCCAGTGGCTGGCGCCGGTGGTGGAGTATCGGCAGTGGCCGACGGCCAGGTGCCCGGTCAGGGTGTTAAGCGTGGTCTCGTCGAAGACCTGGGATACGAGGCCCATGTCCTTGTAGACGTTGATCCGCTTGCCGTCGCTGGTGGCTATACCAGCAGACTCCTGACCGCGGTGCTGTAGCGCGTACAGCCCGTAGTAGGTAAGTTTTGCTACTTCTTCACCTGGTGCCCAGACGCCGAAGACGCCGCAAGCGTCCATCGGGCCCTTTTCGCCAGGGAGAAGATCATGAGAAAGTTTTCCATCGCCGCGTGCCACTGGTCGATTATCTCACGTCATGGGGTAAGGAATTTCCGGCCGCCGGATTATGACCGGGGACCGGCACCGCCGTCGCCGTCGTCTCCGGTCTCCTCCGCGGCGTCGGGAACGGCTTCGACGACGCCGCGGCGGGCGCGGCGGACGCTGGTCCGGTCCAGGACCAGGGCGGCAATTGCGCCGAGGATCACACCGGCCGCGGCGCACGGCACCATGAAGAAGCCGTAAACCGAGCCGCGGTCGTAGCTCGCATCGCCGGGCAGGGCGAACGCAATGACCGCCGCCGCGGCGAACCCCACCAGCCCGCCCAGGATCAGGAAGGGAACATACTTGGGGGCGCGCCGGACGGTGATCTCGCGCCGTTCAGGAACTTCGTGCTGTTCGGGGGTGGGCTGGTCGGAAGACATGCCATCTAGCCTACTGTCATCCCGGCCGCCGGCCCGCCCCGGCGGCTTCAGGCCAACACCGTTCAGGCCTGCACCAGCCGCTGCCGCTGCTCGCCCAGGAGGTCCCCGCCGGACATCCGCATGACGTCCCCGGATTTCAGGTACGGGAAGCGGCCGGACAGTGCCACCCCCTCCGGAGTTCCGGTGGTGATGAGGTCGCCGGGTTCAAGCACCATGTACTGCGAGAGCCGGCGGACCAGTTCGGCAGGGCCAAAGACCATATCCGCCGTCGAGCTGTCCTGCCGGGCCTCGTCATTGACCCAGGACGCCAGCCGGACGTCATCCGGATCCACGGCCGCGGCGGGCACCAGCCAGGGGCCCACCGGGTTGAACGTCGGGCAGGACTTGCCCAGCGACCATTGCGGTCCGGAGTGCTCCAGCTGGTACTCACGCTCGGAGACGTCGTTGGACAGGACGTAGCCGGCGATGCAGCCGGCCGCCTCGGCATCGGATGCCAGGTAGCTGGCCCGCCGGCCGATGACCACGCCCAGCTCCACCTCCCAGTCCACACGCTGTGCCCCGGGCGGGATGACCACGTCGTCGTCCGGGCCCACCACGGTGTTGGGGTGCTTGAAGAAGATGATGGGCCGCTCGGGAACGGGAAGGCCGGATTCGGCGGCGTGCGCAGCGTAGTTCAGCCCCACCCCGATCACGGCGCCGGGCCTGGCGATGGGCGCACCGATCCGCTTGCCGTCAACCGTCACCCGGGGGAGGCCCGTCAGGTCCAGGTCCGCCAGCTGGCCGGCCCAGGCCTGCAGGAAGTCCCCGTCAATGTCCCGGGTGACCGGCCGCAGGTCATATGCCTGGCCGTCGTCGTCGATGACGACCGGAACCTCGTTGCCCGCCGGGCCAATGCGCATCAGCCGCATTCTGTCTCCTTTCAGCTGCCGCGGTAGGTGGAGTAGGCGAACGGGCTCAGCAGCAGCGGCACATGGTAGTGCTCGGTGCCGGTGACCTCGAAGACCAGGTCCACCTCCGGGAAGAATGTTGTGCCGCCCTGTTGGGCGTAGTAGTCGCCGATGGCGAAGTTGAGCCGGTAGTTCCCGGGGGCCAGGACCTCCGGTCCCAGGTCTTTGGCGCGGCCGTCCGCATCGGTGGTGCCGCTGCCCACCTCTCTCCAGTTGCCGCCGTCGTTCGCGTAAAGCACGACGGCGATACCCGCCGCCGGGCGTCCGGCACCGGTGTCCAGGACATGGGTTGTTACGTGGGAAACGCTCATTCGCTGATCACTCCTTCCAGGCGCAGCAGGGCGATTTCCCGCAGCTGCTGCGCGACGATGGCGTCTTCCTGCGCCGGTGTGTTGGCCAGGCGCCCGTTCAGCGCTGCCAGGATTTCGGGGGCGGTGCGGCCGGCGGCGCGGATCAGGAAGACCCGGCCGAACTTTTCCTCGTACGCGCGGTTGCCGCGGGCCAGGGCGTCGGCAACCTCGGCGTCCGCAGGGTCCACGCCCGCCTGCTCGGAGCGGGACATGGCGGCCTCTGTGGTCTTCGCGGCCGGGCGTTCACCGATCCGCGGATGGTGCGCCATGGCGCCTTCCACCTCTTCCGGGGTGAACGGCGCGGCGGCGGCCCGGGCTCCGTCAAGGAGTTCCTGGCGCGACGCGAACGGGCGTGCCCCGGCGACCTGGTCCACCCAGCGCGGGACGTCGATGCAGGGGCGCAGGACTGCGTTTGCAGCGTCCCTGTCCGCGGCATTGAATTCGGCAAGCTTCACGTTGTGATCCTCAAGCAGATGCTGGCATCCATGGTGACGGCTATGCGGAGGTCCGGGTCCTCTCCCGGTGATCGCCTTCCCTTCACAGGGCATTTGCGAGTTCCGCATCATGGAACTGTTATTTCAGCATACGTAATAGTGAAGCGGAGCATGTCGGCCGGTGTCAAGAGACTACAGCAGGGGTTGAGCGTGGCCGGATAGTATCGGCGTCGGGGGGACTTGACGCTGGGTCGGGGTCCCGCGCGGCGATAGGGGACGGATGAAAGGCAGCAGCGCTCGAACGCTCCCGGAGCAGGACATCGACCGGCAGGCCGCCCTTCAGGCCTACGGGCTGCTTCCCGGCCAGGAGGGCCCGGCGTCCCCGCCCCTCGGCAGCGCACACCGCGCTGACACTGGCCCCGCCGCTGCCCGCACCGCACTGGACAACCTCGTGGACCTGGCGGCCAAGCTCTGCAACGTGCCCTTCAGCGTGGTGAACGTGATTACCGCCGATCAGCAGCTGCAGATCGCGGCGTCGGGCGTCGAACCGGGCATCTGCTCCCGTGAGGATTCGATGTGCGCCCGGGTCTTCCTGGCCCGCGAAACCACCGTGGTCCGCGACGCCTCCGATGATCCGCGCTTTGCCAATAATCCGTTTGTGACCGGTGAGATCGCCAGGGTCCGTTTTTACGCCTCGGTGCCGCTGGAGACGGCCTCGGGCTTCGTGCTGGGCTCGCTGTGTGTTTTCTCCGATGCGCCGGCAGACCCCGGGCCGGAGCAGATTGCCATGCTGGAGCTCCTCGCGCAGCAGACGGTGGAGCTCCTGGAACTGCAGCACCGGACGCTGCAGCTGAACGAGGCACTCGAAGAGGTGCGCAGGAGCAACGCCAAACTCGGCGACTTTGCCGGCCGCGTCAGCCACGACCTGCGCATTCCGCTGACCACGATCCTTGGCTACGTGGAACTGAGCGAGGACGATCCGGACATGCCGCCGCAGCATCCGGCTGCCGAGTACCTGCAGCTCATCGGCAGCAGCGGCCGGCGCATGCTCGCCATGCTCGAGGACGTTCTGGACTACTCCAAGGTGGGCGGTGCGCTGCATCCGCAACCCGTCTCGCTGCGAACCGCCGTCGCGGACGTTGCGCGGGACCTCGGTATTCCGTTCGGGAGCGGTGCCACGCTGGACTCTGAGGACGTGCAGCTGCATGCGGATCCGTTGCAGCTGCGTGCCCTGCTGCAGAACCTGTTCTCCAACGCCGTGAACTACCGCAGTCCGGAGCGTCCCCTTGAAATCCGGGTCATCTCGGTCTCCAACTACCACGGCACAGCTGTCCTTGTTGCGGACAATGGCAAGGGAATCGGGCCAGCGGACCGGCAGCGCGTGCTGGAGCCGCTGGTGCGGCTGCACAGGGAAGGGGACGGCCCGGGGTCCGGGCTGGGCCTGGCCACCTGCCGGCGCATTGTCCAGGCGCACGGCGGTGACCTGACGCTGACGGAGACCCCCGGCGGCGGAACCACGGTGGTCGTGACCTTCCCCGCTGCCCCGTGAGCAGGCCCGTGAACAGCGTCGTGAACGGCGCAGCTCCGGTACTCAGTCCGCTCCGCATGCGGTCTGTCGCCGCCATGTTGCTGGCTCTCCTGCTGGCTCTCCTGCTGGTCCTGTTGCCGGCAGGCCTGGCCCCGGCCGCCGCCGCGGAGCCTCCTTCCCCCACGCCTTCGCCCACAGGGGAGGCGGGCGAACGGGAGGGGCCGCTCTTCGGCGCCGCACTGGAATGGGGCAAGGACAGCGCCGCGGGTTTCGCGGAGCGGTTGGGCGTGCTGCCGGCTATCTTCGGCCACGACATCACTTTCCCGCTGCAGGACTCCGAGAAGGTCCACATCCGTGAATTCTTCCGGCAGAGCGATGCGCAGGGAGCCCATGGCCTGCTGACGGTCAAGCCTTCACGGTCCCTGGACCAGGTGTCCGCAGAGGACGCGGCTGCCTTTGCCCGGACGGTGGAGCAGCTCAGCACCGGCTTCCAGGGCAGGCTGTACATCAGGTTCGCGCCGGACATGAACACCAGTTGGGTGTCCTGGGGCCAGCAGCCGGAGGCCTACCGGAAGGCGTTCCGGGCCGTGGCCGCAGCCTTCAAGTCCCGGGACGACGCCGGCACGGTCATGGTCTGGCAGCCCTTCCTGGGCCGCGACTACCCCTTCCAGCGGAACCGCAATGCACCCGGCCAGGGGTCCGACGGCTTCAGGCTGCTGGACACCAACGGCGACGGGCGCTGGGACGGCGCCGACGACCCCTATTCGCCGTACTACCCGGGCGACGACGCCGTGGAATGGTCCGGCCTTGGTGTGTACCACGACGATACCGGCGGGGCGTCGGCCGTCAACACCCTTCCGGCCGACGGCGAGCTCGCCGGCATGCTGACCGGAAGCGGCGGCCGCGGCGGCTACGGCGATTTCTACGCGGACTACGTGAAGGGCCGCGGCAAGCCGATGATGCTGCAGACGGCCGCCTTCTTCAGCTCCACCACCGGCGGCCCGGCAGAGCAGGACATCAAGCTGGCCTGGTGGAACCAGGTGCTCGCCGCAGCCTCCTCCGAACGGTTCGGGAACATCGGCGCCGTCGTGTGGGACGAACGGACCAGCACCCGGGACACCGGGGTAGCCGCCATTGACTGGCGCCTGACCGGCCAGCCCGGCATTGCCTCGGCGGCCGGGGCGCGGCTGGCGGAATCAGCGCTTGTGACCGGGCCGGTGACGGCAAGCGGCGGTTTGGCCGGCGACGATTCGGGCGGCGTGGGGAAGGTCCTCGGGGGAATCGGTGCGTGGACGACGGCCGGTGGCCTGGCCGCCGTCGTCTGCCTCCTTTGGCTGCTCCCGCGCTTCCTGCCCCGGGCGGCCGGCTGGGCCTATGGCGACCCCTCCTCCCGCGACTCCCGCGTGGACTTCCTGCGCGGCCTCGCCATTGTGTTCGTGGTGGTCAACCACGTCGGCATGACCTCGCTGTTCCAGCTGTTCACCCAGGAAGCGCTGGGCTTCGTCTCCGGCGCCGAGCTCTTTGTGCTCTTTTCCGGGCTGGTGCTGGGCATGGTCTTCGGTCCCCGGGTGAAGGACAGCTTCGGCGACGTGGTTGACCACACCACCAAGCGCGCCGGGAAGCTTTACGCCACGGCGCTGGTGGTGCTGCTCGCGGTGTTCGTGATTTCCCTCGTTCCCGCCATCAACGCGGACACCCTGACGTCCTTCGTGGACCAGGGCACAGGCGCTGCGGGGCGCGGCGGAGCGGGCCGCTCCTACGACCTGTACGCGGGAATGGATTCGCTGCTGCAGTTCCCGGTGGCGCCGGAGGTTATTCCCGGAATCCTGCTGCTGCAGTTCGGCCCCTGGCAGTTCAACGTCATGGGCCTGTATGTGATCCTGCTGCTGGCCAGCCCGCTGGTCCTCTGGGCCCTGTCGCGGGGCAAGTCGGTGTGGGTGCTGGCCGCCACCACGGCTTTGTACGCGGTGGGGACCACCTTCCGGATCCGGCTCCTGCCGTCCGAATTCGAGGACTCCTTCCCGCTGCTGGTGTGGCAGGTGCTGTTCATTGTGGGCATGGTGGCGGGCTACCACCGGCACCGGATCATCGCCTGGCTGGCCGCCCACCCGTGGGTGGTGGTGGCGTCCACCGTGCTGGCTGCGGGCCTCGCGTTCCTGGCCTGGGGCAACCCGTACCTGGCCAACAGCTTCGACGTCCGTGTGGCCATCCTGCCGGACACGGCGTACCGGGCCCTGTACGACGCCTACTTCGGCCGGACCTACCTCGGAGTGGGACGGCTGCTGAACGTCCTGGTGCTGGTGGTGGCAGCCTACGCGCTGCTGACGGCGTACTGGAAACCCGTCCACCGGGCCCTGGGCTGGTTCCTGATCCCGCTGGGCCGGGCCACGCTGTACGTCTTCATCATCCACGTGGCCCTGATCGCCGTCATCGCGAACATCCCGGCCCTGCAGGAGGGCCGGGTGCTGTTCAACACCGCCGCCTATGCGGTGATCCTGGCGCTGCTCTGGGTGATGGTCCGGACCCGGTTCCTGTTCCGCATCATCCCCACCTGACTACTGCCGGCGGGCGGCCAGGGCGTTGCGCAGGGCGTCGGCGGCGGACTGGCTGCTATTGATCCGCCAGTCCGTTTCCTTGTTGAAGTCGAACCAGGTCACGGCCGTGACATCCCCCTGGGCGGCCAGGTAGCCCACCAGGGACGACGTCCAATCGGCCTTCGACCCGCCCTGCTCCGCCGAGGACGTCTCGCCGATCAGGATCTGCTTGCCCGGAGCCAAGGTCCGGAGCTGGCCGAGGCCGTCCCCGAACAGCTGGGACGGCGAAACCCAGGTGCTCCAGGACGCCGATGTGCCCCAGTTGTAGCCGTCGAGCGCCACCGCGTCCACATAGGAAGCGCCCGGGTAGAGGGCGTTCAGCGCTGTGGAACCCCAGTACGGAACGTTCGGATTCCACACCCAGGTGACGTTGGAGGCGCCGGTGGAGGCGACGACGTCGTGCACGTGGCGCCACGCGGCAACGTAGTCGCCGGGGCCGTTCCCGTTGAGCTGTTCGGACCACGGGTACCAGTTGCCGTTCATCTCGTGGCCGAAGCGCAGCATCACCGGATGGCCCCAGCTCGCCAGTGCCTGCCCCCACTGCCGCAGGTAGGGATCGAAGTCGCCTGCGGTGATGCGGTCCAGCGAGTAGGCGGGCTGGGACGTGCCTGCGCCCCAGGTCCACGGCTCCCAGGTCAGCAGGACGGTGGCTCCGCGGCTCCGGGCGGCCTCAAGTTCGGCGAGCGGCGGCGCCTGGTTGAAGTCCTTGTAGGACAGGATGATCGACGGTGCCTCGCCGGCCAGTGCGGCCACCTCGTCGAGCTCGGCCGAGGCGAGCGGCCCGCCGGGCGTGCCCACCCCGAACCGCAGGAGCGACGTGCTGGGCAGCGGTGATGAGGGAGCAGGCGCGGTTGACGTGGAGGCGGACCCGCCGGCCGGGTCGGTTGCGTCCCGAGCCGGATCGGCGGCGGAGGGGGAGCTGTACGTCAGGGTGAACGGGGCCGACGCACTCATCTTGCCGGAGACGGCGGTTACGGTAAGCACCGGATCGGCACTGTCCGGGATGACAACGGCAGCCGTGAAGTAGCCGGATGCGCTGGCCGTGAAGGGTACGGTGTTGGCTCCGGCGCTGAGGGTTCCGGAGCTCTTCTTGGGGAACCCCGTCCCGGTCACGGTGACGGTGGTGCCGGCGGGCCCGGAGCCGGCGTCGAGTCTGATGGCGGCGCTGGCGGCCTGCGCCGGGGCGAGGCCGGCCGCCATGACGCTGGCAGGCAGGGCAACGCACAGGGCGGCCATGACGGTGGCAAGTAACTTGGGCAGTCTCATAGCCGCCCAAGGTACCGTCAACTTCTCGGCGGAAGCGCTGCAAAAGCGCGGCATCAGCCAAGGATTCGCCCAAACCGGAGCGCCGGATCAGCGCCGGTCAGGAACCGATGGGGCTCCGCGACAGGATCCAGGTGTTCGTCCCGTCCTGCCGGGTGAACGTCACGGTGGTGACCAGCGCGCGGATCAGCGCCAGCCCGCGTCCGGACTCGGCGTCCTCGCCGGGCATGGCGGGGTCGCCGTCGTCGATGGCCGGGCTGGCGGCGCCGAACGCGCTGACTTTCGCCTGCAGGCTGGACTGCCGGATGCAGATGTCCACGCCGAGCTCCACCGGGTCCGCTGACTCCGGCTTCGCGTGCTGGACCACGTTGGCGGCGGCCTCGATCACGGCGGTGGCGAACGTCATCCGGTCCATGTCGGGAACGAACGGCGCGTCCCCCCACAGGTCGTCCAGCTGGCCGTGCACGGCATCGACGGCCTCGGGTGCCGCCACGCTCCGGAAGTTGCGGCGGGCCAGGACCTCAGTCATTGCCGAACGCCTCCTCAGCGGTGGCATAGGAGGTCAGTACGCGGTCCATGCTGGTCAGCTCCAGGACCATCTTCACCTGCGGCTGGACGGCGGCGATGCGGAGGTCGCCGCCTGCCTGCCGGGCCGCCTTCAGGCAGCCGATGAGGGCCCCGAGTCCTGAGGAATCCATGAAGGCGGTGTCCTCGAGGTTCACCACGATCCGGCTGGACCCCGAGGCGACTACATCCGCCACGAACTCCCTGAGCTTGGGCGCGGACACCATGTTCAGGCGGCCGGCGGCTTTGATTTCGGCGTATGAGTCCTTGACCTCGTAACTAAGATCCATCCCTCTTCCTCTCTTCGATCAAACCCTCTGCCGGAAGGTCCTCCGGCCCGGAAACCTCTGCTTTAAAACCCTCTGGTTCAAACCCCTCTGGCTCAAAACCCTTGTACAGCACGGCGCGCACCAGGATGCTCATGACCACGAGGTCGAACACCACCCAGGCGACGTTGACCAGCGTACCGACCGGTTCGGACATCCCCGCGGCAAGCCGCGCGATGCCCACCACCGAGGAGACGGCCAGCAGCACGGACACCACGATCTGGGGCCGGATCAGGCTCCAGCTGGGGCCGCCCGTCTGGCGGTCCTTGGGGGTGACGGCGAACCCAAGGGGACGGCCGAACCAGACGTTGCGGGCCGCCGTCGTACATGCCTTGATCCAGGTGGGGAACAGCGCCAGGCTGTACTGCTGCCCGCGCCAGGTGGGGATGCCGCGGCCGGCGATGGCAAACAGCAGCTGGTTGACCACCATGAACGGAATGAACCGGATGAAGAAGTCGGTGCTGAGGCTGGTGACCGGCAGGATCCCGAGCAGCAGGTAAATGATGGGCGCGGCGAAATAGATCACCGCGGCGAATCCGCTCAGGTACGTCCACATGGTGGCGAAGTACATCAGGCGCTGGCCCAGCTTGAGCCCGCGCTGCACCAGCGGGTTTTCCCGCAGCATCACCTGGATGGTGCCCTGCGCCCAGCGCAGCCGCTGCGTCAGCATGGTGGCGAGGTCCTCCGGCGCCAGGCCGTAGGCGAGGACCTCGTGGTGGTAGACGCTCTCCCAGCCCATCGCGTGGATGCGCATGGCGGTGGCCATGTCCTCCGTGACGGATATGGTGGCCAGCGGCATGACGGGCTGGGCTTCGCCGGTGCGTTCCACGGACAGGGCGTCCAGCACGGCCTGCACCGATTCGATGGCGCCGAGCGGGGACCAGTCGCGGGCGGACATGCGCTGCACGGCGTCGTCGGCCACCACGGGAACGCCGGAATCGCCCACGTGCGCCAGTTCCATGGCGGCGATTTCCTCGAGGTCCGCCTGCAGCGCGGACACATCGGCCTGGACCAGGGCGTGGACTGCCTGGTCCACCTTCCGGCGGACACGGTAGGTGATCTCGCTCAGTGACCGGCCGTCGTCGAGCTGGCGCCGGGCCTCCGTCGTGGCGGCCTCCACCTCGTCGAGCACCTGCGCCACAAGCAGGTTGTCCGAATCGGCCGACTTCCGGGCCTTTTGGATGGCCGACTGGGATGCCGCCAGGGCGCGGCGGATGCTCTTTTCCGTCTCCTTGACGTATCCCACCAGGCCCAGCTGCATGAGTGCCTCGCGGCGGAGGATGGCGTTGGAGCCGCAGAAGAACGCGGCGTTCCAGCCGTCCTTGCCCTGCTGGATGGGGCCGTAGAACAGCGGCGCCTGGCTGCCCAGGGGATCGCTGGCGGGGACGTTGCTGAAGTACTGGGGCGTCTGCACCAGCGCAACCTTGGGGTTGGTGAAGTAGCCCAGCGTCCTGTCGAGGATGTCCGGCTCGGGGATCTGGTCGGCGTCGAGGATCAGCAGGAACTCGCCCCCGGTGACCATCAGGGCGTTGTTGAGGTTGCCCGCCTTCGCATGGCGGGGCATGTTCTTCCAGTCCTCGCTGCGCGTGACGTACCCCAGCCCGTGCTCTTCGGCGAGACGGCGCATCTCGGGGCGGGCACCGTCGTCGAGGATCCAGGTGCTGTGCGGGTGCCGGATGCGCTTGGCGGCGAGGGCCGTGGTCATCACCAGGTCCAGCGGCTCGTTGTAGGTGGTGATGAAGACGTCCACGGTGGCGTCGTCAGGAACCGGGGGCGCGCCCTTGCGGATTTTCAGGCGCCACACGGTCATCCCGAACAGCATGACGTCGATCAGGCTGTAGGTCTCGGCAGCCACGAGCGGGACGGCGATCCACCAGGCCTCCCAGTTCAGCGAGGCCAGCCAGCGCCAGGCGATGTAGTTGACGCCCAGGAGCACCGTCAGGACCACGACCAGTCGGGTCCAGAAGCGTGTCACCGTGTGGCCGTTCCGGCCGGCTCGTCTGTCCCGGCTGTCCCGGCCAGGCGCCGCACCATGACCGCGGTGACGTCGTCCTCCGCGGTGTCGGCGGGGGCCAGTTCCAGCAGGGCGGCGCAGGCCGCCGCTGCGGTGGGCTGCCCGTGCGTCGAGCGGCGGACGGCATCGGTGAACTCCTCGACGGAGCCGAACACGTCCAGGATGCCGTCGCTGACGACGACGAGCGAGTCGCCGGGGGACAGGTCCAGGTCCGCTTCGGTCCAGCCGGCATCACCCCAGGCGCCCACCGGCGGCCCGGCGGACGGAAGCCGCTGCGCACCGCCGTCGGCCTGCAGGTGAAGCGCCAGGCCGTGGCCGGCGTCGACATAACTGACTTTCCCGGAACCGGCGTCCAGCCGGGCATGGAAGAGCGTGACGAAGGACCCCGAGATGTCCAGGTCCGACGCGATCGATCGGCTGGCCAGGCTGAACGCGTTGCCGAGGTCCGGCTCGTGGCGGACCGAGCGCATCACCGCCCGGGCGGTCGCGGCGATCAGGGCGGCGCCCATGCCCTTGCCCATGGCGTCGGCGAACGTCAGGTGGAGCCCATCGGGCGTCTGGTACCAGTCGTAGAAGTCGCCGCCCACGCTGCGGGTGGGGCGGAACACGCCTGCCACCTCGTAGCCGTCCAGCTCGATGGCCTCCCGGGGGAGCAGGCTTTGCTGCACCTCGGCGGCGCGCCGGAGATCGTTTTGGGCGGCCTCGTCGGCGGCGGGGGTCCGGGAACGGCGGAACAGCGCGTTGATCCGGGACTGGAATTCCCGCGGGCTGAAGGGCTTGTTGATGTAGTCATCCGCGCCGTTGTCCAGGCCGCTGAGCTTGTCCAGCTCGTCCACCCTGGCAGTGAGCATGATGATGAACGCGTCCGAGAACTCCCGCAGCCGCTTGCAGACCTCCAGCCCGTCCAGGTCCGGCAGGTTCAGGTCCAGCGTGACCAGGTCTGCCTTGGTGTTCCGCACGGCCTCGATGCCCGGGAAACCCGCGCCGGCCTCGGTGACGTCGAAGCCCTGCTTTGTCAGCACCCGGACCAGCAGGCCACGGATGTCCGGATCATCCTCGATCACGACGGCGCGGCGCGGCTCAGGGGTAGCAGGCATGCCTCTATTAACTACTGTCTTTACAGACTTGTCACGCCGAAGTCGCCCCGTGTCCAACCGCTTTGGCCTGCGTGAACGCCCCTGTCAACGCCTCCTCACCTTTGGTCGGGTCCGGTCCTACCCTTCCTCACCTTTGGTCGGGTCGGGTCCGACCCTTCCTCACCTTTGGTCGGGTCGGGTCCGACCCTTCCTCACCTTTGGTCGGGTCGGGTCCGACCCTTCCGCAGCCGGTGCGGAAGGGTTTGCCGTTTTCCTGCAGGAGGTGAGGAAGGGTTTGCCGTTTTCCTGCAGGAGGTGAGGAAGGGTCTGGGGGTGTCACGGGGCGGCGCGGGATGGGGAGGCGGCCGTCGATGGCCCAAGAATTGTCAAACCTCGAAGTAGTAGCCTGTCCAAGCCGTGGCTATCCGCTGCGGCACCGTTCCGGCCGGAAGATAATCGGATATGCAGATCCTGGTGGTTGAAGACGACGAATCGGTTGCAGCCGGCGTGCTGGAGGGCCTGACAAGGGCAGGATTCCAGGCGCGGCACGTCGCCGACGGGGCCGGGGCGCTCGCCGAGGTCCGCAGCTCCAGCCCCGATTTCGTGCTGCTGGACCTGGGGCTGCCGGACATGGACGGCACGGATGTCTGCCGGTCCATCCGTTCGCTGACCATGACACCGATCATCGTTGTCAGCGCCCGCGACGAGGAGATCGACCGGGTGCTCGCCCTGGAGCTTGGCGCGGACGATTACCTGGTGAAGCCGTTCGGAATGCGGGAACTCATCGCACGGATCCGGGCCGTGGCCCGCCGCACGGCCGACCCGCAGTCCGAGACCGCTCCGCCGGCCGACGGCACCCGCACCATCGGCACCCTGAGCATCGACCAGCGCTCGCGCAGGGTCGTGGTGGACGGGACCGAAATCCACCTCACGGCCAAGGAGTTCGAGCTCCTGTACTACCTCGCCGAGGACCCGGGCGCCGTCTGCCAGCGCAGCGACATTCTGCGCGCGGTGTGGGACGGCACCTGGTACGGAACCACCAAGACCCTGGACGCGCACGTGGCCGCGATCCGGAAAAAGCTCGGCGACCCCCGCTGGATCGAGGCGGTGCGCGGCGTAGGGTTCAGGCTGGACGTGCCCGGATGAGGTGGCGGCTGATTTCCGTGTTCATGGCCATCACGCTCCTGGTGGTGCTGGTGCAGGACATTCCGCTGGGCAGCTACCTCGTGCGGGTGGAACGGGACCGGCTGGCCACCTCCTTGGAACGCGATGCCTTCCTGCTCAGCGGGCGGGCACACCATCTCCTCGAATCGGGCGGTCCGGCTACCGGGGCGGTGGCCGTTGCGGTCCGCGACTATGGCCGCGCCA
Organism: Arthrobacter sp. NPDC056727; assembly: GCF_042790555.1. Taxonomy (NCBI): domain Bacteria; kingdom Bacillati; phylum Actinomycetota; class Actinomycetes; order Micrococcales; family Micrococcaceae; genus Arthrobacter; species Arthrobacter sp. NPDC056727. The sequence goes on along the minus strand of NZ_JBHTZA010000023.1, from coordinate 14,827 downwards.
GCGGCGCCCGCGTCGTTATTGTGAACCGTGCCGGTACTGCGGTGGTAACGTCCGACGACGACCAGTCGGCTACCGGGTCCTCTTACCTTTCGCGGCCCGAAATTTCCGCCGCGCTCGCCGGCCAGATCACCTCCGGCCAGCGGCATTCGGACACGCTCGGATTCGACCTGGTGTACGTCACCGTCCCCGTCCTCAGCGGCGAGAACATCACGGGAGCCGTGCGCCTGACCTATCCGGCGTCGGTGGTGGATGACCGCGTGTCCGGCCAGCTGAGGGTCATGTGGGCGGTAGCTGGCATCACGGTGCTGCTCGCCGGACTGCTGGCCTACCTGATGGCAGGAGCCGTGACCAGGCGGATCAAGCGGCTGCAGAAGGCCACGGAGCTGCTGGCGGAAGGGAACCTCGCCACCCGCACCGAGGAGGAGCAGGGGCCGCCGGAACTGCGCACCCTGGCCCGGTCCTTCAACCAGATGGCTGACCGGCTGGAGCACGTGCTGCAGCAGCAGCGGGGATTCGCCAGCGACGCCTCCCACCAGCTGCGGACGCCGCTGACGGGGCTGCGGCTGCGGCTGGAAAACGCCGTGGACGCCGTGGGCAACGATCCCGACGGCGCGCGCATCATGGTGGCGGACTCGCTGGAGGAGACGTACCGGCTGCAGCGGATCATCGACGGCCTGCTCCTCCTGAGCCGGGCGGACAGCCGCCACGTTGACCGTGAAGAAGTGGATCTCAGCGAGATCGCCCGGAGCCGCGTGGAGCAGTGGGAGGCGCTGGCCGAGGAAAGCGGGGTGCGGACGGTGCTGGACGCCGTTCCGGACGCCAGGGTCATGGCCATGCCCGGGGCGGCGGAGCAGATCATCGACAACCTCATCGACAATGCCCTGGCCGTGGCGCCGCCGGACTCGGAGATCCGGCTGGTGGTCCGGCCGGACGGTGCCTCCAACGCCGGCGCTTCTAACGCTGGTGCCTCGCACGGCTATGAGCTGCACGTGCTCGACGACGGGCCAGGGCTTTCCGAGGAGGACCGGCTTAAGGCTTTCAACCGGTTCTGGCGGGGGCAGTCGACGTCGGAGGGCAGCGGCCTGGGACTGGCCATCGTCCAGCAGCTTGCCGAGGCCAGCGGTGCGGCAGCTTCCCTGGAGGCCCGGCCCGGTGTCCGGGGCCTGGACGCCCGCGTCACATTCAAGGCTGCTTCGCACTCGTAGCTGGCTGCCCGGGCCAGTCCCCGCGGGGGGAAACGCCCTGCGGCGCCGGTGAGCCGGCCCACGGCGGGCTTCATCTATTCACTGATATATGGGAAGGTACTTACTGATATATGTGAGGCCTGCCATACTGGTTTGACGCGCTATGCGCTTGCAGTTGTGTAATGCGCAATTACCCTAAGGTGCGAAAGACGAAACTGAAGATCGGCACACCCGCCCTGGTCGACGTCGGCAACGTCACGGAGCGGAGTGTCCGGACTGCGGGACAGGGATTTCGAACCATGGCAAGTCAGTTAGATTTGGCTGAGGTGCCGCAGCCAAAGAGCCCCGTGCTCAGGAAGGAACGTGAACTCATGGTTCATAAAGTGAAGGCAGTTGTTGTCCGGGAGAAGGACGCTCCGGTATCGGTGGAGACGATCCTGGTGCCGGATCCGGGTCCGGGCGAGGCCCTGGTGGACATCCTGACGTGCGGTGTCTGTCATACGGACCTGCACTACAAGCTGGGCGGCATCGGGAATGACTTCCCGTACCTGCTGGGCCATGAGGCCACGGGTGTGGTGTCCGCTGTTGGCGAGGGCGTCACCGAGGTCGCCCCCGGCGACCGGGTGATCCTGAACTGGCGCGCGGTGTGCGGACAGTGCCGGGCGTGCGCGAAGGGCCAGCCGCAGTACTGCTTCAACACCGCCAACGCCACCCAGAAGATGACCCTGGAGGATGGCACCGAGCTGTCCCCCGCTCTGGGCATCGGAGCGTTCGCGGAGAAGACCCTGGTGGCTGCGGGCCAGTGCACCAAGGTCGACGAGGACGCCGACCCGGCCGCCGTCGGCCTGCTGGGCTGCGGTGTGATGGCCGGCATCGGTGCCGCGATCAACACCGGTGAGGTCAAGCGCGGCGAGTCCGTGGCCGTGATCGGCTGCGGCGGCGTGGGCATCGCCGCGATCGCAGGCGCCAAGCTGGCGGGGGCGACGACGATCATCGCCGTCGACATTGACGACAACAAGATCGAGATGGCCAAGTCCCTCGGTGCGACGCACGGGGTGAACTCCCGCGCCGGTGATCCGGTCGAGGCGATCCGGGCACTGACCGGCGGCAACGGCGCCGACGTCGTGATCGAGGCCGTCGGGCGTCCCGAGACGTACAAGCAGGCGTTCTACGCCCGCGACCTGGCCGGCCGTGTAGTCCTGGTGGGTGTCCCGACGCCGGAGATGCAGCTGGAGCTCCCGCTGCTGGATGTGTTTGGCCGGGGCGGATCGCTGAAGTCCTCCTGGTACGGCGACTGCCTGCCGTCGCGGGACTTCCCGATGCTCGTGTCCCACTACAAACAGGGCAACCTGGACCTGGACGCGTTCGTGTCCGAGCGGATCACCATCGACCAGATCGAGGAGGCGTTCGACAAGATGCACGAAGGCAAGGTCCTGCGCTCCGTCGTCGAAATCCAGGCCGCCAGCGAAACCCGGTCCGCCGCAACCCAGGGAGCGTCTGTATGAGCGTCACCATCGAAAACCTCGTCACCTCCGGCACGTTCTCGCTCGACGGCGGGACCTGGGATGTGGACAACAACGTCTGGATCGTCGGCAATGATGAAGAATGCGTGATCATCGATTCCCCGCATGACGCCAAGGCGATCATCAACCAGGTGCGGGGCCGGAAGGTCCTGGCGATCCTGCTCACGCACGCGCATAACGACCACATCGGCGCCGCCCGTGAGGTGGCGGACGCCGTCGGTGCCGAGATCCACCTGAACCCGGAGGACCAGGTCCTGTGGGAGCAGGTCTACCCCGGCACCACCCCGGACCGGCAGATCACGGACGGGGACGTGTTCCCAGTGGGCGGCGCCACGCTGAAGGCGATCCACACCCCGGGCCACTCCCCGGGCTCCACCTGCTTCCACCTGGAGAGCGAGGGGACCGTCTTCACCGGGGACACGCTGTTCAACGGCGGACCCGGCGCGACCGGACGCTCATACAGCGACTACCCGACCATCCTGACCTCCATCCGCGAACGGCTGCTGACCCTGCCGGCGGAGACGGTGGTCCGGACCGGCCACGGTGACAACACCACCATCGCCGCCGAGCGCGAGACCCTCGCCAAGGTGGCGCAGTAAGAACAAACACGATCCACACGCAAGGCGCACCGGGAATGCCCGGCGCGCCTTGCGTGGCGGTCAGACAGGCATGAAAGCAGCCGTTAGGAAGTTGGAACAATGAAGTTCGGGAAGCAGCCCGCCCCCGTCGCGGACATCAATGAGGACGAGCTTGAAGTCCACAAGCCGAAGACCGAAGCCGCCGGCGTCAAAGCCGTGATGGTGGCGCTGGAACGTGCCGTGGCGCAGGCCGGCGTGACCCGGACGGCGCAGTCGCTGCTTCGTCTGAACCAGCGCGGCGGCTTCGACTGCCCCGGCTGCGCCTGGCCGGAGTCGGACAAGAAGCGCAAGGCCGCCGAGTTCTGCGAGAACGGCGCCAAGGCCGTGGCCGAGGAGAACACCCTCCGGACCGTGGGCGCGGAATTCTGGGCGAAGCACTCCATCGCCGAGCTGTCCCGGAAGACCGAGTACTGGCTGGGCAACCAGGGCCGGCTCAGTGAGCCTATGGTCATCCGGGAAGGGGAGACGCACTACTCGCCGATCTCCTGGGCGGACGCCTTCGAGCTGATCGGCGAGCACATCCGGGCCAGCACGCCGGACCGCTGCGTCTTCTACACCTCGGGCCGCACGGCCAACGAGACGGCGTTCATGTACCAGCTGTTCGCCCGCTCCCTGGGCACCAACAACCTGCCGGACTGCTCCAACATGTGCCACGAGTCCTCCGGCTCGGCGCTGAACCCGACCATCGGCATCGGCAAGGGCACGGTATCGCTGGATGACATCCACGATGCGGAGCTGATCTTCGTCGTCGGGCAGAACCCCGGCACCAACCACCCCCGCATGCTGTCCGCACTCAAGGAGTGCAAGGACAAGGGCGGCAAGGTGGTGGCCGTGAACCCGCTGCCCGAGGCCGGCCTGTTCAACTTCCGTGACCCGCAGACGCTCTCCGGCGTGGTGGGCGGCGGCACGCCGCTGGCCGACGAATACCTGCAGATCAAGGTGGGCGGCGACCTCGCGCTGTTCCAGGCGCTGGGCCACCTGCTCCTGAAAGCCGAAGAGCAAAACCCGGGGACCGTCGTCGACCGTTCCTTCATTGACGCGCAGACCGACGGCTTCGAGGCATACGTCGAAGCCCGCCAGGAACTGGACTGGGATGAGACGGAGCGGGCCACCGGCCTGACCCGGGAGCAGATCGAGACCGTGGCCGGCATGCTGGTGAAGTCCAAGGCCAGCATCTTCTGCTGGGCGCTGGGCGTTACCCAGCAGCCGCACTCGGTGGACACCATCAAGGAAATGGTCAACGTCCTGCTGCTGCAGGGCAACTTCGGCAAGCCCGGCGCCGGTGCCTGCCCGGTGCGCGGACACTCCAACGTCCAGGGCGACAGGACCATGGGCATCTGGGAGAAGCCGAAGGAATGGCTGCTCGAAGCCCTGGACCAGGAGTTCGGCATCCAGTCGCCGCGGCACCACGGGCATGACGCCGTGGAGTCCATGGAGGCGTTCGAGCGCGATGAGGTGGACGTGTTCGTGTCCATGGGCGGAAACTTCTCGCTGGCGTGCTCGGACACGGAGACGCTGGAGGCCGGGATGCAGCGGATCGGCCTCACCGTCCACATTTCCACCAAGCCCAACCGGTCCCACATTGTGCACGGCCGCACCTCGCTGATCCTGCCCACGCTGGGGCGGACCGACAAGGACGACAAGCACCCCAAGGGCGCCCAGTTCCTGTCCGTGGAGGACTCCATGTCCGTGGTCCACTCCACCCAGGGCAGGCTGCAGCCGGTGTCCGACCACCTGCTCGCCGAGCCGGTGATCGTGGCGCGGATGGCCGAGGCCACGTTCGGGCCGGACCATTCGGTGGACTGGAAGGCCATGGCCGAGGACTACGACGTGGTCCGGGACCACATCGCCCGCGTCCTGCCGGGGTTTGAGGACTTCAATGCCAGGGTCCGGACCAGGAACGGTTTTGTGCTGCCCAACCCGCCGCGCGACACCCGTTCGTTTGCGACGGACATCGGCCGGGGCCGGTTCACGGTCAGCCCGCTGGAGTACCTGACGCCGCCGGCCGGCCACCTCGTGCTGCAGACCATCCGCAGCCACGACCAATACAACACCACGTTCTACGGCCTGGACGACCGGTACCGCGGCATCTCCGACGGCCGCCGCGTGATCCTGGTGCACCCGGAGGACCTGGCCGAGCAGGGCTTCAAGGACCGCGACCTCGTGGACGTGGTGAGCACGTTCCAGGGGACGGACCGGCGCGCCGACAAGTTCCGGCTGGTGGCCTACCCGACGGCGAAGGGCTGCGCGGCCGCGTACTTCCCCGAGGCCAACGCCCTGGTCCACAAGGAAAACGTGGCCCGGGTGTCCAACACCCCGGGGTTCAAGGCGATGTTCGTGCGGTTTGAGCCGCACGCGGGTGGGGTTGCGACGGCGGAGGCTGGCGCCGCTGCCGATCTTGAGGCCGCTACTCGCTAGCTGCTTTTTGCACACGAACGGCCCCGCTTCCTTTTGGGAAGCGGGGCCGTTCGGCTTTCCTGGCTGGGGCTTAAGTCGTGCATGTGTCAGGTTGAGTTCTAAGACCTGCCCGACGACGTGTCAGAGAAGGGTGATCTGGACCCTATTCTGACGGGATTAGGCCTCTTTCCTGACGTCAGGTTGGGGTGTGCCCCAACTGCGCAAGCTCCCGGCCGTCAGCCAGCCTCGGGAACTTCCCAAGTTTGTCTCGTTACTCAACGCGGCTTTCGATCTCGGCAAACAATGGCCATCCATTGACTGTTCAAAATGACCATCCACCCGATCCGCGCCGACAGCCGGTTTACGGTGAGTTTCCGTGGCAATGGCATCCGGTGCGCCGATCGCCGAGCCGCAGACCCGAATCCAGCGAGCATGGGACAGAGCCCTGGCGCCTTGGTCCTACGGCGGGAGGCTAGCTCGCCGAGGCCGGCGGCGCCGTGCTCTCTCTCAGAACGATGGAAGGTTCGACTGTGTCGAGTTCCAGCGGTGCCGTCCCATCGAGGAGCGCCAGCAGCTGCGCTGTGCCATGGCGACCGAGTTCGGCGAAGTCCTGGCGAACTGTGGTGAGAGAGGGAATGAACATCGTGGCCAGTGGGTGGTCATCAAAACCTACAACGCTGATGTCCTCCGGAACCCGCCGCTTGGCGTCGTGGATTCCGCGGATGACGCCCATCGCTGTTTCGTCGTTACCACAGAAGACCGCTGTCACGGCGGGGTCTGCGGCGAGGCGGACGCCGATTTCTCTCGCGTTCGAGACGTCCCAGGACGAATCTTCAATGGGGGGAACCGGTGCGCCATTGCGGTTGAGGGCATGTCGCCAACCGATTGTCCGCAGGTCTTCTTTGCCCGAGGCCGGGATTCTCACATGGTGGACTGTGCGGTGTCCCAGGTTCAGGAGGTGTTCCGTCAATGCCACCGCTGCGCGTGTCTCGTCGAGAACGGCATGTGGGACCCCGGGTTTGGGGTTGCCGGATAGTGCGACCGCAGGTAAAGAGCGTTCCAGTGCCCGCAGAGCAGCCACGCCTGGCGGGTCGAATTCAAGGACGACGACGCCGGCCACGCTCTGGCGGAGTACGGCATCTGCGGCCGCCGCTGCCTCGGTGTCCTGGGCGCCGTCGACAACGACGATGATCACTGAGTAGCCGGCTGCCCGCGCAGATTCTTGGACGCCGCGGACGGCCTCCGCATACCCGTACCTGGAGGTGTTGCTGGTGACGATGGCGATGGTGGTGGAGCGTCGTGAGGCGAGGACCTGCGCCGCCGCGCTGGGGCGGTATGCCAGTGCCTTCATGGCTTCGGCGACCCTTTGCTTCCGTTCCTCGCTGACTCTAGCGGCTCCGGTCAGGACTCTCGAGACAGTGGGCACGGACACACCCGCAAGCCGCGCCACGTCGGCGATGGTGGCGTGTCTGTCGGGAGGGGCTATATGGGTCATGATTCCTTCATCTTATGGCCGCTCGGCCTATGCCGAGCGGTGAACGTCATTTGACGGCGCCGCTGGTGATTCCGGCAATGATCTTGCGCTGCATGACCATGAAGGTGACGAGGAGAGGCAGGCTCATCAGAATGATGTAGGCAAAGATGAGATGCCAGTTCTGCAGGTGCAACCCGCTGCTGGCGACCTGGTAGAGGTTCAGCGGAAGCATGTCCAGGCGACCACCGACGACGAACAAAGCATAGAAGACGTCGTTCCACACGTACAGACAGATCAGGATCGTTGCAGTGGCGAGGGTCGGGCCAAGCAGCGGCAGGATGATTCGGAGAAAGACCTTCAGCGGTCCTGCCCCATCAACGCGTGCTGCCTCTTCGAGCTCGACCGGGATGGTACGAACAAACCCTGTAACGAAAAAGATCACGGTGGACAGGTACATCCCCATGTAGACCCCGATCATTCCTGCAGACGTTCCGGCCAGCCCTAGCTGCCGCAGCAGCAGAACGATAGTGACGACCGCAGGCGGCAGGACAATGCCGCTGATGGCCAGTGCATAGATGAAGGCGGTCACTTTACCCCTGCGTCGTCCGAGAACCCACGCAGCCATGGATCCGAGGACCAGGACGCCGGCCACGGAAATCACCATGATGAACAGGCTGCCAAGCAAGCCCGGGACCATCCTGCCTTGCTGGATCACGTCCGAGAAATTCTGGAAGAGCTGCCATTGGCTTGGCGGCGTGAGGTTTGGATCGAGTGCCTCGCCTTGGGCTTTGCCGGCCGTGGCAATGACCAGCCAGAAAGGAATCCCAAGAAGGAGAGCGACAAGGGCTACGGCGACGGTCGGCTGTATGAGGCTGCGGGTTTTCATGAGAGCACTTCTTCTCGCTTGCGGAGGACCTTGATGACAGGGAAGGCCAGGATGGCGACCATGACGAAGAGTACAAGGCTCATCGTCGTGGCCTGGGCGAAGAGACCCTGGCCGAAGGTGCGGAAGACGAAGATGTTGAGCAGCTCCGTGCTGCCACCCGGTCCGCCTCCCGTGGTGGCCTGAACGATGTCGAATCCGTTCATTGATCCGAGGAGCGAGGTGGCGACGTTGAAGGTGACCGCTGGCGCCAGCAGCGGGAACCTGATGGTTCGGAATGTCGTCCACCAGTTGGCACCATCGATTCGGGCAGCTTCGACGACGTCGTGCGGGATTGTCTTGAGCCCTGCCAGGTAAATAAGCATGGACAGTCCCATCCATTTCCAGGCATGGATGAGGGCCACGACGACGATCGTCCAGGTGGTGTCCCCGAGCCATGCGATGTCGATGTGCTGTCCAGTCACGGCGCTGAGGATGGCGTTCAATGCGCCATTCTGGGACAGCAGCGCACGGAAAATATAGCCAACGGCCAGGGCGGACATGATGACAGGTACGAAGAAAGCGACGCGCGCTGCCCGGTTGATCCGGGTATCTGCCTCGAGAATCAGTGCGAGGATGAGTCCAAACAGGTTCTGGAACACCGCGACAAGTACGGCGTAGATGAGCGTCGTGCGCAGGTCAGCCAGGAGGCTGCCGTTCTGCAGCAGCGCGGTGAAGTTGTCGATGCCTGCAAAGTTGATGCTGACTTTGAAGCTGGACCAGTCAGTGAAGGCGTAGACGAAGTTAAAGATGGTTGGAATGAAGAAGAAGACAACCAGCACCGCCAGGGCAGGGACCAGAAACCACGCGGGGTGGTCTTGCCTGCGGGCGGTCCGGTTTCGACGGGCGCGGCCCGGCGCTGCGGTGCTGGAGCGCGGGGGTGATAGCTGTGCGGTCATGAGAAATTCCTAGGTGTAGATTGTGGCCGGGGCTCCGGGCTTGCCTTGCCCGGAGCCCCGGCCTTCGTCTCAGAAGCCTGCGGCGCCCTGAGCCTTGGCAAGGCCAGCAAATTGCTGCTGAGTGGCCTCTGTTACTTGCTGCGGCGTCTTCGTCCCCTGGATCATGTCTCCGAGGTTGATGTAGAGGTCGGGATTTGCGATGGCTGAGGCCTGCATCGAGCCCACTGCGGTCGGGACTGCTGCAACAGCTGCAGTCAGGGCATCCGGCACGCTTGAGGGTGTGTCCACACCCTTTTCAATCGACACGGCGCCCTGTGCCTTGACGAAGCCGGAGTATCCGTCGCCGAGCCAGTAGGCAAGGAACTGCCGGGCCGCTGCTTCTCGGTTGGAATCGCCGGTCTTGAATGCCACGAGGGCATTTCCTTGGTCCGGGATGACGGTGGCTACGTTTCCGGTCGGGGAGATCGGGAAGAATCCGATCTTCTTGTTCAGCGTTGCGGTATCCGCGCGCTGCTGGAGCTGCTCAGCAAATCCATTGATCTGGACAACCATGGCGGCGTCGCCCGCCAGCAGGGCCTTTCCTTGGTCCTCAAAGGTTGCAGTCTTGATGTTGCTGTTGAACAGGCCGTCCTTGATGAGGTTGTTGTAGTTGTTGACTGCAGTCTGGATCGTGGAGTCGGTGAATTTTTCCTTGCCGGTGTTCACCCGGTCCCAGAGGCCGGCTTTTGCGGCGTCCGCCAGCTGTACCTGAACCCACCACTGCGTCGCCCAAGAGCTGCCGCCCCCGGCGAAATCGAAGAACGGTGTGGTGCCCTTGTCCTTGATCTGGCGCGCAGCGGCGATGAACTCTTCCCAGTTCTTCGGAGTCTTGGTGATTCCGGCCTTGGCGAAGACATCCTTGTTGTAGTAGACGCCTTGGACTGCTGGGGCGCTGAACAACGCCGCGTACCGGGTTCCGTTGACCTGCCCCGTGATGTCCGCGAGATTGTCCTTGTAGTTGGAGAGCCACGGCGCGTTGGTGAGGGGCTGGAGATTCTGTGCCGCGTTCAGGGCCGTGAGCTGGGAGGACGTCGGCTGCCAGAACGCGAGGTCCGGCTTGTCGCCCGTGGCAACTTTCGTCTGCACCCCTTGCTCGTAAGGGTCCGGGATCGTGACAACGTTAACCTTTGCTCCTGTTGCCTTTTCAAAGCCGGCGATCACGGAATCCGCCGTCTTGGTCGAGCTTGCGGCTGCCCAGACAGTGAGTGTGGTGCCGTCCAGTTTCGTCGACTGGGCCGGCCATGTGACCTCGCCGGTGCTTTCTGCTGGAGCACCAGGGTTGCTGCACCCGGTCAGCAGACCAGCCACAGCGGCGACGACGACGGCGCCTTTCCATGTGAGTTTCATGTTGATTGTTCCTTTGGTGTGGGACAGATCGGAAATATTGGGTTGGTTCACACGCTCGGCGCCGAGAGTGTGAGGTTGAGCGTACGGGCCGACGGGGCGGTGACAGTTGACCGTACGATCAGGGTGCCTGTTTCGGCATTCCACCGTGTATCCCATGCCGGGAGCGCGCGGGGGAAGACTGTGTCGATACTGAGGTCCTTACCTTTGAGGGTGGGAAATTCAAGGGCGATCTCGCCCGTGTCATCGCCGCGGTCCCAGAGGGACAGCACGATTTGTTCGGGCCCGTGAAGTGCAGAGGCGATCCAGCGGTCGCCCCAGCCGGGCAGGCCGGCGGGCCATGACGGCGTCGATTCAATAAGGAAGGGCCTGAGCGACTTAGCGGCCTGCACTGCCTCATGGACGAGGTCCATTTGAGTGGCGCTCATCCGGTTGAGGTGCCCGGAAAGGTAGAAGCGGCCAGCCAGGCCGGTGACCAGCGTGAAGGCGCTCTGCTCTGGGGTCATCTCCGGCTGCGGATAGGCCCAGTTCGCGGCCACCTCTGGAAGCATCGACAGCGGAGACGAAGCTGCAATTGGTGGGTACGCTAGCGGGTCCTGCTGGTCTGAGGTGGACTGCAGGTGCATCCTGGACAGAAGGTCCCCGGCTGAACGCATGCCACCTGAGGCACAGTTCTCAAGGATGAGTCCGGGATGACGCTCCAGCAGGCCGTCGAGCCAAGTGATGTGGGCCCTGTTGTGTCCAAGGAGGCCTGCACCTACGCTCGTCGCGTCACGGTCGGTGCCTGGTCCGCCGTCGATGTTGTAGTCGAATTTGAAGTATTCGATCCCAAAGTCTGCCACGAGCCTGTCGACGGTCTCATCGAGATGCTTGCGTGCCGCGGGGTGACGCAGGTCCAGATGGAACCTCCCCTGTTCCTCCACCCGGGAACCCCCGCGCTGGAAGAAGGCGTCCTCCGGCAGCGTCAGTGCCGCCAGGCTGTTCACTCCGATGACTTCAGGTTCGAGCCAGAGCCCGGGAGCCATGCCGCGGGAGCGTATTGCTTCGATAATCTCGCCCAGCCCGCTGGGGAAGCGAGTCGTTGAGGGCGTCCACGCCCCAACTGTGTCCCACCAGTCATTCGAATTGGAATACCATCCGGCGTCGATGCAGAACACCTCAGCCCCCGCCGCGGCGGCTGCTTCTACGAGCGGGAGGACCTTGGCTGTCGAGGGGTCGCCGTTAAGCGTGTTCATATAGTCGTTGAAGACGATGGCAGGGCATGAGTTGTCCGGATGCGAGCGGCGATTGCTTCGACGCCAGGAGGTCAGGGCCGCCGCGGCATCTTGGAGGTCGGATCCGATGCAAAGTACTGCGGGGACGGTCGTAAACGACTCTCCGGGGGCGAGTACTTCCATCCACTGGTGGTCACGATCGGTGGGACCGGACAATGCGACGTAGCAGTCTCCGACGTGCTCGCCGATTTCCCAGCGCCATGGTCCGTTGTGGGGGATTTCCCAAAGCCACGCCAATCCTCGCTGTGCGGACACGAGGCCGGCCACGGGAAGGGCTGCCCCGGTTGACCACGTTCCATCGGCGGTCCGTCCTACTCCGGAACGTGGGGTGTTGTTACGGCCGGTGAGACCATGACGGACGTCCGGGAGGACGTCCCGGAGCGGGGTCTCGGTCCACCGTCCTTCTCCGAGCCACTCGCTGCCGCCTTCAATGAGAATCCAACCCTGCGCCGGGTCGGTGACTTCATTGCCAGTAGATGCTGTTCCGAGCCCGGATACCAAGCTGGTCACAGCCGTCAATGACAGGTTCCGATCCGAACCGTTGGTCACCGTCACGGATGACCGGATTGCGCCGTTGCCTCCGCAAAGGGTCAGTTCGGCCAGAACTCCTTCGGGATTGCCCAAACGGAAGCGGATTGAGTCATCCTGCACGTCTACGTCGTGAGAGAGATAACGCATGGCGGAGCCGATGGATGTCTGGACGAGCCTTCCACTGGCCAGTGTATGACCGCGGCCAACTGCCAAAACCTCGACTAGCGGCAATGGCGCCTGGAAGGTCGCGCTGACGCTTCCACATGTGACCGCGGACAGGTGCAGTGGAGCATCCTGTGCGTGGCCGAAGGTGAGGCTCAGCCCTGGCACGGACCATTCGATTCGCTGCGGGTCCGCCGTTACGGCAGACGCAGATTCTGTTGTCGCATGCTCGCTCGGCGATGTGATAGCGGTTTCAGGCACGGGGATTACTCTTTCGCGGGTGCAGCTAACTTGAAGTAGCTGAAAATATCTGGAGTGGCCTAAACCACATCTGAAAGCGCTATCATTCTTACAAGGAACGAACCGTTTGACAAGAGGCAGCCGATGAACAGCGCTAACAACGGTTTGGCCCGACAGCCAGAAACTATTGGAGGATTCATGGACGTCACAGCAGACGGCAGCGAAAACTATGTCATCGGGGTGGATTACGGCACCCTGTCCGGCCGGGCCGTGGTTGTGCGGGTCCGGGACGGTAAGGAACTCGGCAGTGGCGTGTTCGACTACCCGCATGCGGTGGTCACGGAAGCGCTCCCGGCGGATGTGGGGGGCGACGGCGTCACCCGGCTTCCCGGGGAATGGGCGCTGCAGGTGCCGGGCGACTACCGCGACGTGCTCCGGCATGCTGTTCCCGCCGCGATCGCTGACGCCGGGATCGACCCCGCCGCCGTCGTCGGAATTGCCACGGATTTCACCGCCTGCACCATGGTGCCCGTCAAGGCTGACGGCACGCCGCTGAACGAGGTGCCGGGCTTCGCGAACCGCCCGCACGCGTATGTGAAGCTGTGGCGCCACCACGCCGCGCAGGGCCAGGCCGACCGCATCAACGCACTCGCCGCTGAGCTGGGCGAATCCTGGCTGCCCCGGTACGGCGGGCTGATCTCCTCCGAGTGGGAGTTTGCCAAGGGGCTGCAGCTGCTGGAGGAGGACCCCGAGGCCTACGCCGAAATGGACCACTGGGTGGAGGCCGCCGACTGGATCGTCTGGCAGCTCTGCGGCAACTACGTCCGCAACGCCTGCACCGCCGGGTACAAGGGCATCTACCAGGACGGGCACTACCCGTCCGATGACTTCCTCGCCGCCCTGAACCCGCAGTTCAAAGACTTCGTCAGCGCCAAGCTGGACCACACCATCGGCCGCCTCGGCGACGCCGCCGGGTACCTGACCGCCGAGGCCGCCGCCTGGACCGGGCTGCCGGAGGGCATCGCTGTCGCCGTGGGCAACGTGGACGCGCACGTCACCGCGCCGGCCGCCAAGGCGGTGGAACCCGGCCAGCTGGTGGCCATCATGGGCACCTCCACCTGCCACGTCATGAACGGCGCCGAGCTCCGTGAAGTACCGGGCATGTGCGGCGTGGTGGACGGCGGCATCGTGGACGGGCTCTGGGGCTACGAGGCCGGCCAGTCAGGGGTGGGCGACATTTTCGGCTGGTTCACCAAGTACGGCGTCCCGCCGGAATACCACCGGGCCGCCGCCGAGGCGGGGCAGGGCATCCATGAATACCTCACGGACCTGGCATCCGGGCAGGCGATCGGTGCGCACGGCCTGATCGCGCTCGACTGGCATTCGGGCAACCGCTCCGTGCTGGTGGACCACGAGCTCTCCGGCGTCGTGGTCGGCCAGACCCTGGCCACCCGGCCGGAAGACATCTACCGGGCGCTGCTCGAGGCCACGGCGTTCGGCACCCGCACCATCGTCGAGGCGTTCCGGGACTCCGGCGTCCCGGTGAAGGAGTTCATCGTGGCCGGCGGCCTGCTGAAGAACAAACTCCTCATGCAGATCTACTCGGACGTGACCGGCCTCCAGCTCTCCACCATCGGCTCCACCCAGGGACCGGCCCTCGGCTCGGCCATCCACGCCGCCGTCGCCGCCGGGAAATACGGGGACATCAGGGCAGCGGCGGCGGCGATGGGCGCGGCTCCCGGCGCGGTCTACACCCCCATCCCGGAAAACGTCGCAGCCTACGACGAACTGTTCCGCGAATACCAAACCCTGCACGACTACTTCGGCCGCGGAACCAACGAAGTTATGCACCGGCTCAAGGCCATCCAACGCAACGCCGCCCAGTCCCTGACAGCGGCCCCACTCAACGCCGAATCCCTGACCGCCGAGGAGGTCTCCGCATGAGCGCACTGCTGGAAACCATCGCCCGCGTCCGCCGCGAAGTCTGCGACCTGCACGCCGAGCTGACCCGGTACGACCTGGTGGTCTGGACCGCCGGAAACGTCTCCGGCCGCATCCCCGGCTACGACCTCATGGTCATCAAGCCCTCCGGCGTCTCCTACGATGATCTGACCCCGGAAAACATGGTGGTCACGGACCTCTACGGCACCCCCGTCAGCGGCACCTCCACCGGCGGGGACGGAACGATTGTTGAGTGGGG
>NZ_JBHTZA010000022.1:0-86706 GCF_042790555.1 Arthrobacter sp. NPDC056727 | reverse complement strand
CCGCCGGACAACCATTAGGTCGAGAGCCCCAACCAGGATCACTGGTCGGGGCTCTCCCGCATTTAAACACCACCACCCACACCCGACAACACCCCCGGGAACCCGCCCAGTTCCAGGCGACAGGACCCGGGGACCCGCCCCCGATGACCAGACACCCCCCAACCCCTCCTCAGATCCCGCCGGGTATTCACAGACCCTTCCTCAGATTCCGTCGGGTATTCACCAACCCCTCCGCAGATCCTGCGGGTTTTTCCCAAACGCTCCCGCAGTTCCCAGCAGTTCACATGGCCTGTAGGGCCTTTTCTTTCAGCCGGTACGCTGCTCTCGGTTCGCATTCGTCCGGGGACTTTCCGGCGCGGTACTAAGGTTTTCACAGGGTAAATTCAGAATTCCCCACTGTTTCTCAACGGGACCCGGCTACTTTGTACGAACGCATCAACGGTGATGCGCTCAACGGAGGAAGGATTCCCTGATGCGTTCCAGATCAGACATCCCAACTGGCCGGAAAATAACCGGAAGGACGCGCCACAGGCGCGGAGTTTCGCCGGCCAAGTGGCTAGCAGCAGCGGTCACCACGATTTTGTTTGTCTCCGCTATTTCGTTCATTGGCGGGACCGCCCAGGCTGCGACCGTCACGATCGGTCCTTCCGCAGACGCGGTCGTCAAAAAGGACACACCCAATACAAATTACGGCACCGCGATCGGCCTGAAGGCAGACAACTCCCCGGTCGAGATGTCGTTCCTCAAATTTACGGTTGCTGGCACCGGTAGCACGGTGACCGGCGCCAAGCTGCGGCTCTTCATCTCTGATCCGTCCAACCTCGGCGGTCAGTTCCGCCGGGTGCAGAACACCACCTGGGCCGAAAATACGATCAACTGGTCGAATGCGCCGGCAGCCGACTCCACCGTGATTGCCTCAGTCGGCACGGCCACCATCAACACGTTTGTCGATGTTGACGTCTTTAGTGTCGTCAAGGGCGACGGCACCTATTCCTTCCGCATCAACAACACCTCCTCCGATGGTGTCATCTACGCGTCGAAGGAAGTCGCCGACACAACGCACCGGCCGCAGCTGGTCCTAACGACGGACGGGACGCCGCCTCCGCCGCCTCCGCCCCCACCGACAACACCACCGCCAGGGGCGAACCCCTGCGGTACGACGGCAACGCCGCCATCCACCTACGACCACGTGATCTGGTTTATTTTCGAGAACAAGACCTACTCGCAGGTCATTGGCAGTGCGAACGCCCCCTACATGACCCAGCTTGCCCGTCAGTGCGGTTCTGTAACCACGTGGAGCGATGCGGGTCTCGGGCTGCCGTCGCTTCCCAGCTATCTGGCTCTGACGTCCGGCAGTACCCAGGGAGTGACCACGGACTCGAACCCGAGCAACCTCCCGCCGATTACCGCCGACAACATCTTCCGGCAGGTGAGGACCCGGGGGCTGACTTACAAGAGCTACCAGGAATCCATGGGTTCCAACTGCCAGCTTGGAGGCTCCGGCCAGTACGTGGTCAGGCACAATCCCGAGGCGTACTACCAGGGCACGGGGGACCGGGCCGCGTGTGCCGTCAACAACGTCCCCCTCGGCACTCCGGCTTCCGGGAACCTCCAGCGCGACCTGGCCAACAACACACTGCCAAACTTTTCCCTCATCACGCCGAACGTCTGCAACGACATGCATGACTGCAGCATTGCCACCGGCGACACCTGGCTGTCCGGCTGGCTTCCGTCAATCCTGAACAGCCCGACGTACAAAGCCGGCAGGACTGCGATCGCGGTGGTGTTCGATGAAGACACCCCGGTTCCCAACTTCATCGTTGCCCCGTCCGTGGTGCCTGGGACAACGGTTCAGGGTTCCTACAGCCACTACTCCCTTCTTCGTTCCACCGAGGAGATGTTGGGCATAGCACCCATGCTGCTGAACGCCGGCAATGCGGTCAGCCTGCGCCCGGCCTTGAATTTCTAAGCAAGGGTTCAGCAACGCCGACGGCGCCTGGCCGGGAACATTACCCGGCCGGGCGCCGTTGTGGGTGGAGGAGCGATACTGATCGGCGCCCTGACACCCAAGCCTGTAAGGACTCTTCATGCCCCAGCGGACCATCGTTATCACCGGAGCCAGCGACGGCATCGGTGCAGCAGCCGCGCGGAACCTGGCGAAGGCAGGCGAGCGTGTCGTCGTCGTCGGACGTTCCCCCGAGAAGACCGCGGCGATAGGCACGGAACTTGGTGCCGATCATTTCGTGTGCGACTTCGCAGAGCTGTCCCAAGTGCGCGAGTTGGCTGCCGTGTTGCGGGCAAAGTACCCGCGGATCGACGTCCTGGTGAACAACGCCGGCGGGATCATGCGCGGTCACGAGTTAACCGTTGACGGCCACGAGAAGACGTTCCAGGTCAACCATCTGGCACCGTTCCTGCTCACGACCGTGCTGCTGGACGTTCTCACCGCCAGCAGCGCCACCATCATCAATACTTCCAGTGCCGCCAACGGCTTCGGCCGGCTTGACCTGGCGGATCTCAATTCAGAGCGGAGCTACTCGACAAACCGCGCCTACGGCACGGCGAAGCTGGCGAACATCCTGTTTACTGCGGAACTGCAGAACCGCTACGGGAAGGACGGCATTGCGGCGGCGGCTTTCCACCCAGGCGTTGTGGCCACCAACTTCGCGGCAGAGTCCACGAGCTGGTTCCGCCATGCTTACAAAAGCGTATTGAACCGGTTCCTGCTCTCGGCCGAGCAGGGAGCTGACACGCTCGTGTGGCTTGCCACTTCCACGCCCGGCAGGGACTGGGTGCCCGGGGCCTTCTACATCAAGCGCGCCTTGGCGAAGGCCAACAAACAGGCCTACGACGCTGAGCTGGCGAGGGCCTTCTGGGACCGCAGCCTCCAACTTGTCAGTGCCGGCGAACCCGCGGACAAGCCGGAGCTCGACAACGCCTGAGGACTGAAACGGCGCTGGGCTTTGGCCGGCCCCGCGTCTCAGCCCTTGCAGCCTCGTGATGCGATGCCAGAGAGGTCCCCCAAAGTAGGGCCCCTCCGGGAGGTGAGGAAGGGTTGGCCGAAAGGCGGCGGGATGTGAGGAAGCGTCTGAAGTCAGTGGCGGAGGTGGAGGCCTTCAAGCGCTTCGAGCACGTCCGCTGAGCGGCTGATGGCCTGCCCGAGTCCGGCCTCGGATTCGGGCACCGAGAACAGGAAACCCTGCATGGCATCGCAATGCAGGGCGGTCAGGTAGGCGGCCTGCTCGGCTGTCTCGATGCCCTCCGCGGTGACGCTGAGGCCCAGGCTGTGGGCCATGTTGATCATGGAGCTGAGGATCGGCAGCTTCTCCGCCCCGGTCCTGATCATCGAAACAAAGGACTGGTCGATCTTCACCGCGTCCACCGGCAGGTCCTGCAGCCGCCCCAGCGACGAGTAGCCCGTGCCGAAGTCGTCCAGGGCAACCCGCACGCCGGCACTGCGCAGACTGGCGAGCTGGCTGATCACGTGGTCGTCGGCGTCGAAGAACACGCTCTCTGTCACCTCCAGCACCAGCTGCCGCAGGTCCATGCCGTGGGTCCCGGCCATGCCCAGCACACTGCCGGCGAAATCGCAGTCCCGCAGCTGCATACCGGACACGTTCACGGCGAGTGAGCGTTCCGTGCCGTCCGAAAGCCAGGGGCCCAGCTGGATGAAACTTTCCCGCATCATCTGCAGCCCGATCGTCGAGATCAGCCCGCTGCGCTCTGCCGTCGGAATGAATTGCGACGGCGGGACATTCCTGCCGTCTCGCTCCCACCGCGCCAGGGCCTCGAACTGGACCACCTCTCCCAGCCGCGGCGACACAACCGGCTGGTAGCTGACGCTGATTTCGCCGTTGTCGACGGCGAGCCGCAGCCCCGCCTCCATGTCCGTCCGCTGGACCAGGGCGGTCATCATCTCCGGCTTGAAGCGCATGTACCGGTTCTTGCCGGCGGCCTTGGCGGCGTACATCGCCACGTCCGCGCGCCGGAGCAGCTCCGACGCGGCCACCGCGTCCTCGCACAGCGAAGCGATCCCCAGGCTGAGGCTGGGCCTCAGCAGAGAGCCTTCGATCAGCACCGGAACGTTGAGGGACTGCACGATCCTTTCCGCGACCGTCTCGGTATCCGCGGCTCCGGTCAGGAGCACGACAAACTCGTCGCCGCCCAGCCGGGCCACCGTGTCGTCCGGCCGGACGCAGGCCCTCAGCCGGCGCGCCACCTCCACCAGCATCCGGTCCCCGGCGGCATGGCCCAGGATGTCGTTGACCTCCTTGAAGTCGTCAAGGTCCAGGAGAAGGACGTCGACGGCGGCGCTGTCGCTGCCGTGCAGCGCTTCGGCCAGTTGGTCATGGAACAGCTTGCGGTTCGCCAGGCCGGTCAGCGGATCCTGGAACGCCATCGCCTTGAGCTGGGCGGCCTGTTCGGCGAGGTCCGCCATCGCCTTCCGGGCCTGCTCCTGGGCGCGGCGCCGTGGCGTCACATCGCGGAAGCTCCAGACCCTGCCCACCACGGCGTTGCCCACCCGCTGTGGCCGTGAGTAGCGCTCAAAGGTGCGGCCGTCGAGGAACTCCAGGGTGTCGTGGCTTTCCGCCGCGGGATGGGCGTACAGTTCGTTGACCTTGTCCACGAAGCTCTCCGGATGTGAGAGGAGCCCAAGCACATACTCCATGACCGCGGCGTCGTCGCCCGTGGCCAAGAGCTCGCGGGGGATGCCCCACATCCTGGTGAACTGCTCGTTGATGCCGGCGATCTTGCCGTCGACGCCCACCACGAGGATGCCGTCGGCTGTGGACTCGAGGGTGGCGCTGAGCAGCGACATCGCCTCGCGCAGCTCGGCGTCGGCCTCCTGCCGGTGGAACGTGGGCCGGACCGAGGCAACCAGGGAGGGGCCGCCGTCGGAATCCAGCAGTGCGCACGCCACTTCGCCGTGGAATTCTGTGCCGTCACTGCGCAGCCCGTAGGACTCGAAGGGGGTCTGCGCGGCAGGGTTGTCTCCGGTCTCGCTGCGCAGGCTGGCGAAGAGGCGGTCGAAGCCGCTGCGGTAGCCTTCGGCGAGGAGCATGCGGTGGTCATGGCCGACGAGCTGCAGCCTGCCGTAGCCGAAGAGCCGCTCGGCGGCGGCATTCACCTGCGTGATCACCCCGTCGCCGCCGATCACCAGCACCGCGTCCGGCAGGGAGTCAAACAGGTCAGCGAAGCTGCCGGCCGGATCCCGCTCAGGGCGTGGGAAAGGCACCGTCATGCGACCGTTGCGTGAGACCGCGAGAAACTCATCGAGCGTCCACCCCCTCACCTCGATCATAGGGGGTGGACAGGGAGGTTTCGATATGTTCAACCGGCGGCGGGGACGCGCTCCACTGCCGGGGCCGGCTGGGTACCGAGGCCGCGCACCGTCCAGCCTTCGGCCTGCCACGCCGCAGCGTCCAGTACGTTCCGCGCGTCCAGCACCGTCCGGCGTCGTACCAGCTGCCCGACGGCGGCCGGCGACAGGTCCCGGTACTCGGCCCATTCAGTCAGCAGCAGCACCAGCTCGGCACCCTCGAGGGCCCGCGTGGCAGAGGCCTCAAACCGGAGCTGCGGGTAGCGCATCCAGGAGTTGTTGATGGCCTTCGGGTCCGTCACGGTGACGTGGGCGCCCGCCGCGGCGAGCCGGAGCGCGACGTCGAGGGCGGGGGAGTCGCGGATGTCGTCCGTGTCCGGCTTGAACGCCGCACCCAGCACGGTCACGGTCCGGCCGGCGATCATGCCGCCGCAGAGTTCACTGGCGACGGCCGCGGTCCGGGCACGCTGGCCGAGGTTGATGGAGTCCACCACGCCCATCCACTCGTTCACGGACTCGACGTCCAGTGCCTGGGCCTGGGCCCGGAAACTGCGGATGTCCTTGGGCAGGCAGCCGCCGCCGAAACCCAATCCTGCGTGCAGGTACCGGTTGCCGATACGCGGATCCATACCCATCGCTTCGCTCAGTTCGGTGACGTCGGCGCCCGCGGCATCGCACAGTTCCGACATCGCGTTGATGAAGCTGACCTTCGTGGCCAGGTAGGCGTTCGACGCCGACTTGATGAGTTCCGCCGTCGCGAAATTGCACACGAGCCGGGGGATGCCGGCCCGCAGCAGCGGCTCGTACACCGCGTCGAGCACGGCGGTCACGCCGCGGGACGCTCCCTGCGTGCCGTCGCTGCGGCGCCCGAACGCGCCCTCCTTGCCGCCTGGCACGCCGTACACCAGCCGGTCCGGCACCAGCGTATCCTTCACCGCGCTGCCCTGCCGCAGGAACTCCGGATTCCAGCCCAGGAGCACATCCTGCCGCCCGCCGAGCAGGCGTCCCAGCTTGTCGACAGTGCCCACCGGCACGGTTGATTTACCGACGACGGCGGCACCCCGGGCCAGGTGCGGAAGGAGACTTTTGGTGGCGGAAAGCAGGTAGCTGAGGTCGGCGCCGTCGGACGTCTTGGACTGGGGCGTGCCCACGCAGAGGAAGTGCACCTGTGCCGCGGCGGCGTCAGCGAAGTCCGTGGAGAAGCTGAGGCGGCCGGTGGCGCGGCCGTCGCGCAGCAGCTCGTCCAGACCCGGTTCGAAGAATGGGGCTTTGCCGCCGGCCAGCTGCTCGACGCGGGCGGGGTCGACGTCGATCCCCACCACGGTGTGGCCCATCGATGCGAGCGTGGCCGCATGCACGGCGCCGAGGTAGCCGCAGCCGATCACGGAAATCTTCACAGGGGGGCTCCTTGGGTGGTCTTGGTTTCTGATTCCGCTGATCGAGCCTGTCGAGATTGAGCTCCCCCCGCGGCCCTGGTTTCGGCGAGCTCAACCAACGGGGCGCCGGCAACGACGTCCTTGTAGTGGCGCACCAGCTCTGCGCAGAGGGCGGGCCACGTCCGGCCCTGGACCGAGGCGTAAGCGGCCGCTGCGAACGCGCGGCGCTTGGCGTCGTCGCCCATCAGGTCCATCACGTGCCCGCGCAGGCCGGCCAGGTCGCCCGGCTCATAGAGCCAGCCGGTGCGGGAATTCTCCACCAGGTCCAGGGGCCCTCCGCGGCCCGTGGCCACCACCGGAACGCCGGATGCCATGGCCTCCTGGATAGTCTGGCAGAAGGTCTCGAACTCGCCGGGGTGGACGAAGAGATCGAACGATGCCACAGCCCGGGCCAGTTCCTCGCCGCCAAGGAAGCCGGTGAACACGGCGTTGGGCAGGGCCTCCTCCAGTGCGGCGCGCTGCGGGCCGTCGCCCACAACCACCAGCCGGGTGCCGGGGACGTCTGCCAGCACGGCGAGGTCCTCCACCTGCTTCTCCACGGCCAGGCGGCCGACGTAGCCGATTAGGCGCTCACCGCCGGGCGCCACGGACGCCCGCCACCCGTCGTCGCGCTTTCCCGGTGCAAAACGCGCGGTATCCACACCGCGCCGCCACATGCCCACCCGCAGAATCCCGCGGCCGCGCAACTGGTTCAGCGCGAAAGTGGACGGCACCAGCGTCCGGGACGCCAGGAGATGAATGTTTTCCACCCGGTTCCAGGCCCAGTTCTCCAGGAACGGCACCCCGTACCGGGCGGCATAGCTGGGAACCTCGGTCTGGTAGATGGCCACCGTGGGGATCCCCAGCTGATGCGCGGCCTGCGCCGCCCGCCAGCCGAGCACGAACGGCGACGCCAGGTGGACCACGTCCGGTGCATAGTCGGCAAGGATTCTCTTGACCCGGTACACACCTCCCAGCGCCACGCGTACGTTCGTGTACCCCGCCAGCGGAACGGAGGGCAGCCGGTGCACAAACGCGCCGTGCACAACGTCCAGAACATCAGCGTCCGACGTCGACGGCGCAATCACCAGTACCTCATCCCCCCGTTCCTGCAGGTGCTCAAGCACTCGCAGGATGGAGTGCGTGACTCCGTTCATCAGTGGCAGGAATGATTCGGCAACGATAGCGATCCTCACCCCTCAACGGTGTTCCCGCCGTCTAACCGTGCGGGGGAGCAGGCGTAACCGGGAAGGGAAGGTTGGGTTAACAGGCGGGGCTAGCGTTGCTCGTGGCGGAGAACGTCCGGCAGCTCGTCCACGAAGACGGTCTGCGGCGGCTCGAAATAGATGACCAGCACCTCGTCTCCCACCGTAAAGACACTGACCTTGTCGAACGGGTACGCGTGAAAGGCACTGGTGCCGCCGCGGTAGGCGAGCATGACCTCGCCCACGGTTCCGGGGCCGATCTGTCCGCTCACCCTGCCGATCTTTCCGGTCAGGCTCCGGTCAACGTTCCTGTGCACCATGTTGCTTGGCTTCCCCCGGCTTCCCTTCGCTTCCCTTGGCTTCCCGGACCGTTTCTATCCGGGCCGTTCCTGCTCCCGGATCCTAGGAGCCGGGCTGTTTCGGCGGCTGCTTGGCGTGGTTCTGCCCGTTCTTCAGGGCAGTCGACAGCCGCGGCAGGAACGAGCCTGCCTGGGTGATGATCCCGCCCACCATGCTGTTGAGGCCGTCTGCGCCATTGAGCACGGTGAGCTGGTCCACGTGGCCGAACGGCTCGGCCGCCGCCGCTACGATGGACGGCATGTTCTCGGCCAGCTGCTGGGAGATGACGGCGTCCTGGTTGCTCTCCAGCGCCTCGCCGCGGGCCTTGATGCCCTCCGCCTCGGCCAGTGCCTTGGCTTTGATGGCCGACGCCGCGGCATCCCCGCGGGCCTTGGTGGCCGCTGCCTCGGCTTCGCCCGTCACCCTGGTGGCCCCGGCAATCGCCGCCGCCGCACTCGCATTGGCCTGCGCCTCCACTTCCACCCGCCGCGCATTGGCCTGCGCTTCGAGTTCCGTCCGTTTGGCGCGGGCTTCGGCTGCGCTGATGTCCGCTGCCTTCTGCGCCTCCGCCTCGGTGCGCTGTGCGTAGGCCTTGGCGTCGGCGGGCTTGCGGATGGTGGTCTGCAGTTTCTGTTCCTCGCGGTCTGCCTCGAGCTTGGCCACCTCGGTTTCCTGGACCACCACCTGCTGGCGTGCGGTGGCGTCTGCCAGCGGGCCGGCCTGTGCCGCATTGGCCCTGGCCCGTTCCGCGTTGGCCTGGGCAGCCGACTGTTTGATGGCTGAGACGCTCTGCGCGTCTGCGATCTGTGCGGCGGCCTCGGCTTCCCGCTCCGCCGCCTCGCGGTTCCGGGTGGCCTCGGCGATGCGGGCTTCCATCTTGACCTGGGCGATGTGCGGCTTGGCGATGTTCTGGATGTAGCCGGTGGGGTCCTGGAGATCCTTGATCTGCAGGGAATCCACCACCAGGCCCAGCTTTTCCATTTCCACGCCGCTAGCGCCGCGGACCTGGGACGCCAACTTGTCGCGCTCGCGGATAATCTCCTCGACAGTCATGCTGCCGATAATCGAGCGCAGGTGGCCTTCGAAGACGTTGTACACCTGGCTTTCCATCTTCGGCTGCTGGCCAAGAAACCTGCGGGCCGCATTCGCGATGAAGGCAGGCGCGTCCCCGATTTTGTAAATGACGACGCCTTCCACCACCACCTGGATGCCTTGGGACGTGACGCAGGAGACCTTCAGCTCTGTCTCGTTCAGCGTGAGGGACAATGTCCGGACCGTCTGCAGGCCGGGAACCACCAGGGCGCCTTTTCCGGTGACGATCTTGAAGTCCATCCCGTCGGTGCTTTCCAAGGTGCCGCGCGTCAGACCGGAAATAATGAGCGCCTCATTCGGTTCGGCCACCTTCCACATAAGTTTGACGGCCAACCAGATCACCAGAATGCCCAGAAGCACCGAGACAACAACGATGATCAGGGGCAGGATGGCTGCCAGGTTCTCCATGGCGGTGTCCTCTCAGTGCGATTGGGCCAGAGCAATTGAACACGGAAAATCGGTGCTGGAAGTCCCTCCAAATCTGGAATTCCGGCTGTTATAGACAGTGTGGTGGCGCGCCGGGGCATAGTCCAGCAATTCCGCGCCTGGCCAGCGACGAAGAACTAGCTGCCGGCCCGCATACACCCCGACCACAGACAAACTGATTTAAGACAAACGGCCGGCCCGCGCAATGCGGGCCGGCCGTTTGTCTGTGCTGGAAAGACTACGTGTTTTGGACGTGGTCTTTGGCGTCGGTGGCGGTTGCTTTGACGTCTTGGGCGGCGGTTTGGCCTTCGTCCTTGACGTGTTGGGCGGCGTCGGTGGCGGTGGCCTTGACGTTTTCCATGGCTTCCTGGGCGGGTTCCTTCCAGCCTTGGGCCATGTCTTTGGCGGCCTCGGTCAGTTGGGTGGTGACCGGTTCGGCTGCGGTTTTGAGGGCGTCGGCGGCTTCGCGTTCCTTCTCGCTGGGCGGGATGAGGGAGGAGACGAGCAGTCCGGCGCCGAAGGCGATGAGTCCGGCGGCCAGGGGGTTGCCCTGGGTTTTCGCGGCGACCTGGCGGGGTGCGCCGGCGATTGCTTCGCCGGCGTCGTGGAGGGCGTTCCCTGCGGCGTCGGTGGCCTGGTGGACCCCGCCGGAGGTGGCGTGCGCGGCGTGGTGGAGGCTGCCGGTGGCGCTGTGGGTGTGGTCGGGGGAGCCCATGACTTTCTCCTTTGCTCCGAAGACGGCGTCGCGGACCTTGTTGGTTTGGCGGTGGACGATGTTGGAGGGGGTGACTTTGTCCGCGACGGCGTCCACGTTGGTGCCGAGGCGGGCGCGGGTGGCTTCGATGTCGGCGCGGATGGCGTCCGGGTTCTCGCTCATCGGTGGTCTCCGTTCGGTTTGAGGGTGGGCGGGATTTCCTTGGCCGTTTCGAGGGTTTGGGGCAGGCCCTTGATGTTTTTGAGTTCTTTGCGTCCGGTGGTGGCGAGGATCGCGGCGATGATGCCCCAGATGATGGCGACGACGACGGCGGCCCGGCCCAGGCCCATGAGCTCGCCGAGGGCGTACCAGAGGGCGACGGAGAGGAACAGGAGCACGAAGTGTCCGGCGATGCCGGCGCCGGCGAGCATGCCGCCGCCCTTGCCGGCGCGGGTGCCGGATTGTTTGAGTTCGGCTTTGGCGAGTTCGATTTCCTGCCGCATCAGGGTGGACAGGTCCCGGGTGACCTCGCCCAGGAGGTCACCGAGGGAGGTGGTGTCGGCCTTCGCGTGCGCGGCCGCGTGCTGTGCGTCGGGTATC
Source organism: Arthrobacter sp. NPDC056727 (assembly GCF_042790555.1). Classification (NCBI taxonomy): domain Bacteria; kingdom Bacillati; phylum Actinomycetota; class Actinomycetes; order Micrococcales; family Micrococcaceae; genus Arthrobacter; species Arthrobacter sp. NPDC056727. Next base: position 75,615 of record NZ_JBHTZA010000022.1, on the reverse strand, counting down.
TGGCTGCTCACAGGGGACGCCCCCCACCCTCGGTATCATCGGTATCCCGACGCTTCGGCTCGCCGTAACTCGGCTCGCCATAAACGGGTTCGCCGTAGCCGGGCTGGCCGGTGGGCTGCTCTCCGTAAGCGGGTTCGCCGTAGCCGGGCTGGCCGGTGGGCTGCTCTCCGTAAGCGGGTTCGCCGTAGCCGGGCTGGCCGGTGGGCTGCTCTCCGTACGTTGGCTCGCCGTATGCCGGCTGCGTGTAGGCGGGTTCACTCAGCTCCGCGCGGTCATAGAGCGGCGCGCCGACCGCTGCATCCAGGTTGCTTTCGCCGACTGGCGGCTGGGCAGGGTACTGGGGCAGCGTGCCGCTGGTGGATCCGTAGCCTGTTGCGGTCCGGGTTTCGGGGGCGCCGGCCTGCAGGCTGCGGCCGAGGCGCCCGGCGAGCAGGCCCGCGCCTGCGGCGAGGAGCAGGAAGGTGCCCGGGCGTTGGCGGGCGAAGGACTTGACTTCGTCCAGCAGTGAGCCGGGGTCCCGGTTGTCGAGCCAGGAGGCGACGTCTGAGGAGCGGTCGGCGGCCTGCCGGATCAGGTCCGAGGCCACGCCCTGCTGGTCCGGAGCGTCGGCCATGCTGCGCAGCTGCGAGGAGATGTTACGGATGCCTTCGGCGGCCTTGGCCTGCTGGGTGCCGGCCTGGCTGGTCAGGTCCGACTTTGCCTGGTGCAGCAGGTCCCGGGCGCTGTTCTTGGCTTCATAGGCGACGTTCTTCGCCTCGGTCTTGGCAGTCTCCGCCACATTCTGGGCGGCGCCCTTGGCCTCATCCGCGACGTTCGCGGCCTCTTCCTTGGCTACGTCCTTCTTCGAGGATGCATCATCCTGGTAGCCGGGAGTGCCGGTGTAGCCGGTGGTGCCCAGGTTAGTCGTGTCCGCTCCAGTTGCGCCGTAACCGGTGGTGCCGGCGCCGTAAGCCGTGTCTTGCGTGGCCGGGGGAGTGGTGAGGTTTTCATCCTGCGGCCATTGGTTCTCAGTCATCTTCGCTCTCTCTTTCCGAAAGGGTCAGCTGCTGTACGGGAACCAGCGTTGCTGGCATGCAATGGTAAGCATGTTTACTAATAAATAGTAAGTACCCTTGGCATTTTTTCCCAGCTTTACCTCCGCTGCCATCGCGCCAACCGGCCCGGGATGGGCTTTGCCTGGTGGCCGCAAGGGGTAGGGTCGGCAGAAAAAAGCTAAGTAGACTTGCCAATTCGATAGTAAGCATGCTTAGGGTATAAGTGCGAGGTCGGAACATCGGCCTCGGCCGAGACTGCAGATTGGCCGGCCAGGGGACGGCACTTGCCGTTCCGGAGCGGCGGCAGCGCCGTCGTCGGCCTCAGCGTGAACAGTCAAATGTGAACACGAAGTCAAACTCCAAGGAGACAGCATGCTCACCAGGGAACACATCGACGACCTGCTCAACAAGAACGGAAACGTCCTCTCCGCAGACGGAGACAAGATCGGCTCCCTCGGCCAGGTTTACGCGGATGATGACAACGGACAGCCCACCTGGGTGACGGCACGCACGGGCCTTTTCGGGACGTCAGAGTCCTTTATTCCCCTCGAGGGAGCACGGCTTGAAGGAGCCGACATCGTTGTTCCGTACACCAAGGACCAGGTCAAGGACGCCCCGCGCGTGGACACGGACGGCCACCTTGATCCGGCAGAGGAAGACCGGCTCTATGACCACTACCAGCTAAACGGCAACGTGACGTATGCCGAGGCGAACGGCCACAGCACGGACTCCGGGCGGACTGCAGACCGCTCCGCCGCCGGCCTTACCGCCACCGACCGGGACGCAGGCTTCGCTGCCGCAGGAAGCGGCGGAACCTACAGTGCCGCGGATGACAGGGCCGGTGGCACAGCCGGGCTGGGCGACGACAACGCCATGACCCGTTCAGAGGAACGCGTGAATGTGGGCACCGAAAGGCAGGCTGCCGGCCGGGCGCGCCTGCGCAAATACGTGGTCACCGAAAACGTGACCCAGACAGTTCCCGTGCAGCGCGAGGAAGTGCGGCTGGAGCGCGAACCGATCACCGAGGGAAACCGGGACGAGGCGCTCAGCGGTCCGGAGATCAGCGAGGCAGAACACGAAGTGGTGCTCCACGAGGAACGCCCCGTGGTGGACAAGGAAGCCGTGCCTGTTGAGCGCGTCAGGCTGGACACGGAAACCGTCACGGACGAGGTGACAGTGGATGAACAAGTCCGCAAGGAGCGCATTGAGACCGACGGCGTCGAGGACACCCGCCGTTAGTGTGCCCCACGCCGGGGCCGGGTTACCGGCCCCGGCGTTGCCGGCATTTGGGCCAAGCCATTTTGCCAGCACGGGCTCAAAGGGGAAAGAAGGTCTAAACCGATGGTCCCGAATCCTGACGCAGACCAGTGGGGCCCCCACCAGCTGCTGTCCATGGCCGCCAGGCTTGTCCAGCGCAGGCAGGATCAGGCACTGGCTGAGCTCGGCCTCACCCACGCCGCAGTCATCGCGCTGCAGGGCCTCCTCGAGGGTCCGCTGAACCAGGAACAGCTGGCCGCTGACATCAAGGTCCGCAGCCAGTCCATCGGCCGTGTGCTGTCGCGGCTTGAGGGGGCAGGGCTTGTGTCGCGTGCGTCCAGCTCGGTGGACCGGCGCCACAACGAGGTTTCCATAACGGCGGCGGGCCGCCAGGCACTGGAGGCGGCGCGGAAAGCTGAGCAGGAGGCATTGCCCCCTGATGTCGTCGGAGGAACCGTGCTGGGCCGGGAACTGGCGCGGGTCATCAGCTATTTTCCCGGCCGCGCCAAAGGCGGCTCGGACAAGCCCCACGGTTCACCGGCCGCAGGCGATACCGCGGATGCAGGGGTCGCTGCGCAAGGCACTGCATTCGTTGCCGGGGTGCCTTCCGAAGGAGTTAAGGCGGAAGGTGCTCAGCAGGTTTCGAGCACGGATACGGCTGCGGACCCTGCCATGCCGGCACCCGTCACCGCAGATGAAGCAGCGCAGGACACCGTGCCGGCGCCGCAGGACCACTCCGGTCAAAGGCAGAAGCCGGGCGGGAAGAAGGGCTCCGGCGCTGAGTAGGCGTGTTGATCATTGAGGAAGGAAAAGTGTCGCCGCGCCGCTGCGTGGCGACACTTTCCTTTATGCAACGGGCCCGGTCTCAGGGCCGGACGGTGCCCTGGCTTTGCCGGGAAATCTCTAGCGCTGCTGCTGCATCGGGTCCGGCCAGTTGCCGATGATGCCGGACATGGGGTCGGGCCAGTTGCCGATCCGGCCGCGCATCGGGTCTGGCCAGTTTCCGATCCGGCCGCCAGCGGCTCCGGACTGCGGACGGGACGGGCGAGGGGCGGCAGAAAGCGGGGCGTGCGTAGACATGACATATTCTCCTGACTGAACTGATGATCCTTGCGCAGGGCTGCGCAGGTGGTCGTTTCTGCCCGGAAAATGGGCAGGGCTGACCTGTTCAGTCGGGGGAACACCCCGGATCAAACGCTGGACTGGTGGGAAGGTGCTCGGTTGCGTCGAAAACGCGGCTGCCGGCAAGCAGCGGCGTCTTGTCCCAGTCGCCCGCCACTTCGGCGGCCTGGGCACCGGAGCCCTCAGAGCCTGAGGAAGAGTTCCCGGACGTTCCCTCGGTGACGGCATAGGGCTGTTGTTGGTCCTCGCCCGGCCGCAGGTGGAGATGAAGATCGCGAGCGGCAGGGCTGAGCGCTGCCAGCTCCCGCCGCTCGGGCGTGGTCATCTGGAGCTCGGCCAGCGAGGGGCCTGTGCCGGCCAGGGGCAGACCTGCGCCCGCAGCTTGCGCGGCGGGGAAGGTTGTCCCTGCCGGTGCGGCACCGTTTGATGCAGTTGCAGTGCTCGACGCCGGCCTGCCCGCCGTCGGCAAGACGGCATGTGACGGCACGGCAATATCTGGTTGGTTGCCCCCGGCGCCGGGACCCGGCGTCGTCGGCGTGGTACCAGGCACGGGAGCTGCGGGCAGCTCAGGCACTGTCACCGGCGGGACGGGCACCGACGGAACCGGCAATGAAGGAACCGGAACCGCGGGGACAGGTACAGCAGGCACGGGCAGTTTCGGTACCGAGGCGATGATGTCCTGCGCTGCCGTTACCAGAGTGTCCGCCGTGTCCAGTACGGGCGCTGCCGTTGTGGTGACGGTCGTGGTCACTGTGGACACCGCCGTCGAGGCGCCATTGACCACGGTGCCGGCCGTGTCAGCCACGGCGGAGACAACAGGCGAAACGGGCCTGGTGACGGCAGCCGTGAGGCTGGGTGCCGCGGGCAGGGCAGGGACTGCCGGTAGAAGTTTGGTGGCCGGGGCAACCTGGGAGACAGCGGAAGCCAGCGGAGCAGACACCGCGGATTTGGCGATGGTGGACACGGGCGCTGTGATCAGGGAATTGTCGCCAAGGGGACTGGCCGCACCGGTGTCCCCGGAGGCTGCGCCGGCGGATGCTGCGCCCCAGATAATCCACGCCAGAGCGAGTAGCGCGGGCAACAGGAGGGCGCGCACAAGAACAGCCTTGAGACGGCGCAACCTGTTGCCCATTCGAATCACCCCCCAGCGCAATGGGAGACCAGAATATGCCCGGGGACCTGTTCCGTCCAGAGGCAAAATATTTGCTCATCAGCGCGCGCGTTCAATCGCATTAAAATTGAAGTAGAAGGTGCTCAGAGGATGTCTGGATCGATCGTCGTCGTCCTTGTGCTGCTGGCCGTAATCGCCGTCGTCGCCATTGCGGCAACGGTGCGGGCCGTCGTGCGCGACGGCCGCGGCGCATCCCGGAGCGAACCGTCCGAGGAACCATGGACTGCCGGGAACCTGCCCAGTGAGCCGTACGCACGGATCCGTTTGTGACCCGGCCTGCCGCGGTGGCCAAACCGTCCGGATGCCGCCGTCGTGATCATTCACGACGGCGGCATCCGCGTCGGGGTGCCCCATCCCGGCCGCGCCGTGCGGCGATCCCAGTTCGGTAAAGAACTCCACGTTGGCCAGGACGTACTCGGCCCACTCGTCCGGGACGTCCTCCGAGTAGTAGATGGCCTCGACCGGGCACACGGGATCGCAGGCGCCGCAGTCCACACACTCTGACGGATGGATGTAGAGCGAGCGTTCGCCTTCATAGATGCAGTCCACGGGGCATTCGTCGATGCACGCCTTGTCCTTCACATCCACGCAGGGCTGAGCGATCACGTACGCCACGGCGAGCTACACGCCGGTATAGACGGTCTTGCCCCACGTGAAGAAGTCCAGCGCCGTCTTCCCCTGCTCCCGGAACGTGTTGGTGGAGGAGTCCTTGACGCCGCCGAACGGGACATTCAGGTCCAGTCCTGCCGTCGGACGGTTGACCTTGATGACGCCGGCCTGGGCGCGGGCGGCGAAGTCGGTGGCCAGCGCCAGCGAGTCGGTGCAGATGCCGGCGGTCAGGCCGTACCGGGAACCGTTGATCGCGGCGAGCCCGGCCTCGTAGTCCGGGACCTCCAGGACGGCGACCACGGGCCCGAAAATCTCCTCCGTCACAGCGGCGTCGTCGAAGGGCAGGTCCGTGAGCACGGCGGGCGGGAAGCGGTATCCGGCGTCCGTGCCGCCGTCGTGCTCGCCGTGCAGCAGCGTGGCACCGCGTTCGACGGCGGTGCGCACCGCCGCCTGGTTCTGTTCGAACTGCTGGCGGCTCACGACGGCGCCAATCGTAGTCCCTGCGTCCATGCCGTCGCCGGGGGTGAGGGCGGCGGCTTCCTCGGTGAGGGCCGCCAGGAAGGACTCGCGGATGCCGGGCGTGACGTAGACGCGTGAGGTCGCGGTGCAGGCCTGGCCGGTGAGGCCGAACGCGCCTGCGGCGACCACCTTGGCGGCCTTGCGGGGATCGGCGTCGTCCAGGACCAGGACGCCGTTCTTGCCGCCCATTTCCAGCTGGACCCGGGCGCGGCGGGCGTTCAGGATCCCCTCCAGGCCCAGGCCCACGGATGTGGAACCGGTGAAGGACATCCCTGCGATGCGCGGGTCGCGGGCCAGGGCGTCGCCCACCACGCGGCCCTTGCCGTGGACCACGTTGAAGACCCCTGCCGGCAGCCCGGCGTCCTGCAGGGCACGTGCCAGGTGCGTGGCGGAGAGCGGGGTGAGTTCGGCCGGCTTGATCACCACTGTGTTGCCGCTGATCAGGGCCGGGGCGGATTTCCAGGCCGGGATTGCGATGGGGAAGTTCCAGGGCGTGATGAGGCCGACGACGCCGAGCGGCTCGCGGCGGGTGGTGATGGTGGTGTCCGGCAGGCCGCTGGGCAGCACTTCTCCCGTTGCGGCCCAGCCGAGCGAGCCAAAGAACCGCAGCACGTCCGAGGCGCGTTTGACCTCCCCCTTGGCTTCGGCGAGGGTCTTGCCTTCCTCACGGACCAGGTCCCCGGCGATCGCAGTCTGGCGTTCGAGCAGGAGGTCGCCGGCGGCCATGAGGATGGCGCCGCGGGCCGGGGCGGGCATTGCGGCCCAGGCCGGCTGGGCGGCAGTGGCGGCGCTGACGGCGGCGTCGACGTCCTCGGCGGTGCCGCTGGGGGAGAGGGCTGCGAGTTCGCCCGGACGGGCGGGGTTCATGCGTTCGGTCCCGGCCTCGCCGAGCCATTCGCCGTTGATGAGGTGCCGGGCGGTGATGAGGTCCAGTTCAGTGGAGTTGGTGGAAGGGTTTGTGATGGTGGAAGTCATGGGGCTCCTTCGTAAGGGTCAGGCAGAGGGAAGAAGTGTGCGTGCCGGCGCCGTTCAGAGTCCGCGGATCAGGCCGCCGTCGCACCGCAGTGCCACGCCGGTGATGTACGACGCCGGGGCGCTGCAGAGGAACGCGGCGGCGGCGCCGAATTCTTCGGGCTCGCCGTAGCGGCGGGCGGGGATGGTCTTGCGGGATTCGAGCCGGATTTCCTCGGCCGTGGTGCCGCGGCGCTTGGCGGCGGCCTGGTCCAGTTCCGCGACCCGGTCCGTGGCGATGCGTCCGGGCAGAAGCATGTTGACCGTGACGGCGTCCAGGGCGACCTCGGCCGCGAGCGTTTTGAGGTAGCCGGCCAGGGCCGCGCGGCCGGTGTTTGATACGGCCAGGTTGGGCAGCGGTGCCACGACTCCGCTGGAGCCGACGGCGAGGATCCTGCCCCAGCGGCGTTCCCGCATGCCCGGCAGGACGTGCGAGACCAGCGCGTGGTGCGGTTTGACCAGCTGTTCGAAGGCCGCGGCGATGTCGTCGGCGCCGAGCGTGGCGGCTGCCCCGGGCTTGGGCCCCGGGCCGTTGAGCACCAGGATGTCGACGGGTCCGAGGGCGTCCACCGTCTTTTCGACGGCGGCGGCCACGCCGTCGGGGGTGCTGAGGTCCGCCTCAACGGCGACGGCGCTGTGCCCTTCCGACTGCAGTCCGGCCGCGATCTGCTCGGCGCGCTCGCGGCGCCGCCCGGTGATCGCCACCCGGGCGCCCTCGGCCGCCAGGGCCCGGGCGACGGCGAGGCCCAGGCCGCCGGTTGAGGCGGCCACCAGGGCGGTCTTGCCGCTGATTCCGAGGTCCATCAATGGCTCCTTGCCATGGTGGAAGCGGCGGCCGGATTCGGGCCAAGGGCCGTAGCCGCCTCGTCCAGATGGGTGCGCAGTGCGTTCCGGAGGACCTCCGGGAAGACGGCGGCGGGTGCCCGGACCCCGGCGTCGGCAATCAGGCCGCGCTGGCGCAGGCATTCCTTGCGGACCGCGAGGGCGATCTTCGCCTGCTGTTCAAAGTTGATCAGCGGCAGGTAGGGCAGCAGCGCGTCGCGGGCGGCCCCGTAGCCGTCCCGCTGCCACGCCTTCACGCAGGCGATGAGCGCTTCCGGGTAGGAGAAACCGGTCATCGCCCCGGCAGCACCGGCCATGAGTTCGTCCAGCAGGCCTTGCCCGCCGAGGCCGCCGAACACGGAGACGTCGAGGGCGGCGGTCAGTTGCCCGATCGCCACGGAGGTGGGCGGGGCCTCGGCCTTGACCGCGATGACGAAGGGGCACGCCTGCACCACGGCGATGAGCGCCTCGGTGCTGATGCTGACGCCGCTGGCGAGCGGGTAGTCCTGCAGCACGACGTTGGCGCCGGTGGACCGGTGGAGGGCGTTCAGATGGGCCATGACCACCCCGGGCTGCGCGGAGTTGGCCTGCACCATGACCGCGGCCAGCCGGTCCCCGGTGGCCGCCTGGATGGCCCGGATTTCCTCCACGGCGGTGCCGGAGTGGAGCGCCGTCACCCCCGCAACGAGGGGCAGCCGCGTTTCTTCCACGGCCACCTCCAGGACCAGGCTGCGTTCGGCGGCCGTCAGGGCGGCAGCCTCGCCGAACACGCCCAGGACCGTCAGGCCTGTGGCCCCGATCGACTCGTAGTAGCCCACGAGTTCGGCCAGGCTGTCCGTGTCGACGTCCAGAGCGCTGCCCTGGAACGGCGTGGCGACGACGCCCCACACTCCGGGTGTCAATGACTCCCGCATAGGTTTCTCCCTACTGTTTTCGATCAATTCGGATACGTCTAGCGGCCGGGCCAGACCGGCGGCCGCTTCTCCTGGAAGGCGCGCACGCCCTCGGCGGAGTCTTCGCTGTCCAGCGCGGCCATCAGGGCCGGCAGCCGGAGCCCCCGGGCCTCCTTGGCCGTCAGGTGTCCGGTCTGGGTGACCATCTGCTTGACGGCCCGGACGGAGGTGGGGGCGCAGGCCAAGATCTGGTCCAGCCAGCGCTGCACAGCGGCGTCGAGCTCTTCCGCCGGGACCACCTCGTTGACCAGCCCCATCGATTGCATCTCGGTCGCTTCGGCCTTGCGCCCGGTCAGGAGCATGCCCATCGCCTGGGTGTACGGGATCCGGCGCACCAGCTGGTGGATGCCGCCGTCGAGCGCCAAACGCCCGACGCGCGGTTCCGTCAGCCCGAAGCGCGCGGTGTCCGCGGCCACCACGATGTCGGCGCCGAGCACGATCTCCATGCCGCCGCCGAGCGCGTACCCGTTGACCTTGGCGATCACCGGCACGTCCAGCGTGGTCCGCAGGCTCAGGCCGCCGAACCCGTTCGGGTCCAGGGCGGCCCAGTATTCGAGGCCGGTCTTGTCCACGGCCGAGGCTGACATGTCCGCGCCGACGCAGAAGGCCCGGGTGCCGGCGCCGGTGATGACCACGGCGCGGACGTCGGGATCGGCTTCCAGCTGGTCCCAGATTTCGTTGAGCCGTGCCTGGGAGTTGCCGTCGACGGCGTTGAGCACGTGCTGGCGGTCGATCACCACGGTGGCGACGTGGTTCTCGATGGTCAGCGTGACCTGATCCAGCACTGCCGTCGCGCGGGAGTCTGCAACCGCCGTCACCGGAGCACCCCCAGCTGCTGCAGGCGCTCGATGGTCGCGGCGTCGAAGCCGTTCTCCAGCAGCACCTCGACGTTGTGCTCGCCGAGCCGCGGGGCCACCCGGCGGATGCTGGGCGGGGTGGCGGAGAGCCGGATGGGCGCGTTGAGCATCTTGACGGTGCCGACGCCCGGGTGCTCTGCCTCCACGATCATGCCGTTGGCGTGCGTCTGCGCGTCGGCCAGGGTCTGCTCCAGGGTGTGCACCGGGGCGTTGAGCAGTCCCTTCTCCTCCAGCCGCCCGGTCCAGTACTCGGTGGTGTTGGTGGCGATGCGCTCGCGGAAGATGGCTTGCAGCGCGGGCTTGTGCTTGAACTGTTGTTCCAGGTCCGCGAACTCGGGCCGCAGCGTGAGGTCCTCGTCCAGGCCCAGCGCCTCGGAGATCCGTGCCAGCGGGTCGGGGGTGAAGCCGCCCACCATGCAGACGGCGCCGTCGGTGGTCTCAAAGACGCCGCTGAGCGGCATGGCGCCCCAGTTGACCTCGAAGCCGCGGTTGAGCTGCATGCACGCCTCCTGCATCTGCAGGTGCAGCATGGAGTCGTACATGGTCACCTCCACTTTTTGCCCGACGCCGGAGGTTTCCCGGGTGCGCAGCGCAAGCAGGATGCCCTGCATGAGGTGCATGCCGGTGATGTAGTCGCACAGCGTGGTGGGGTAGATGGAGGGCTTCATGTCCTCCGATTCGCGCCGCCACATGACGCCCGAGTAGGCCTGCGCGATCGCGTCCTGGCCGCCCTTGTGCGAGTACGGGCCCTCGGGGCCGAAGCCGGTGCCGGAGGCCCAGATGATGGCCGGGTTCTCCGCCTTGAGCTCGTCGTAGCCGAAGCCCATCCGCTCCATCACGCCGGAGCGGAAGTTGCTGACCACCACGTCCGCGTCGGCCATGATGGCGTGCAGCACGTTCCGGCCTTCCTCGGTGCGGGTGTCCACGGAGACGCTGCGCTTGTTCCGGTTGATGGACAGGAAGATCGGATTGTCCTGGCCGTCCTTGTCCGGGAAGGAGTTCCGGGAGATGTCCCCGGCGCCCGGGCGTTCCACCTTGATGATGTCCGCACCGTAGTCGCCGAGGAGCTGCGTGCAGGACGGGCCCATGAACACTTGGGTGAAGTCGACGATCTTGATTCCATCGAGCGGGAGCGGGGTGCCGGACGCAGCGGCGGTGGATGCCGCCGTCGTGCGTTCTTCGGTGACGGTGCTCATGCCCCCACCACCGCAGCGGCGTCGAGCGTGGCGTTCGACGACGGGACGTCGCCCGGGTCCGCGCCGTGCCGGCGCATGCCCTGCTGGATGTCCAGGGCGGAGACGTCGCGGACGAGGGTTCCGTTCTGGACGGCCAGTGCGGCGGCGACGCCGACGGCCTGGCCCATGGCCATGCAGGGCGGGATTTCGCGGGACATCTTCTGCGCCTCGGGGGTGGCGGAGTAGTGCCGGCCGGCGACCAGCAGCTGGTCCACTTCCTTCGGCAGCAGTGAGCGGAAGGGGTAGTAGTAGTCGCGGCCGCGGGCCACGGTGTCGGCGAAGTGGCGGCGTGAGGTGACGTCGTCCTTGGTCATCACATACTCGCCCTCCAGCAGGCGGGTCTGCCGGACACCCATCTGGGAGGCGACATCGAGCATGTAGCAGTTTTCGAAGCCGGGCAGGTGGGCGCGGACGTACTCCACGGCCTCGGTGATCCGGTCGCGGGCGGCGAACTCGGCGGCGGTCATGTCCGCCGGATCGACGCCGTCGAAGCCGGTCATGTGGGGCGCATTGCACCAGACAACGCCGTCGATGGGGGTCTTGAGCCACCACAGTTCCCAGGCGCCGCCAAGGAGGCGCTTGATCTTGCGGTTGATGGCGCGGGCTTCCTTCGGGTTGGCCTGCTCGAAGGCCTCCGCGGCCTTGGTGTCGACGTTGCCGAGGCGGAAGACGAGGGTGGTGAGGTAGCTGTCCTTGATGTGGCTGGCGCCGGCACGGGAGGCGACGTCGATGTCGCCGGTGGTGTCGATGACGACGTCGGCCATGAACGCCTGCGGGCCGGACTTGGTCTCGCACACGACGCCCTTCATGACGCCGTTGTCCACGATCGGGCGGGAGAACCAGGAGTGCAGGCGGAGGTTTACGCCGGCCTCGCGGACCAGGTCGTTGGAGACCCGCTTCCAGCCGTCGGGGTCGAACGCGGCGGCGTAGCAGATGGGTTTGGGGTTGGTGTGGGAGTGGAAGTCGAAGGTGCCGAAGCGGCCCCATTTGTTCCAGAGTTCCTCGGAGGTCCTGCGGTCATCGGCCGGCGGTACGATCGCCAGACCCAGCTTCTGGAGCCGTTCGACGTACTCGGAGACGATGCCGGTGACGGTGATTTCCTGGCCGTTGATCATGTCATCGAGCACCAGGACCATGCCGCCCGAAGCGAGGCCGCCAAGGGCGGAGTAGCGCTCCAGCAAGGTGACGGAGGCGCCGGAACGGGCCGCGGTGACGGCGGCGGCCACACCGGCGGGACCGCCGCCGACCACCAGTACATCGGAACGGGAGATGACCGGAGCGGTGAGATCCGCCGTCGTGCTGGCGAGGTCCAGTGAGCTGAAGGTTGCGGGGGAGTTCATGGGATCCTTACTTTCCGGCAGGGCCGAGGGAACGGCAGCCGGTGAGGTAGAAGACGGTGCCCGGGGAAACGCGCGGCGACGCTGACCGCGAGTTCCACCCGGCAGTGGGTATGGCGCAGCGCGGCCCGGTGCTGGGCCCTGCTGCAGGGGTTGGGAAAGGCCTCCGGCGCACACCGGAGCGGCGGCGGAATGGAGATATCGCTTCGGCGGCTAGGGCCGGCCGATCACCACGCGTGAGGTGCGTTAACCCAGATCGCTACACATACCTCTTCGTAGCTGTTCTTGTACCAGTGGGGCGTATCCGACGAGAAGGTGATCGAGTCGCCTTCCTCGAGGGTGTAGCACTCACCGTCCAGATAGATGTCTTTCCGGCCGGAGAGGATGATGCCGAATTCCTCGCCGCTGTGCCGGAACGGAGTGGCGCTGGTGTCGTGGCCTGGCGGACTCACGATCCACTGGGCCTCCAGGGCGCCGTTGAGGTCCGGGGTGAGCAGTTCATAGACCGCCTCGCCCACGGACTTCTTGGTTACGCCCTTGAGGTTCCGCCGCTCGCCCTTGCGGACTACCGGGGACCTGGTTTCTTCCTGTCCAAGGAAGAACTTCCCTACGGGGATGTCCAGGCCGTGGGCCAGCTGTGCCAGGGTAGTGAAGGACGGATTGGCCAGGCCCCGTTCGATCTGGCTTACGATCGCCGGGCTGAGGCCGGTGATTTCAGAGAGCTTCGCAAGGGTCATGCCTTTGTCCTTGCGCATGTTGCGGATCTTGTTGCCTACGGTGGCAAGAAGAACGCTGGTGCCGGCGGGGGAAGTTGCCGGAAGGCTCTCGTTGGTCATGATCCGTCCTTCTCTGGATGAGCTGACCCGCATAACTATAGTGAAGATTTTTACGGGATCAATGGTTTGGTGAATATTTCTGCCTCGTCCCGGCTTGATTCCCTGTTGACCTGCGGCTTTATGACTGTCCCGGTGGGGCGGGATCCAGCGTTCCCCCAACCATTGACTCTGTGAAGATCTTCAATATAGTTATGTGAGCTGCAACACTCGGATTGACGCTGCGAACAGGACTGGGCTCCACGGCCTTCTGGCGGAAGGTGCGGCCGGCCCGGGTCCACGTTCGTTTCCCAGTGAAGCTGCAGTGACATCTGCCAAGCCATCCGCAAAACCGCAAGGTGGCCGGCCGGCAGGGACCAGTTCCTTGTTGCCGAGCTGGATGGCCCGTTTGCATTCAAGCGCTACGAAGAGGCATGCGTAGCTATCTGGGCTAACTCACCTCCCATGGGGTGAACCGGTCCCGCCCGCGGACCAAGCCAAACGATAGTTTCGATTGCCGGCGACCCCAACAGGGGTGCCCGCCGGTGGTCCGTACCCTCACGCACTGAAGACGGTGCGGGGGAAGGAATAAGGAATCATGACTGACACTGTCGTCAAGACTGACCTGGAGAGCGGCCGGAAGTCCCGGCTCTCTCCCGAAATCCGCCGGGGCCTGCTTGGCCTCGGACTGGGCAACACCCTGGAATGGTACGACTGGATGGTCTTTGGCCTGCTGTCGGCCTTCATCGGACCCAAGTTCTTCCCGTCCCATGACCCTGTGGCCGCAACGCTGAGCGCCCTCGCTGTCTTCGCCGTCGGCTTCGCCTTCCGTCCGCTGGGCGGAATTCTGCTGGGCACGTTCGCCGACAGGATCGGACGGCGTCGGGTGATGCTCTGGTCCATCATGATGATGGCGGTCACCACCCTGATCATTGCCGTGTCGCCCACCTACGACCAGATTGGCGGCGCCGCCGGCGTGATCCTGCTGGTCTGCCGCATCATCCAGGGCATCTCCACGGGAGTTGAAGCACCCCTGTCCACCGCCCACGCCGTGGAACTCGTACCCGAAGGGCGCGAGGGCTTTGTTGCCGGCGTCATCTCCTTCTACGTCAACGCGGGCATCCTGCTCGCCTCCCTGGTCAGCTGGCTGTCGAGCCTGATACTCGGCGGAGCCGTCATGTCCGACTGGGGATGGCGCGTGCCGTTCATCGTCGGCGCAGCCTTCGGCTTCGTCGTCGTCTACCTCCGGCGGACCCTTCCTGAAACCATGAAGCCCGAGGAATTGGCGGACAATTCCGCCAAGACCGTCTGGGGCGGGGTGCGCAGGCACTGGCTCAGCGTACTGGCCATCACGTTCGTGGTCGGCGCTGCCCAGGCCTACAACTACGCCTGGAACACAGGACTCCCGACGGCGGCGCGGAGCGGCTTCAAGGAGGACGCCACCGTTGTCTTCGCCCTCACCACCATCCTCGGCGTCGTGCTGGTTATCGGAAGCCTCATCATCAGCAAGGTTGCGGACGGCAAGTCAATGTCGAAGTGGTTCCTGGTCACCCGTGCACTGGCCATTCCGTCGGTGTTCCTCATGCTGCTGTACGTCCGGCCCGGCATTGCCGGCTTCGCTGCGGTCCTGCTCGGCGGCTCAGTGGTGCTGGTCCTGAACATGACCCTCTACAACGTGGTCACAAGCTCCCTCATGCCGAAGAACTGCCGCGGCGCCGGCACGGCCCTCGGCTACGGCCTGGGCGTCGCCATCTTCGGCGGCACGGCCTCCTACCTCCTGGTCTGGCTCCAGTCACTGAACGCCTCCTGGATCTTCCCCGTATACGTGGCCGTCCTGTCGGCGCTGAGCATCGTCTTCTATCTGCTCGCCCGGAAGAAGAACGGCATCTTCATTGGCAGCTAGAAACACAGGCGTGATCTCCTTTGAACTCAGCGCTTCCGACGTGGAGCTTTACGAGGCAGCCCGCCGGCAGCTGCTGACCTCCCACCACAGCGAGAACCACCGCGTGGCCGCCGCCGTGCGGGGTGAATCCGGGACCATCTACCTCGGACTGCATCTTGGCTCAAAGCGCATCAACGTGTGCGCCGAATCCAGCGCCGTCGCCAACGCCCGGATGGCCCGGGAACCATCGGTCAGCTCCGTGGTGGCCGTGAGCATGGACGGCCAGGGACAGCCTCAGGTCACCAACCCGTGCGGGCTCTGCCGGGAACTGCTGCGCATGTACGGAACCGGGGCCACAGTCCTGGTCGACGCCCAGGGCGAGGTGGGAAAGGTCAACATCGCGGAACTGTTGCCCTATCCCTGGATGCGCGCCGCGGAAACGGAGTGGGACACCCTTCCGCCCAGCGTGGAGGGAAGGGCCTCCTAGGAAGCCCCATCCAGCCAGAAGGTCGGCGGCAACCATAAGAACCGATGGGAAGGCCTGGACTCACGGAGTCCAGGCCTTCCTGCGTGCCGGCCGCCCGCCGTCGGGCCTTGAAAAAGGCCGGACACAAAGTTGGTGCAGCCGCCCACGTCTGTGCGTGGCCGCCTGCACCAACCGGTAGTACGAATACTCAGATTAGATATCTACTCATTCGCGGCTCCTAGTTCCCGGCGTTCGCGTTCCGGGCTATTTCCTGTCCTCGACCGAATGCCGTGAAAACATCCAGCCACAGGCAATCATCAGCACGCCCAGCACCATGTGCGTCCAGTTGTCCAGCATGTTCAGCGACAGGAAGTTGGCCGCCGAATCCACGCCGACACTGAGCCCGTAGATGCTAAGCACGATATACAGCGCACCGGCTCCCAGCAGGAACCGTCGCGCGCCCATCTCGCCGCGGGACATGGCCCAGCCCGTTGCGCCAATGACCAGCTGCACGATGTTGAGCAGCATGGACACCTGGAACAGGCCGAGGAACATGGCGTGCGAATCAGGCCCAACGAACATCAGTTCGCCATACCGTGCGGTGATGCCCGGGATGAATCCCAGAACACCGACCACCATCAAGACAATACCTACACCCATGCCAGCGTTCTGGACATCAGTCCTGCCAAAGTGGACGCCGTGTGCATGTGGGGATGCGGTAGTCATTTTCTGCCTCCAACCACTGAATGCGGACAAGCTAATTTTACGTCGGGCCTTCCGAAAAAGCGCTTGCCGTTGAACCTGCCGTGCACGGGCGCAGGCTGGCGGCCGGTCGAGTTTCCCGCGCCGTTGAGCCTGTCGAAAACGGCTGGGCGGGGCCCCGCGTGGCACGATGGAGGCGATGAAACTGCGTGCTGACCAGACCGGAGACCGTGGCCTACCCATGCCCCTGTGGCTGCAGGGAGGGCTTGAGTCCGCGCAGGCGGCTTTCATCTCGGCGCTGGTGGTCATCGCGCCCATTGTTGCTGTCTGGGCGAGCTCCGGTTTCGGCAGCGCAGGCCTGGATGCCCTGGCCCGTCTGGCCGGCCAGGCGTGGCTGGTCATCCACGGAGTCCCCCTGTACATCACCACAGTGGGGGAGGGCGCTGCCGCGAGGCCCGAAACCGGCACACTGTGGCTGCTTCCACTGGGCCTGACCCTCATCCCGTTCCTGCTGGCCTGGCGGGCGGGCAGACGCCTGGCCCGTGCCTCCTACACCGATCAGCTGTGGCAGGCGCTGCTCGGCTCGTGGCTGGTCTATGCGGGTTTTGGCATCGCCACCGGGTTTATCTGCCGGACCGAGGACGTTGGGGTCTTCCTGTGGTGGGCCGGGCTCCTGCCGCTGGTTCCGTTCGGACTCGGTATGGTGATCGGCGCCCGCCGCGAGGCCGGTTCATGGAGCCGGCTGATCGGCGTCGACGCCGTGGACTGGATCGCCCGCACCAGCCAGCATTCTCGGTGGGCGGGTTCGTACCTGGCCTCCGCAGCCAAGGCCGGTTTTGTGGCTGTCATCGCGGCGCTCGCCATCTCATCGGCGTTGCTGGCCGTGGACCTTCTCATCCACTGGAACCTGGTGGTGGCGGTCTATGAAGCGCTCGACGCCGGACCCGTCGGAGGCGCGGCCCTCACCGTTGCGCAGCTCGGCTTCCTTCCCAACCTCGCGGTCTTCGCGCTCGCATGGCTGACCGGTTCCGGATTTGCGCTTGGCGCCGGCTCGCACGTGGGTCCGCTGGGGACCGCCGTGGGGCCGCTTCCCACCATCCCTGTTTTTGCGGCGATCCCGGCCGGACCGCTCGATTTCGGCCCGGTGGCGCTGGTGGTTCCCGTGCTCGCCGGGGTCCTGGCCGGCTGGTGGTTCCTGCGCGAAGGTGAAAACCACTTCGATGAATGGCTGTCCATCAAGCTCCACGTCCGCTGGCTGACCGCCGCGGCGTCCACGCTGTTCCTGGCGCTGATCGTCGGGGCCGCTGCCGGAGTGCTGGCAGCAGCCCTCGCCTGGCTGGCGCGCGGCTCGGCCGGCATCGGCCGCCTCACGGACGTCGGCCCGGACCCGTTGTGGACGGCAGTCTGGCTGACGGCGGAAGTGGGCATCGGCGTCGTAATTGGGTACGCGGCGGGACCGTGGCTGGAACGCCGGCAACTGCGGGATGCCGAGCTGGGGACCGCCCCGGGCAGCAGATAGCCTTTCCGGACAAAGGCCGGCGGCCTTAGCGGACCTGCTGCTTAAGCTGTCCGGGCAGCGAGTTCTCCAGCTGGACCCGGCACTCCGTGCTCGCCTTGCTGGTCAGCGCCTGGCGGGAACAGTGCTGGAAGTCGCGCACCTGGTTGAAGAACAGCGCCGAGGTCAGGACCACGAGAACCATGACAGCGGCAACTACCAGGCCGGAAATTGTGCCGAACAGTACCAGTTTGGATTCCTTGAGCCGGACGGCCCGGATGAGCACCATGACCCCGAGCACGATCCCCGCCGCCGTCAGGATGGCCGTCAGCCACAGGTAGGCGATGTCCAGCTGGAACACGAAGAAGGCGCCCAGCACGGCCACAATGAACATGCGGAACAGGTTGTGCGTCTTCTGGAGCGAGGCTTTGGCCTCCTCGCTGAGCGGACGCGCGGTCCGCTGCGGCCCCTGGGGGCCCGGAATGGGGTTCATGTTTTCCAGCCTACGCGAGCAGCCGCCTAAGCTTGAGCAATGCGCATAGTAGTCCTCGTCTCCGGAACCGGTTCCAACCTGCAGGCCGTCATCGACGCCGTTCAAGCCGGGGGCCTGGATGTTGAAATCGCCGCTGTGGGCGCGGACAGGCCGGGAACCTACGGTGTGGAGCGCTCTGCTGCAGCCGGGATCGAGACCTTCGTGGTGGACTTCAAGGGCTACCCGGACCGCGGGGAGTGGAACGCGGCCCTGACCGCGGCCGTTGCCGCGTACCAGCCGGACGTGGTGGTCTCCTCAGGGTTCATGCGGATCGTGAGCCCCGAGTTCATCGACGCCTTCGACGGAAAATACCTCAACACGCACCCCGCGCTGCTGCCGTCCTTCCCCGGCGCCCACGGCGTCCGCGACGCCATGGCGTACGGCGTGAAGGTCACGGGCTGCACGGTGCACTGGGCCGACGCCGGCGTGGACACCGGGCCCATCATCGCCCAGGAGGCTGTGGCCATCGAGGACGGCGACACCGAGGAAACCCTGCACGAACGGATCAAGGTGGTGGAGCGGCGGCTGCTGGTCTCCACCCTGGCGGCCCTGGCTGCCGAGTACGCCGCCGCGAAGTAACAGCCGCCCGGGGCCCGACAGACCGATCCCGTCCTCCCCACCCAACTAGCTCGCAGTTGTTGTCGTTTTGAGCCCTCAAAACGACAACAACTGCCAGTCAGTTGGGTAGCGGGAGTGCTACTCGAGGCGGCGCTGGCGGGTTTCGGGGGAGGAGAACGCCATCCAGAGAACGGACAGGACCACCAGGCCGCCGGCGAGGGCGAACGACGTCGCCAGGCCCAGCTGCGGCCAGAAGTAGTTCGCGAAGATGAGCGGGCCGAAGCCTGCGCCCAGCCGCGAGAACGTGGACGCCCAGCCGAAGCCGCTGCCGCGCAGTTCAGTGGGGTACAGCTCCGAAACGTAGGCGTAGAGCACCGGGATGGCCACCTGCACCACGAAGCCGAACACCAGCAGCCAGAACACCGCGGCGGTGGGCACATCCACCACGAACGCCACCACCACCAGGACCAGCGCGGACAGCGGCCCGGTGATGGCCAAGAGCCACTTGCGGCCCACGCGCTCCACGAGCAGCGCTGCCGCGATGACACCCAGAAGCCCGACGGCGGCCATTCCCGCCGTCGTCAGGAACGCCTTGTACTCGGCGAACCCGGCGCCGATCAGGATTCGCGGCATCCAGGTCAGGGACAGGTAGTAGACCAGCAGGATGCTCATGAACAGGGCCCAGGCTGCGGCCGTGACCTTCCAGTTGAACTGCCAGACACCACGCAGCTGCTGCCACGCGCTGCCGGCTGAAAGCCGCGGTACCGCCTGAGGCTCGGGCAGGCTGTAGGCGCGGGGCTCGGCGCCGGTGGCCTCGACCAGGCCGTCGATCACCCTGGCCGCTTCGTCGCGGCGGCCCTTGCGGATCAGGAACAGCGGCGACTCCGGCACGCTGCGCCGCACCCAGAACACCAGCAGCGCGGGCAGAACCATGACGAGCATGGTCAGGCGCCAGTCGGCAAACGCGGCCACCAGCCAGGCGGACACGAAGCCGCAGAGCGCGGCACCCACGGGCCACCAGCCGTCCATGGCGGTGAGAACCCGGCCGCGCTGCCTGCGCGGCGTGAATTCACCCACCAGCGCGTAGTCCACGGGAATGCAGCCGCCCAGGCCGAAGCCGGCCATGAAGCGGAACACGCAGAACCAGATGAAGTCGGGGGAGAAGGCGCCGAGCACCGTGAACGCCGAGAAGATCAGCAGCGTCGCCGTGAAGGCCTTCCTGCGGCCGACGGTGTCCGCGATGGTGCCCCAGATGAAGGCACCCAGGGCCATGCCGATCAGGTTGGCCGTGCCGATCCAGCCGGCCTCACCCGGGGTGAGGCTCCAGTGCGTGGACAGCAGCGGAATGAGGATGCCATTGAGGGTGACGTCCCAGGCATCGAACATGAATCCCAGGCCGCCGATCACGAAGATCCGGCCCTGCACTTTCCAGCGCCACGGCAGTTCCTGGACTACCTGCTCGCCGCTGGGCACAGCGGTGTAAATGTTCATCTCGGCCTCCTGCTTAAACCTTACGTTGCGTCATGCACCGGAGCGCCGGGGCCTGGCGAAGGGAGGGTCCCCGGCTTCACACTGTGCCCGCCAGCCGGACGAGGCCCGTCGACACGATAAACTGGCCCTATCCCCACCAACCGCGGCACATCAACCGCGTTATAAAGACGGAGACTTTTGTGAGCTTGACGCAGCTTGACCGTGTTCCCATCCGCCGGGCCCTTATCTCGGTATACGACAAGACCGGTCTGGAGGAGCTCGCCAAGGGCCTGCACGCAGCAGGCGTCAAAATTGTTTCCACCGGCTCCACCGCCAAGAAGATCGCCGCGGCCGGCATCCCGGTCCAGGAAGTCGAAGAGGTCACCGGTTCCCCGGAGATGCTGGACGGCCGGGTCAAGACCCTGCACCCGCGCGTCCACGGCGGCATCCTCGCCGACCGCCGCGTCCCCGCCCACATGGAGACCCTCGCCAAGATGGAGATCGAGGCCTTCGACCTCGTCGTGGTGAACCTGTACCCGTTCGTGGAGACGGTGAAGTCCGGCGCCGCACAGGACGACGTCGTGGAGCAGATCGACATCGGAGGCCCCGCCATGGTGCGCTCCGCCGCGAAGAACCACGCCGCCGTCGCCATCGTGGTGGACCCGACGTTCTACGGCGACGTGGTCCGCGCCGCCGCAGAGGGCGGCTTCGACCTCAAGACCCGCCGCCGGCTCGCCGCGAAGGCGTTCGCGCACACCGCCAGCTACGACACCGCCGTGGCCACCTGGACCGCCAGCCAGTTCCTCGATGAGGACGGCGACGGCGTCATTGACTGGCCCGCCTACGCAGGCCTTGCCCTGGAACGCTCCGAGGTGCTGCGCTACGGCGAGAACCCGCACCAGCAGGCCGCGCTTTACGTCGACAAGGCAGCCCCGGTGGGTATCGCCCAGGCAGACCAGCTGCACGGCAAGGCCATGAGCTACAACAACTTCGTGGACGCTGACGCAGCATTGCGCGCCGCCTACGACTTCGCCGAGCCCGCCGTGGCCATCATCAAGCACGCGAACCCCTGTGGGGTGGCCGTGGCCTCCGCCGATGCCGCCGACCCGATCGCCGATGCCCACGCCAAAGCACACGCCTGCGACCCCGTCTCCGCCTTCGGCGGCGTTATCGCGGCCAACCGCACGGTAACCGCCGGCATGGCGAACACCGTCAAGGACATCTTCACCGAGGTGGTCATCGCGCCCGGCTTCGAGCCGGAGGCCGTGGAGATCCTCTCCAAGAAGAAGAACATCCGCCTGCTCGCCCTCCCCGAGGGCTACGGCCGCTACCCGACCGAAATCCGCCAGGTCTCCGGCGGCGTGCTGGTGCAGGTCAGTGACAAGGTGAACGCCGACGGCGACAACCCCGCCAACTGGACGCTCGCCGCCGGCGAAGCGGCCGACGACGCCACTCTGGCCGACCTCGCCTTCGCCTGGACCGCCTGCCGCGCAGCCAAATCCAACGCCATCCTGCTCGCCTCGAACGGTGCCGCAGTGGGCATCGGCATGGGCCAGGTCAACCGCCTGGACTCCTGCAAGCTCGCCGTCGAACGGGCCAACACCCTCGGTGTGCAGGTGGACTCCGACGTCGACGGTGCCGGCGGCGCCTCCAACGCCGATGCGGCCGGCGCGCCTGCCCGTGCCCGCGGTGCGGTGGCAGCCTCCGACGCGTTCTTCCCCTTCGCCGACGGCCTGCAGATCCTGATCGACGCCGGCGTCCGGGCTGTGGTGCAGCCCGGCGGCTCGGTCCGGGACGAGGAAGTCGTGGCCGCAGCGAACGCTGCGGGCATCACCATGTACTTCACCGGCGCCCGCCACTTCTTCCACTAATCCCCACCGCCTCCCTAACCTCGCTGCGCTCGGCCAGGGAACCCGGGCGGCGTGGGCCCAACCGCCTCCCTAACCTCGCTGCGCTCGGCCAGGGAACCCGGGCGGCGTGGGCCCAACCGCCTCCCTAACCTCGTTGCGCTCGGCCAGGGAACCCGGGCGGCGTGGGCCCAAGTTAATGCGCGACGGCGGCTGCCCCCTTAAGGGGTCCGGCCGCCGTCGGGCTTTAACCTGGTTCAGTCTTCTTTTGTTTGGGGCTGGCTTTCCTCCGGGTCCGGCAACCGGATGTCCCTCGGGACGGCACCAGCCATCCGTTCGGGGGTCCAGTAGGCGAGGATCTCCTCGGGCGATTCGCTGACGTTGTGGCTTACCTCGGCACCGTCAGGTTCATCACTTGTTCTGTGCATAGTTGTAGACCTTCATGATGGTGGAACCCCAGTACGGCCCGAACATCGTGGTGGAACTGGTTCCATAGCCATAACTGTTGATGGAGTTCTGGAAGCCGTCCGCTCCGCTCACAGCATTCGTGTCGCCCTGTGCGAACCAGGGGCCGCCCGAGGAGCCGCCCGTCATGTCGCAGGAAATGCCCTGCGAGTTGAACTGCGGGTTGATGGTGTCATCGTGGGCAGTGCCCGTGCAACTGACCAGGGTCTGGCCCGTGAACGGGGCCGCGGCGGGGTACCCGTAGGACTTGTACGTCATGCCGCGGGACTGGTTGAACTCCACTCCGGACGCCCCGACGACGTCGGCCAGGGTCTTGCCGCCGACGCGTGCCACCAAGGCGAAGCCGGTGTCGTACCGGATGTCGCCGCCGGACGTCCAGTTCCGTGGGGCGTACAGCGACCTGGCCGCCCACTGACCGTAGGGGGCCTTTCCGTTGATGTAGCCGGGAACGAAGACCCAGTTCTTGGCGAAGGCGCCGGGCCCCTCATTGACGCAGTGGCCGGCGGTGGCCACCAGGCTCTTGTTCTGTGCGGCAATCGAATTGCCGGAGCAGACGTAGTTGATCCCGCCGAGGGTGAAGAAAACCTTGCCGACGTGGCTGACCGGGGTTTCGTTTGCGTGCAGGGCCGTGGTTGCCGTGGTCTGGGGGGCCGTGCCGGCGAACCTCGTCAGCGCTCCCGTCTCGACGGCAGCCGGGGACGGGGCGCCAGTGTTGTCCTGCCGGCCCACGACCTTGGCGGCCAGCACGTCTCCGGGAAGGGCGGCGCGCATTCGCTCGGGTGTCCAGTAGCCCTGCGGGCTGGACACCGGGGTGCTGGCGACCTGGAGTTGGGTCAAGTCCTGCGACGTTGCAGAAGAGGCTGTTGCGCCGCCGATGGCGCTCACGGCCAACAGCAGGCCTGTGGAGAGGCTCAGGAGGCTGCCGGCCAGAGTCTTTTTGCTCGTCATTGCGGTCCTACCTATCAGGTGGGGCGGGCCCGGGAGGCACGCCAGGTGACTGATTAACCTACCCGGGGATGACAAGCTCGGTTAGTGACGATTCAAGTTTTATTTGCCAGGTAGGGGTGTGCTGATCTGCCCCTGCCGCAAGGGGTTCCAACTGGGTTCAGCCGCCGAAGCGGTATTCGTTTATGAGAGAAAGATTAGGACTCCTGCGCCCCGGGGACAATGGATAGTGTGGCGGAAGTCACGGGCGGAGGGTCATGCAGGGGCATCCGGCCGCCCGGGTAAGGTTCAACCGGTTCACCTCGGGTAAGTTAAAGGTTGGTGAAATAGCCGGAATACCAGATACAAGCCGACCTTCAGGGAGACGCCCGAGCATGGCCAAAATTATCTATACCCACACCGACGAAGCGCCGATGCTGGCCACATATTCGTTCCTGCCGATCATCGAGGCGTTCGCGTCCACGGCAGGTGTGCAGGTGGAGACCCGCGACATTTCGCTGGCCGGCCGCATCATCGCCGTCTTCGGCGACTACCTCACTGAAGAGCAGCGGATTGGTGACGCCCTGGCTGAACTCGGTGAACTGGCAAAGAAGCCGGAAGCCAACATCATCAAGCTGCCCAACATCAGCGCATCCGTGCCGCAGCTGAAGGCCGCCGTCGCCGAGCTTCAGTCCCAGGGCTACAACCTGCCGGACTACCCGGACAACCCCACGTCCGACGAAGAGACCGCCATCCGGTCCCGCTACGACAAGATCAAGGGCTCCGCCGTGAACCCGGTCCTGCGTGAAGGCAACTCGGACCGCCGCGCGCCGCTGTCGGTCAAGAACTACGCCCGGCAGAACCCGCACTCCATGGGTGCCTGGACCCCCGAGTCCAAGACCAACGTGGCCCACATGGATGCCAACGACTTCCGCTCCAACGAGAAGTCCGTGGTGGTCCCGGCCGACGGCACCATCGAAATCCAGCTGGTCCGTGAAGACGGCACCGTCAAGGTCCTGAAGAAGGCCTTCCCGGTCCTCGCCGGCGAAGTCATCGACGGCACCGTGATGCGTGCGGCTGCCCTGGACGAATTCCTGGCGGCACAGGTAGTCCGCGCCAAGGAAGAGGGCGTGCTGTTCTCCGCGCACCTGAAGGCCACCATGATGAAGGTCTCCGACCCCATCATCTTCGGCCACGTGGTCAAGGCCTACTTCTCGGAGCTGTTCGAGACGTACGGCAAGCAGCTCGCCGCGGCCGGCCTCAGCCCCAACAACGGCCTTGCCTCCATCCTCAACGGCCTGGACGAGCTGCCCGAGGACGTCCGCGATGGCGTCCGGGCCGCCATCAAGAAGGGCCTCGAAGAGGGCCCCGCGATCGCCATGGTCGACTCCGACAAGGGCATCACCAACCTGCACGTCCCCAGCGACGTCATCGTGGACGCCTCCATGCCGGCCATGATCCGCACCTCCGGCCACATGTGGGGCCCGGACGGCAAGGAAGCCGACACCCTGGCAGTCCTCCCGGACAGCTCCTACGCCGGCATCTACCAGGTTGTCATCGACGACTGCCGCGCCAACGGCGCCTTCGACCCCACCACCATGGGCACGGTCCCGAACGTCGGCCTCATGGCCCAGGCCGCCGAGGAGTACGGCAGCCACGACAAGACCTTCGAGGCCCAGGTCCCCGGCAAGATCCAGGTGGTCGACGGCTCGGGCAACGTCCTGATCGAACACGAAGTTGCCCCGGGTGACATCTGGCGCGCCTGCCAGACCAAGGACCTGCCCATCCGCGACTGGGTCAAGCTGGCCGTGAACCGCGCCCGCGCATCCCAGACCCCGGCAGTGTTCTGGCTTGACGAGACCCGCGCGCACGACGCCAAGCTCATCGAGAAGGTCCGCGAATACCTGAAGGAGCACGACACCGAGGGCCTGCAGATCGAGATCCTCTCCCCGGTCAAGGCCACCGCCTTCACCCTGGAGCGCATCCGCAAGGGCGAGGACACTATCTCCGTCACCGGCAACGTGCTCCGCGACTACCTCACAGACCTGTTCCCGATCCTCGAACTGGGCACCAGTGCCAAGATGCTCTCCATCGTTCCGCTGATCAACGGCGGCGGCCTCTTCGAGACCGGTGCCGGCGGCTCCGCTCCGAAGCACGTCCAGCAGCTGCTCAAGGAAAACCACCTGCGCTGGGACAGCCTGGGCGAATTCCTGGCGCTGGCCGTCAGCTTCGAGCACCTGGCCAACACCACGGACAACGCCCGTGCCCAGGTCCTGGCCGATACCCTGGACCGCGCCACCGGCACCTTCCTGCTGGAGAACAAGTCCCCGAGCCGCAAGGCCGGCGAGATCGACAACCGCGGCAGCCACTACTACCTGGCCCAGTACTGGGCACAGGAACTCGCCAAGCAGACCGGGGACGCCGAGCTGGCAGCCTCGTTCGCCCCCGTCGCCGAAGCCCTGACGTCCAACGAGGACGCTATCGTCGCTGAACTGCTGGGCGCCCAGGGCCAGCCGGCGGACATCGGCGGCTACTACCGCCCCGACGCCGAGAAGGCAGCCGCCGTCATGCGGCCGTCCGCAACGCTCAACAAGATCGTCGCCAGCCTGGGCTGATACCCCGGCCCGCGGCTGCGCTGACGAGCCAGTCACAGAAACGCCCCGCCACTCGTTTGAGTGGCGGGGCGTTTCCGTGTTTGACGGCTGTTGGCCGGGCCTCGACCTAGCGGTCGGGGATAGCGTCGCGGCGGGTATCCGTGTGACGAGTTTCGTTGCGCGGCTCGCCGGTGTTCTCGTCGCCGTACGGGGCGTCGACGGCGAGGTCCGGGTCGGCGCTCACCGGCCGTTCGGTTGCCGAGGCGTCATAGGCGTCACCGGATTCGTAGCTGCGTCCCGGGACCGCGTCCATGCCCGCGCCCTCGGAGTAGCCGGTGCCCGCACCCGGATCGCCGTTGCCGCCGGCTGCCGTGGCCTCCCACGTTCCCGTCCCGGCGGCCGCTCCGGCTCCCGTTGTTCCGGTTTCGACGCCGCCCGTTCCGCTTCCGACGCCGCCGGTTCCGCTACCGACGCCGCCGGTTCCGCTACCGACGCCGGCACCCGCCGCCGTCGTACCAGTGCCACCTTCGACTTCGCCGCCGCTCACGCTTTCACGCCAGGAGCCGGTCTCCGTGTCCCGCTCCTCGATGAATTTCTTGAACTTCTTCAGGTCCGAGGCCACCTGCCGGGAGTCGAGGCCGGTTGCTGCGCCGAGCTTCTCCACCGCTGATTCGGGCTCCCAGGTCAGTTCGACGTTTACCTTGGTTTCGTTGTCGCCCACGGACTCAAACCACACTGTTCCCGAGTTGCGCGGCTCATTTAGGCTCTCCCACGTGACGCGCTGGTCCGGCTCCTGGACCGTGATCTGGGCGTCGTACTCGCGCTTCACCCCCGCGATGCTGGTTTCGAAATGAACAGTGGTGTCATCGAGCTGGCGGACGGCGTCCACGCCGCTCATGAAATTGGGAAAATCCTCAAACTGCGTCCATTGGTTGTAGGCCTGGCGTACGGGGACATCGACAGTGATCGATTCCTGGACAGTTGCCATGCTTGGTTCACTCCTTCAGCGTACGGGCGGATGGCCCGTGGTTCTGATTGCCCTTGTTCGGATGGAACACCTCCAACGTAGCGGGAAGCACGTGGCATTTGAAGAGAGAAACTAAGGTTGCTGACTATGAAGGGCGGGATGCCCGAATGACGGCCCGCGGTTGTGGCCGGCCGCCGGGTTTCGTAGGGTACTAAGCAGGCTTATCTTTCGGTCGGGGGCCCAGCGCCCAGGGCCGAGTCCGGTTAGGCCGCCGCTTCGGAAAGGATGACTCTGTGCCTGAAAAATCAGCAATCAACATTCCGGGAGCCCCGGCAGGCGAGCAGCCCGCCGTCGTCGAACCCGCCACCCCAAGGGAACCTTTGCCGCCCAAGCCGGACCAGCAGGG
Organism: Arthrobacter sp. NPDC056727; assembly: GCF_042790555.1. Lineage (NCBI taxonomy): Bacteria > Bacillati > Actinomycetota > Actinomycetes > Micrococcales > Micrococcaceae > Arthrobacter > Arthrobacter sp. NPDC056727. Next base: position 48,568 of record NZ_JBHTZA010000022.1, on the reverse strand, counting down.
GCCGGAAGCAGTGTCCCCGACCGGCAGCCCCACCGGCGCCCCGGAACATGCCCGGGCCCAGTCCGGGCAGTACCTGACCACCGCGCAGGGGCTCCGGCTTGAGGATACGGACCATTCGCTGAAGGCCGGCCCGCGGGGACCGATCCTGCTGCAGGACCACCACCTCCGGGAGAAGATCACCCACTTCGACCACGAGCGCATCCCCGAGCGCGTGGTGCACGCACGGGGTGCCGGCGCCCACGGCATGTTCCGGTCATACGGCACCGCCGCCAACATCACCCGGGCGGGCTTCCTCGCCAAGGATGTGGAGACACCCGTCTTCGTCAGGTTCTCCACTGTCCTCGGTTCGCGCGGCTCGGCCGACACCGTCCGGGACACCCGGGGATTCTCCACCAAGTTCTACACGGATGAGGGCGTGTATGACCTGGTGGGGAACAACATTCCCGTGTTCTTCATCCAGGACGGGATCAAGTTCCCGGACATCGTGCACGCCGCAAAGCCGCACCCGGACCGCGAGATCCCGCAGGCCCAGAGCGCCCACGACACGTTCTGGGATTTCGTGTCGCTGCACACCGAGGCCCAGGCGCACACCATGTGGAACATGTCCGACCGGGGCATCCCGCGCTCTTACCGGACCATGGAGGGCTTTGGCGTCCACACCTTCCGTCTGGTTGACGCCGCGGGCGCCACGACGCTCGTCAAGTTCCACTGGAAGCCCAAGCAGGGCGTGCACTCGCTGGCCTGGGAGGAAGCCCAGATCATCAACGGCATGGACCCGGACTTCCACCGGCGCGATCTGGCCGACGCGATCGAGGCCGGCGCCTACCCGGAGTGGGAGCTGGGAATCCAGGCCTTCCCGGACACCGAGGACCAGATGTTTGAGGGAATCGACCTGCTGGATCCCACCAAGTTTGTGCCCGAGGAGCTGGCCCCGGTCCAGCCGATCGGACTGATGACGCTCAATGCCAACCCGGTCAACTACTTCGCGGAAACGGAGCAGGTGGCCTTCCACCCCGGGCACCTGGTGCCGGGCATCGACGTCACCAACGATCCGCTGCTGCAGGTCAGGCTTTTCTCCTACCTGGACACCCAGATCTCCCGGCTGGGCGGCCCGAACTTCGCGCAGATCCCCATCAACAGGCCGCAGGCGCCGGTAAACGACATGCTGCGCGACGGCATGCACCAGACGGCCGTCCACGCCGGGGTGGCACCCTACCGGCCCAATTCCCTCGATGGCGGTTGCCCCTTCAAAGCAGGCGCGGACCTTGGGGCGTTCGTTGACGTGCCGGAGGCCGTGGCCAACGCCATCAAGCAGCGCAAGAATCCGGCGTCCTTTGATGACCACTACAGCCAGGCCCGGCTGTTCTTCCGGAGCCTCACTCCGGTGGAGCAGGACCATGTGATCCAGGCGTACACGTTCGAGCTGGGCAAGTGCTACGAGAAGCCCGTGCGTGAGCGCCAGCTGCTCGCGCTGGCGAACATCGACGCCTCGCTGTGCGCCGCTGTCGCCCGCGGGTTGGGCATGCCGGGCCCCGAGGCCACCGAGGACGTTCCTGAGTCCCAGCCCAGCCCGGCCCTTTCCCAGCTCGGCAAGACCTGGCCTGTGGCGGGCCGCATCGTCGGGATCGTGGCGGACGAATCCAGCGACCTGGAGGCCGTCCGGGATGCGCGCAAGGCGCTCGACGCCGCGGGCATCGTTCCGCTGGTGATCGCACCGTCCGGCGGGACGCTCGGGGGAGAGGCCGACGGCGGGATCCCGGTTCAGCGGACCTACCTCACCGCCCGCTCCACCGAGTTCGACGCGGTCATCGTGGCAGGGTCCGGTGCGCCGGCGGACGACGCCGAACAGGGGCTGGACGCGAAGGCCGGTGAGCCAGGTGCCTCGCTGGATCCCCGTGTGGTGCTGCTGCTGTCGGAGGCCTTCCGCCACGCCAAGGCCATCGGGGCATGGGGATCAGGGGCAGCCGGTGTGGACGCGGCGAGCATTCCGGATGACGCGGCAGGCGTGGTGCTCGGCGACAGCGCCGGGCAGGTGGTTCCGCAGATCCAGGAACTGCTGGCCGCGCACCGGACCTGGGACCGTTTCCCGGCAGCGGCTTCCTGACGGTTGAAGAACACCTGGCGGGCGGTGAGCCTTCCCGAAGATTGAAGAACAAGGACTGGTCCCCGGCGGAACTAGTCCTTGTTCTTGCCCCGCCCCTTGTCCTTGTTGACTTCCGGGCTGCCCTTCCCGGAGTTGTCCCGTTGTCCGCCGTTTGCCGGAGCCGGTGCGGGGACCGCCGCCACGGGGGCGGCCGTCGGCGATGGTTTCGCTTTAGCCGCGGCCTTCGCGGCTGCGGCCTTGGCGGCCGCCGTTTTGGCGGACTGCGCAGCGGTAAGGTCGGCCCGCACAGAGTTGATGGCTGCCATGATGCTCTGGTGGCGCTTGAAGGAAACCTGTCCGGTGGCTGCCGCAGCATCCAGCTCAGTGGACAGCCGGTCGAGGGAGGCCAGCGCGGCGGTGGGATTACTTCCTGCGGCTGACCGGGTGACATCCAGGACCCGCTGCTGAAGCTTTACGGCCGCGCCTGTTTCGAGATCCGGGGCGGCGCTGGCGCAGCCGGCCAGTCCGGCTGCCAGGATGCAGCCCGTGAGAACGGTCATCGCCCGGCGCATCGCGGCCGGTGCCCTGCCTGGGCTCATGGTTTGACGCTCCTTTGCAGCTTCTCGAGATGGTCACCCAAGGTGCCGCTGACGCTGGGGTAGGGGACGACGTCGGGCGTTACAGGTGAGTTGGCAGCGACGGTGAGCGCGGCTGCTCCGCCGAGCAGGATGGCTGCGGCAAGGCCGGCGCCAATCCGCAGCCGGCGGCGTCTCTTCGCACCGCCGGGGCGGCCGCTTGGGCGTGCTGGTGTTTCGCGTGCTGGTGTTTTGGCGGTTGGCTGCGTCTCGGAAAGCGCTGAAGGAACAATGGACGGCGGCCGGGATGGCAGCGCGGGAAGAATGCGGGTGTGCTCCTCTGGCAGCTCTGCCGGCGCGGATTCGGGTGACACGAGGGCATGCCGGAGAGCCGCTTCGAGGTCCGCCGCGGAGGGCCGCTCCAGCGGTTCCAGGGCGGTCATGGAGGCCAGCAGGTGCCGCCATTCCCTGGGCAGGTCGTCGGGGATTTCAGGCGCCCGGTGCAGGCGTGCCACCGCTGATTCCACCGCGCTGCCCGGATATTCGACGGTGCCCTTGATGCTCTCGAGCAGCACGAGGCCGAGCGAATAGATGTCTGAGGCGGGCGAAAGCGGGGAGCCCATGGCCTGTTCGGGACTTAGGTAAGCCGCCGTGCCCACCATGGTGCCGGTGGCCGTGAGCCGGGTGCCGTCCACAATCCGGGCAATGCCGAAGTCGGTCAGTTTGGGGCGGACCGGCTCGCCGGGCCGGACCTGGACGAGGAGGATGTTGGCGGGCTTGATGTCGCGGTGGATGATGCCGAGCCCGTGAACATACGCGAGGGCGTCAGCGATACCGGCGCCGATGACGGACAGTTCGTCGAGCGGAACGCGGCTGTGCCGGAGCCGGCTGCGTAGGTCCTGGCCCTCCACGAGTTCCATGGTCAGGAAGGGTCTGGGCTGGTCCGGCACGCGGGTGTCCACGCCGGCATCGAAGAGGGTGACAAGGCTGGGGTGGTTCAGGGTTGCCAGGAGCCGGATCTCGGTTTCCTGCCGTTTGAGTTCGTCAGCGTCTGCGGTCTGGGGCGCGAAGAGCTTCAGGGCAACTTCCCGGCCGAGGTTCTGGTCGGTGGCCGCATAGACCGACGACATGCCGCCGCGTCCGATTACCTCACCCAGCCGGTAGCGCCCGCCCAGTACATCCGTCGTCACCCCGCCGGGCGTTTTTTCCAACACGTTGCCGTCCTTTTCAGCTCTGGCTCGGTGTTAAGAGTAATACGTCTACTTACTAAATCAGGCCGCGGGTGACGGTTGATGAGCTGGGGCGGATGGGTTCTTGCGAATGGTGAGCAGTCGGGTGCCCGGGCAGGGCGCGGCTTCGCCGGCGGCCCGGCACCCGGAAGTCTTGTGGACTTTCCAAATGCGGACCGCCGACGAAGGGCGGTTATTCCTGTCCAGGCAGGATCCCGACTGTCAGGCCTTCTTCCTGCGGATTACGAGCAGTGCTCCGATGGCGAGCAGGACCAGTGCCAGCGGCAGGAGCCCGGCGTCGGTTCCGGTGTTGGCGAGCGTCTGCTGTGCCGTGGCCATGTTTCCGTTGGCCATGCTTGCGTTTGCCATGGCCGCCGTGCCCTCGGATGCAGAGACGCCAGTGGTCACCGAGCCCGCAGGCAGGATGGCGGCACCCGTAGCGGTGCTTCCGGTGCCAGCGCCAGTGCCCGTTGCAGCTCCGCCGGTTGTGTCGGTGCCAGTTCCGTCAGTGCCAGTTCCTTCGGCGCCGGTGCTACCGGTATCTGTTCCACCGGTGCCACCCGTACCCGTTCCGTCACCCGGATCGGTGCCGGTGCCCGTTCCGTCACCCGGATCGGTAGCCGGCGGCGTGGTCACAGTTCCCGTGCCGAGTCCGATGCCCAGGTCGACACCCAGGTCCACGGATGCGCCTGTTCCCGTGCCGAGCCCAAGGTCCACGGTGCCTTCAGCACCAGTTCCCAGCGAACCCGTGTTGCCAAGGGTGAGGTCGACGACGGCGGCCAGGTCAGGGACGGCGGTGCCGGTTCCCGTTCCGCTGTTGTTGCCGAGGCTGACGTCGACCAGGGCGTCGGCGAGGGTGCCGTCAGTGCCGGTTCCCAGCAGGCCTGTGTTGCCGAGGTTGAGGTCCAGAGCGGCCGTCGCATCGGCGTTGGGAACAGTGGTGCCCGTTCCGGTGCCTGTGCCACCAAGGTTCACGTTTACTGCAGCTGCCACGTCGGCGTTGGGAACGACGGTGTCGGTTCCGGCCAAGGCGGTGTTGCCGAGGTTGACGTCTACTGCGGCTGCCACGTCGGTGGCGGGAACGGTGGTGCCCGTTCCGGTCGCGGCGGTGTTGCCGAGGTTGACGTCGAGCAGGGCGGTGGCGTCGGCGGCGGGAACCGTGGTGCCCGTTCCGCTGGCTGCGGTGTTGCCGAGGTTAACGTCCGCAGCAGCGGCTACGTCGGCGGCGGGAACGGTGGTGCCCGTCCCGGTGCCAGTACCACCAAGGTTCACGTCTACCGCAGCTGCCACGTCGGCGGCGGGAACCGTGGTGCCCGTTCCGCTGGCTGCGGTGTTGCCAAGGTTGACGTCCGCGGCAGCGGTTACGTCCGCGGCGGGAACGACGGCGTCGGTTCCGGTCACGGCGGTGTTGCCGAGGTTGACGTCCGCAGCAGCTGCCACGTCGGCGGCGGGAACGGCGGTGCCCGTTCCGCCGGCTGCGGTGTTGCCAAGGTTCACGTCTACCGCAGCTGCCACGTCGGCGGCCGGAACGGTGGTGCCCGTTCCGCTGGCTGCGGTGTTGCCAAGGTTGACGTCCGCGGCAGCGGTTACGTCCGCGGCGGGAACGGTGGTGTCGGTTCCGGTCACGGCGGTGTTGCCGAGGTTGACGTCGACCAGGGCGGTGGCGTCGGCGGCTGGAACGGTGGTGCCCGTTCCGGTGGCGGCGGTGTTGCCGAGGTTGACGTCGACCAAGGCCGTCGCAGCTGGTGCCACGGCGGCTGTGCTGCCGTTCGTGGTTCCGGTGTTGAGGTCAAGGTCGGCATTCACGCTGACCGTGGAAGAATTCGACGGCGCTGGGCCACCCAGCAGACCCAGCGACGTCGAAGCATTGAGGTCCGCCGAAGCGGTTTCAGACGCGATGTTGACCGCGCCCGTGGCAGTGGTGTCCGCGCTCGCCGCGGTTGCGCCGAGGGCCAATAGCCCTCCGGCAAAGAGGGTGCCTAACAGGCCCCTGCGAACTGTCTGGTGCATTGTGATGTCTCCTGAAAAGTTGTTGTCAGGCGCTCATGGCAGCCTGATTGGCCGTGTGTCTGCCGCAGGATGGCAGAAGGGGCCCAACTAGTCAGGAGAGGAGCCGGGGTCGATGGCCACCGGCGAGGGAACATGCTGAAGGGGTCCGCTGACGGGGACAAAGCCCATGAGCGGCAGGTATTCAAAGGGGCTGTTCAGCCAGGCGGCCGACGCGGAGGGGCTGCCGGAGGATGTCCCGCTGCCCGAGCCTGAGGCCGGAGCAGGAAGCAGCGCCTCGGGGGTGGGCGTGCGGTCTCCACCGGATGGTGAGTCTCCGCCGGCAGGAACCTTGGGGGCAGACCCCGTTGGGGCTGCGGCTGGCGTGACTCCATGGTTGGAATGCGCAGGTGGCGATCCGATGGCACGCTGAACAGGCGGCGCGGGCACCGCAGAAGGCCCTGCGACGCTGCCGATTGAACCCGCTGGATCTGCGGAAATTTGGCCCGTCCTGGCGAGATCAACCGCGGCGGCCAGCCGTTCCGGGACCGTGACAATTCCCGCCACGACATCCGCGATGGGCGCAGTTACGGGAGTCTGCGTGAGGACATCCGTGACCGGCTCCAGGGGAAGCTCAACAGGCAGGGAGTCGGTCACCGGGCTTAGGGCATCGGTTGCCGGGCTCACGGCGTCGGTTACTGGCTTAGCGACCTCGGCCACCGGCTTCACGATCGTTTCAGCTGTGTCAGCCAGTGCTCCATCAGCAACGGAGACAACGGGGTTAGTAACCCCTGCCAGGGTGCCTTCCGGCAGGGCTTCTCCGACCGGCAGTCCGCCCAGGGCCTCGTCAATCGGCTCGACAACCTCCGCCACGACCGGCGCAACGACTGCCACAGGCGTGGTCGAGGATGGAGCGGCGGGAACGGGAGCCGCAGCGGGCGGCGCCGGTGCGACCGTCGCCGGCAATGGTGCCGGGATGGCCGCCGGATCGACGGCTGGCAGTGGCAGCGGCGCTACGGCCGGTGTGGGTTCTGCAGCGGCGCGGGCTTCATGTGCGTTTGAAGAAACCAGTGCGCCAACGCTTCCAGCCACACTGCCTTTGACCGACGAGACAGCCGACGAAATACTGCCGCCAAGCGAGTCAGATCGGTGGGAATTGTCGGCGTCGGCAGCCGGGGCGGATACAGCCAGCCAAGCCACTGCAGCGGCGCCGGCCAACAGCACAGGGCGCAGAGGGCGCAGCGCAGACCACGACAAAGCCGCTATGGTCATGCTTAACACCCCCAAGCTCACCGAGTCAGTCGACGATCGTCTACAGCCTAAGCCTGCCCCAAAGTGAGAGTCCAGACCCGCGAGCAATAATTCTTTCGATTCGAGGAAAGCGCGGGGTGCTCAGTGGGCGTCGTTGGGATATGCGACACCGAGCTGGGCGCGCACGCCGTCGAACAACCGCATCGTGTTCAGCGAGTCCTCCAGGGGCATGACCGGGCTCTCGGTGAGGCCCTGTTGAACGCACCGCGTCACCTCACGAAGCTCGTACGTATAGCCCCGTCCCGTCACCTCGAAGTGTTCCGTCCGCGGTGTCTCCTGCCCGATCCCCACCACCAGCTTCCTGGGGTTGTTGATCGAGCCGAGAGTCTGGAGGTAACCCAGGCTGCCGGCCACCGTGGCCGTACGGGGGCCGTGCGCGAGCAGGGATGAGGTCAGCTGTGCCTGCGCGCCGTGGTGGTAACCCAGCGTGAGCGCATTCTGGGCGTCCACGCCGTCGTCGTTCAAAGTGCCCATGGCACTGACTGTCTGCGGGAAACCCAGGGTGCCGAGGGCCCACAGCAGCGGATAGACGGTGATGTCGAGAAGGGCGCCGCCGCCGTCCTGGACAGCCCACAGCCTCGCGGTGGGGGAGTAAGGGGCCGGAAAACCAAGGTCCGCCGTGACCCATTGGAGGGTCCCCAGCTCGCCGGAATGCGCGATCTCGAACGCCCTCTGCATGCTGGGCAGGAAGCGGCTCCACACGGCCTCCATCAGGAACAGCTTTTTGTCGCGCGCAACACCGATCAGCTCGGCAGCTTCGCGGGCGTTGATGGTGAACGCCTTTTCGCACAGAACATGCTTGCCTGCCCGCAGCGCAGCCAGGACCATCCGGTGGTGCTGGGCGTGCGGCGTGGCCACGTAGACCACGTCCACAGAGTCATCGGCGAGGAGCCGTTCATAGCCGTGCTGTCCGCCGTCGTCCCCGTATGCGACGGCAAAGCCGAACTCGCTGGCAAACGCGTCCGCGGTGTGCTGCCCGCGCGAGCTCACGGCATAAAGTTCCGCGTCCTCCAAGAGCGCCAGGTCCTGCGAGACCAGGGAGGCGATCCGGCCGGTGGCGATGACACCCCACCGCAGCCGGCGGCCGGTGGCGGCAAGGGGATCCTGGTTGGACTGGCTGAAGAGCCAAGGCTTGGCGATCGGTGACGTCATGACGCCATCCTCTCACCCGGGTGAGGAGGGGGCGGGTCGTAACGTGCGAAAGGTGAGGAAGGGTCCGGGTAAAACCTGTGAAAGGTGAGGGAGGGTTTTCGGCCCGCCCCCACCTTTCCGCGCCAACCCGCGGCCGGCGACCTACACGGATCCTTACACGGCTGCCGGCTCCGCGGCACGGCCGCGGACGGGCTCCTCCGTGAGCTTGCCCTGCTGCAGCCGGAATCTGCGGTCCGTCTTGTTGGCGAGCGTGCGGTCGTGCGTGACCACCAGGATGGTGGTGTTGTGGTCGCGGCTGAGGGAGCTGAGCAGTTCGATGATGTGCTCGCCTGTCTGTTCATCGAGGTTGCCCGTGGGCTCGTCGGCGAGGATCAGCTTGGGCTCGTTGGCCAGGGCCCGGGCGATCGCCACGCGCTGCTGCTCGCCGCCGGAGAGACGGTTGATGCGGCGGCCGTGCTTGTCCGGGTCGAGCTGCACCTGCTCCAGCAGCGCCCGCGTCCGCTCAGTCCGGGCCGACTTCCGCACGCCGGCGAACTCCATGGGCAGCATGACATTGTCCAGCGCGGAGAGGTTGGGAACCAGGTTGAACTGCTGGAACACGAAGCCGATGTCCCGTCGCCGGTATTCGGTCAGCTTGCCGTCCGGCATGCCCGCCAGGCTCACGCCGTTGACGACGACGTCTCCGCCGGTCGGCTTGTCCAGCGCACCCAGGAGGGACAGGAGTGTGCTCTTGCCGCTGCCGCTCTTACCGACGATGGACGCCAGCGTTCCCTGCTCCAGCTCGAAGCTGACGCCGTTGACCGGCTTGATGGTGCGGTCGCCGGACTTGAACGTGCGGACCAGATCCTTGACTTCAATCATGGCTATTCTCCTCGGAGGACTTCGATGGGGCGGATGCGGGCGGTGAGCAGGGCCGGAACCAGCGCCCCGATGATGGCGACGCCGAACACCGCGGCAATGCCGGCGGCAAGAACGCCCGGGGACACGCTGGCGGTGACGGAGGTGAGCAGCTGGGACGCGCCGCCGAACGGCCCGCCCTGGCCGCCCGGGAACTGGCCGCCCGGCAAGCCGCCGGCAGCCCCGGCGAAACCGCCGCCGCGCTGGCCGGCTGGGGCCGCCGTCGTGCTTGTGCTGGAGCTGACCAGTGCGGAGGCGATGCCGCCGCTGGCGAAGGAGGCGATGACGGCGCCCACCACACTGCCGAGGGCCACCAGGACCAGGGCTTCGAGCACGAACTGGAGCCCGATGGTGCGGTTCGGTGCGCCGATGGCTTTGAGGACACCGATTTCACGGCGGCGCTCGCGGACCAGCATGACCATGATCAGCAGGATGATCAGCCCCGCGGTGCCCAGCGCGGCGATGAACGCCACCATCGAAATGTTCTTGACGCTGTCCAGCGAGGTGACGGCGGTTTCGAGGTTGCGCTGGCCCTGGGTGACGTCAGCCTTGTCGGTGCCGAGGGCGCTCTGCAGCGCGGTCTTGGCGGCGTCGACGTGCTCCATGCTGTCCACGGTGACGATCATCGTGGACAGTTCGCCGGGCAGCTCGGCCAGGGTCTGGGCCGTGGGGAGCGTGACGTAGAGGGCGTTGTTGCCGAAAGCCGTGCCGGCGTCGAACAGGCCGGCGACGGTGAAGGTCTTGCTGTTGATGGTGAAGGTGGAGCCCACCTTGAGGTTGTTCTTCTCGGCCAGGGTGGTGCCCAGCAGCGCCTTGGTGGACTCCTTCGTGTAGTCGCCCAGGCCGGTGCCCGAGGTCAGTTCCAGTGCCTTGCCGGTGCTGTCCACTTCGGCGCCGGTTCCGGTGGCGGTAATGGGAAGGGACCGCGCCGGCCGGGTGGTCCCGGTGGTGCCCGTGCTGCCTGAAGTGCCTGAAGTGCTGTCCTGGTTACGCGCGCCGAGCGTTCCGGCGTCGACGGCGGCGGTGAGGCTGGTGGTCAGCGTCGTGGTGGTCTGGCCGCCCGGGCCGCCCTGCCCGCCGCCGGGACCGGCCTGGGTGCCGGCTTGGGTTCCGGCCGCCGCCTGCGCGGCGGCTTCGGTCGCGTTGCGCAGCCGCAACGCCTTGGTTCCGACGACGGCGGTCACGTTGGGAACGTCGGCTGCGGTTGCCGCCTGCCCGGCGGTCAGCGGCTCGCCGCCGCCCTCGAAGCCCTGGCCGCCGGCCGGGTTCACCGTCAGCACGGTCCCCACCGACGCGTTCAGCTCCTGGACCTTGGCGCCGACGGCCTGGTTGGCCACCAGCATGGCCAGGGCCAGTCCGATCGCGACGGCCAGCACGGCCACTACTGCGGCTGTCCGGACCTTGTTTCTAAACGCATTGCCTACACTTCGGGCGAGGACGCTCACTGCACTCCTTGGGATCACATGCCGGGGGATTGGCCGGCTTCGGATCCCACTCTGGTGCCCGCTGCTGTGCGGGAAACGGGCTGAACCTATGTTTCCGCTGTGAGGCCTTCAACGGGGAAAGTGAGAGAGCGTTTGGGCAGATGCTGCGGTAAGTGAGAGGGCGTCGGGTGGCAACGGAAGAGCCCCGGCCCTCCCTGGTGAACTGGTCACTTGCGGGGGAGCCGGGGCCCTGTGGCGCCTGCGGTGCTACTTGGTGATCGGTCCGAGAACCGGATCGTCCACGTAGGCCGTCTTGACGTTGTCCTTGGTCACGATGACCGGCTCCAGCAGGTAGGCGGGAACGGTCTTGACCTTGTTGTTGTAGGACTTGTCGTCGTTGATCTCGGGCGTCTTGCCTGCCTGGATGTCCTTGACCATGACGATCGCGTGCTCAACGAGCTTGCGGGTGTCCTTGTTGATGGTGGAGTACTGCTCGCCGGCCATGATGGACTTGACCGATTCAACTTCGGAGTCCTGCCCGGTAACCACCGGAAGCGGCTTGCCGGCGCCCTTCACCGACGTCAGGACGGCGCGGGCCAGGGTGTCGTTGGGGGAGAGCACACCGTCGATCGCGGCGCTGGTGTAGGTGCCTGCGAGCAGGGTATCCATCCGCTTCTGGGCGTTCTCTGCCTTCCAGCCCTGGGTCACGGCCTGCTCGAAGGACTTCTGGCCGGAAAGCACCTTCAGCGTGCCGTCGTCGATCTTCGGCTGCAGCACGCTCATGGCGCCGTCGAAGAAGACCTTGGCGTTGGCATCGTCGGGAGAACCGGCGAAGAGCTCAACGTTGTACGGGCCGTTCGGCTTCTTGGCCTTCATGCCGTCCAGCAGGGCCTTGCCCTGCAGTTCGCCCACCTTGAAGTTGTCGTAGGCCACGTAGTAGTCCACGTTCGGGGTGTTCAGCAGCAGCCGGTCGTAGGCAATGATGGTGGCGCCGGCGTCCTTGGCCTGCTTCAGCTGCGTGCCGAGCTGCGCACCGTCGATCGCGCCGACGATGATGACCTTGTCACCCTTGGTGATCATTGCGCTGATCTGGTTCTGCTGCTCCGAGACGCCGCCGTTGGCGAACTGGACGTCGGGCTTGAACCCTGCCTGGCTGAGGCCGTCGTTGAACAGCTTCTCGGCAAGCACCCAGTTCTCGCTGGTCTTCTGTGGAAGTGCGACGCCGATGGGCGAGTCCTTGGGGAACGCCTCGCCGCCGGAGCTGCCGCCGCTCGTTGTGCCGCTGTCTGAACGGCCGCAGGCGGTCAGCGCCAGTGCCGCAATGGCAGCGATTGCTGCCGCCTTTCCTGCCTTACCAATCATTCGCATTTGCTCGGTTCACTTTCTATAGGGGTGGGAAATGCATCCGGGGAGCGGCGGTGCTCAGGCTTCCCGGGAGATGGTTTCCTTGGTGGAGGTCACTTCGTCCGGCTGGTTGGGGGCACCGCCGCTGGGGCGGTTGAAGCCCTGGGTCAGCAGGCCGATGATGGAGCGCTTGCCCTGGCTCTTGTTGTAGACGTCGAAGGCGACGGCGACCAGCAGGACCAGGCCCTTGATGATCTGGGTCAGGTCGGCGCCGACGCCCAGGAGCTGCAGGCCGTTGTTGAGCACGGCCATGACCAGGCCACCGACGATCGAGCCGATCACGGTTCCGACGCCGCCGGTCACCGCTGCGCCGCCGATGAACACGGCCGCGATGGCGTCGAGTTCCCAGCCCACGCCGTCGAACGGGCCGGATGCCGTGGAGCGGCCGACGAAGATCATGCCGGCGAGGCCGGCCAGGATGGACATGTTCATCATGACCAGGAAGTTGACCTTCTTGGACTGGACGCCGGAGAGCTCCGCCGCGTGGCGGTTGCCGCCCACGGCGTAGATGTGGCGGCCCACAACGGTCTTGGAGGAGATAAAGCCGTAGATGAGCACCAGGACGGCGAGGATCAGGCCCGGGATCGGGAAGGACGTGCCGGGCCGGCCGGTGGCGAACAGGTACGTCGCGTAAAGAATGGCGCCGCAGACCAGCACCAGCTTGGTGATCATCACCCAGCCTTCGGGGACTTCGGCACCGAGGGCCTTGGCCGTGCGGCGGGCGCGGAGCTCGCCGAAGATCACGAACGCGACCGCCAGGAGGCCGAGCAGCATCGTCAGGTTGTTGTAGCCGGTGCTGGGTCCCACCTCAGGCAGGTATCCGGACCCGATGTACTGGAAGTCGGCCGGGACGGGGATGGTGTTGGACTTGCCGACGAACTGGTTGAATCCGCGGAAGAGGAGCATGCCGGCCAGCGTCACGATGAATGCGGGAATGCCCACATAGGCGGTCCAGAACCCCTGCCAGGCTCCGATCAGGGCACCCAGGACGAGGCCAAGGAGAATGCCGGCGTACCAGGGAACGTTCCAGTCCTGCATGATGAGGGCCACCGTGACGCCGACGAAGGCAGCCACGGATCCGACCGACAGGTCGATGTGGCCGGCGATGATCACCAGGACCATGCCGATGGCCAGGATCAGGATGTAGGAGTTGCCGTTGAAGAGGTTGATCACGTTTCCGGGCGTCAGCGTGCGGCCCGCCGTGGCGAATTGGAAGAAGATGATCAGGGCGACCAGTGCGAAGATCATGCCGAATTGGCGGGTGTTGCCGCCAAACAGCTTCTTGAGCGCGTTCATTTTGTCAGTCCTTGTTCTGGAAGGTTCTGGAGGGTTTCCAGAGGGTCAGGCGGTTTTTCGGGCGGAAGTCATGAGTTTCATGAGGCTTTCCTGGCTGGCGTCGTCTTTGTCCAGGACTCCGGTGATGGAGCCCTCGAAGATGGTGTAGATCCGGTCCGAGAGGCCCAGCAGTTCGGGGAGCTCGGAGGAGATCACGATGACGCCCTTGCCCTGGTTGGCGAGCTGCTGGATGATCCCGTAGATCTCGTACTTGGCGCCGACGTCGATGCCACGGGTGGGCTCGTCCAGGATCAGCAGGTCCGGGTCGGTGAACATCCACTTCGCCAGGACCACCTTCTGCTGGTTCCCGCCCGACAGCTTGGCCACGCCCTCCTCCACGGACGGCGTCTTGGTCCGCAGGGACTTGCGGTACTGCTCGGCGATCGTGAATTCCTTGTTGGCATCCACGACGAAGTGCTTGCTGATTTTGTGCAGCGCGGCCGAGACGGTGGTGGTCTTGATGTCGTCCAGCAGGTTCAGGCCGAGGGATTTCCGGTCCTCCGTGACGTAGCCCAGGCCGGCGTCGATGGCCTGCTTGACGTTCTTCAGGTGAAGTTCCTTGCCGTCCTTGTAGATCTGGCCGCTGATGAAGCGGCCGTAGGAGCGGCCGAACACCGACCGTGCCAGTTCTGTGCGGCCTGCGCCCATGAGTCCGGCGAATCCGACGATCTCGCCCCGGCGGACGAAGAAGTTGGAACCCTTGCAGACCAGGCGGTCCTGGACCTGCGGGTGCCCGACGGTCCAGCCCTTGACCTCGAACAGCACGTCCCCGATCTTGGGTTCGTGGTCCGGGAACCGTGACTCCAGGGTGCGGCCCACCATGCCCTTGATGATGCGGTCCTCGTCCACGCCGTCGGCCTTGACGTTGAGCGTCTCGATGGACTTGCCGTCGCGGATGATGGTGATGGAGTCGGCGATCTGCTCGATCTCGTTGAGCTTGTGGGAAATGATGATGGACGTGATGCCGCGGCCCTTCAGGCCCAGGATCAGGTCCAGCAGGTGCTGGGAGTCGGATTCGTTCAGGGCCGCCGTGGGCTCGTCCAGGATGAGCAGCTTCACGGACTTGTTCAGCGCCTTGGCGATTTCCACCAGCTGCTGCTTGCCGACGCCGATTTCCTTGATGGGGGTGTCCGGGTCCTCGCGCAGGCCCACCCGGGCGAGCAGTTCACGCGACCGGGTCCGGGCCTCGGCCCAGTCGATCACGCCGCGCTTGACCGGCTCGTTGCCCAGGAAGATGTTCTCCGTGATGGAGAGCTCCGGGATCAGCGCAAGTTCCTGGTGGATGATCACGATGCCCGCGTGTTCGCTGGCCCGGATGTCCCGGAACTGCTGCACCTCGTTTTGGTACACGATGTCGCCGTTGTAGCTGCCGTAGGGGTACACGCCGGAGAGGACCTTCATGAGCGTGGACTTGCCGGCGCCGTTTTCCCCGCAGATCGCGTGGATTTCCCCGGCCTTCACCACCAGGTTCACATCGGACAAGGCTTTAACGCCGGGGAATTCCTTGGTGATGGACCGCATCTCCAGGAGAACCGGCTCGCTCTGCGTGTTGAGGGACGTCATTTGCCCTTACGCCTCCAATGCATTGACTTCGTTGTCTTCCCTGCAAACCACAGGGCCGTCTGATGAAAAAAGTAGATGGAGCATGCCATTGTCGTCAAGTCTTTAACGCAACAGCGGGATAACGAAACGCTACGTGCGCCGGATTCCGGCGTGCTGGAACACCAGTGAGGCGGCGCCCAGGGCCTCGGCCCGGTCGTTCAGCGAGGACATGGTCAGGGTGGTGGTCTCGCCAATAACCGGCACGGCGTGCCGCACCAGGCCGCGCCGGATCGGATCCAGGAGGATGTCGCCCAGCCCGGCCAGCGGGCCGCCCACCACGATCACTTCGGGGTTGATCAGGTTGGCTACATTCCCCAGCGCGCGGCCCACCGCGAGGCCGGCGTCGTCCACCACCCGCAGGGTGGCGGCATCCCTCGCCAGCGCCTTGCGGACGATGTCCTCAGGCGTGAGCGGCCGTTCTTCCCCCCGGCTCAGCAGTTCGATCATGGTGGTGGTTGAGGCGATGGTTTCCAGGCACCCCCTGTTGCCGCAGCGGCAGATCAGGCCGTGTTCGTGGATGGTCGCGTGGCCGATTTCGCCGGTGATCCCGACGTTGCCGTAGTAGGGGTTTCCGTTGAGGATCAGCCCCGCGCCGATGCCGGAACCGATCTTCATGAACAGCAGGTTGCTGATGCCGCTGTGGGGTCCCCAGGTGACTTCGGACAGGGCGCCCAAATTCGAGTCGTTGTCAATGAATATGGGGAACTGGAAGGCCTCCTCGAGGCGCTCCTGGATGTCGATGCCCACCCATTCGGGAAGGATCGCCCCCTGGGCGACGGTGCTGGTCCGGCGGTCGATCGGGCCGGGAATTCCGACGCCGGCACCCACCACTGCCGTGCGCTCCACCCCGCTGTCGGCCAGCAGTTTGTCGAGCAGGGCGACGGCGGCCTGGATGCCCTGCTCGGCCTGGTGGCCGAGGGGCAGGAGCACGGATTCCTCGGCGATGATGTGGTAGCTCAGTGAGGCGAGAACCACGCGCAGGTGCCGCCGGCCGAAGTCGATGCCCACGGCCACGGCGCCGTTGCTGTTGAGCCGGACATTGAGTGCGCGCCGCCCTGAACTGGTAGTCGGCTCGGTGGATGCGAGTCCCGAGTCCTGCATGATTTTGACGATGTTGGAGACTGTCGCCGTGGACAGTCCCGTCTGCCGTGCAAGCTCCGCCTGGGTCGAGGGGCCGTTGAGCAGGCATTCGATGATCCGCTGCTGGTTCAGGCTCCTGAGCGCCGATTGCGACCCGGGGTTTTTGGTTCGGCTCCTCGTTGAGCGCGATGGTGAGGGCATGAAATGAACATTGCACCATCGGCGGCCTTGTAGTCAAGAAGTTAACGCAACGCCCCGGCGGGTGGACTGATGCAGGTGGCGGGCGATCCGCCCTGCGGGCGATGCGGAGCGGTGCAAATGGACCGGATCCGCAGCTGCTGACCGCGGATACGCTGAAGGAAATGACGTCCGGTGTTGGGCGGGGCGGCCACGAAGACTTGAGGTGATCACGGTGAAGCTGGCGCTGATGCAGGCGAACTCCAGTGTTTTGGACATCGACCGGAACTGCGGAGCCATTGACCGCGCGGCGCAGACGGCCGCGGAAGCGGGCGCCGAGGTGCTCCTGACGCCTGAGCTTTTCCCGGTGGGCTACGCCCCTCCGCGCGTCCGGGCGGAGCTGGACCCTGACACCTTGCCCGGCATCCGGCGGAGTCTGGCCGACATCGCTGCCCGGCACCGGATCGCCCTCGTCTACAGCCTGCCCGCCGTCACCGACGGCGGCGAATGGCAGATCACCGCCACCGTCCTGGACCACAGCGGGAACGAACTTCTCAGCTACGCCAAGGTCCACCTTTTTGGCCCTGACGAGCGTAAGGCGTTCAGCCCCGCGCAAGCAGCCCCCGCCGTCGTCGATCTGGGCGGCATCAAAGTCTCCCTGGCCATCTGCTACGACGTGGAGTTCCCGGAGACGGTGCGCGCGGCCGCCGCGGCGGGCGCCGACCTGCTCATGGTTCCCACGGCCCTTGCCCATGGCTTCGAATCGGTGCCGCAGGTGCTGCTGCGGGCCCGCGCGCTGGAAAGCCAGTTGACGGTGGCCTACGCCAACCACTCTGGGGAGGAGGATGGCTGCACCTTCCTGGGCGGAAGCGTCGTTGCCGGCCCCGACGGCGAACTGCTGGCTGCCGCCGGCCCCGGGCAGGAACTGCTGTACGCCGAGGTCAGCGCCGAGGCGGCCCGCCAGGCCCGGGATGCCGTGCCCTACCTGCGCGAACGGCGGCCTGATGTCTACCGTGCCTGGGATGAGGCAGGCGGCGCGGGAATGCCCTAAGCCCGGCCCTCTTAGCGCCCGGGGCTAGGTGCCGGCCTGCAGATCGTCGACGTACTGCAGTGCAATCCAGAGTTCGGCCCGCACCTGCGCCTGGTTCAGGTCAGTGTCGAGGAGCTCAGCCACCGCATTGATCTGCCGCCGGACGCTGTTGCGGTGCAGGCCCAGCGCCTTGGCGGTGGCATCCCAGTTGCCGTTCTCGCCGAGCCATGCCCTCAACACGGACAGGAAGGCTGTCCGGCGCTCGCCGTCCTGGCTGAGCAGCGGCTCCAGCAGCCGGCCGGCCAGCATGGTTCCGGCTTCCTGGCCCAGGAGCCCGGCGACCGTCCACGTGACTTCACCCACCCGCGCGCTCCTGCCGGTGGCCTGGACGCGCTGCCGCAGGGCCGTCACCCGCTGGTAGGCGCTGTTCAGATCCGTGAGCTCGCTCGAGTCCCCGATGACCAGCCGCCACCCCAGCTTTTCTACTTCGGCCAGGAGAGCGTCATCCACCTTGAGCCGGGTGATGGCGGCGAAGCCGTAGTCCGTGAGCTCCACGAGCTTGGTGTCGAAGAGGCGGCGCCACTGCAGCAGTTCCCGGACCGGGCTCTCGCGGGCGCGTCCGGCAGGCTGCCCTGCCCCGATGCCCTGCTCCGCCTTGATGCCCTGCACAACGCGGAGCGGCCCGGACCGGGTGGAGGACGTGCTTTGGGCCAGCAGGTCCCGGAGCCCGTTGATGTGCCGCGCCCCGCCGGATGTCATGCTCTCGGGGTGCAGCAGCAGCGATGTCGCCAGCTGGCTCGGTGCCAGTGATCCGCTGGTCCGTTGCCGGACCAACAGCTCGAGGAGCCCGACGGCGGAGGAGACCACGCTGTTCTGCGCAGGCGTCAGGGGCGCGTCTGTGCCCAGCACCAGCGCGCCAAGGTTGGCGTCGCGGGTGCTGCGCAGCGGATGGCCGAACACGAGCGCGGAGCCGGGGGCCTCGAAGGAATCCATCTCCACCCTCGGCCCGCTGCCGGACAGGAGGCGGTCGAGCAGCGGCTGCAGGGCGGCCGCCTCGACGCCGGAGCCGGCCCGGGCGCGCACCCGCCCGTCCGCGCCGACCAGCATGGCCCACACCGGAACCCGCTGGACCAGGGCCGCCAGCAGCTCATGTTCAGGCCGGGCGGACAGGACGGCCCGCATCAGCTGCCTGTTCGTGTCCGCGAGTTGGCGGAACACCTTCGCATTGTCCGACTCCAGCAGCTGGGAGAACTCGAGCCCAATGGCGGCGAACGGGACCGTGCTGGGCACCCTCACCAGGGTCAGGTTGTGCCGGACGCAGGCTTCCACCACGGTGTCCGGGACCGCGCTGAAGTAGGGCTCCAGGCCAAAGCCCAGTGCCCCCACCCCCGCCTTCACCAGACGCCGGACATAGGCATCAACCCGGGCGGCGTCACCTGCATCGCCAACGAAGGGCAGGCCCGCTGTGAGGAGGAATTCGCCGTCGAGCAGGTACGGTGTGGGATCTTCCAGCTCACTGGGCTCAACCCACCTCAGCAGCCCTTCACCGTTGCCGCCGTCGTGAAGCACGGTGAGCTCGGACGGCAGCTTCGCCAGGAACTGTTCCAGGGTGACGGCACTGAGCCGCTCAGCCGCGGCGCCGGCTGCCGGGGCGGTCCGCCTTTCCGTGTCAGGCGACATCCGGTGCCCCGTCCCCGGGCTCCTCGTAATCCGGGCACTCGTGAGCCTGCGGGAGGCCGTAGGCCCTGGGCAGGCGCGGTGCGATCCGGTTGATGATCTCGTCCCCGTGGCTTCCGATCGCGGCTCCCCACTCATCGGCGCTCGCCGCCCCGCTCCGGGGGTCACCGAACAGGACGGCAGTATCACCAACGCTGACTCCGCCAGGCTCGGGCCCCAGGTCCACCATGAACTGGTCCATGCACACCTTGCCGATCACCGGAACTCTCCTGCCGCCCAGCTGCACCACGCTCCGGCCCGAAATGCCCTTGGGGATGCCGTCGGCGTAGCCCAGCGGGATCAGTGCCAGGGACCTCGGCTCGTGCGTGATGGCCTGGTGCTCGTAGCTCACACCGGTGCCGGCCGGAACCTTCTTGACCAGCACCACCGGGGCCGTCACCGACAGGGCCGGCCGGAGACCGTAATCGGCGGGGTCAAGGTGGTCCGCGGGAGCCAGTCCATAGATGGCCAGCCCCGCCCGCACCATGTCGAACGCAAATTCCGGCCGGTCCAGGATGTTCGCCGAACTGGAAACGTGGCGCAGCTCCGGGTCCAGTCCCGCGCCGCGGGCCTGGCGGACGGCTTCCTCGAAGGCGTCCACCGCGGCGGCATTTCCGGGGTGGGCGGGAACGTCCGCCCACGCCAGATGGGTCCAGACGCCCCTCACCGCAAGGTGCCCGGCGAGTTCCGCTTCCCGCGCCGCCGCCACCAGGCCAGCCCAGTCCTCGGCCCGGGCGCCGCCGCGGCTGAGGCCGGTGTCCAGCTCAAGGTGGACGGCGGCCGGCCGTCCCAGGGAGCAGGCTATGCCGGCCACGATGTCCAGTTGGGTGATGCTCCCCAGGGAGATGTCGACGTCGTGGCTGACTGCCTCACGGATCGTCTCGCTTGACGCGGTGGCGAGGTAGAGCCACGACAGCACAGGTGCCGTGATGCCCGCCTTGCGCAGGGCCAGGGCCTCCGTGAGCTGCGCGGTGCCCAGCCAGTCGGCACCGGCGGCGAGGGCAGACCGGGCCACATCGACCAGTCCATGGCCGTAGCCGTTTCCTTTCACCACGGCCATGAAATGGGGTGCGGGCGTGAGGGCCCGGAGTGCGCGGACATTGTCTGAAATGGCGGACAGGTCAACGCTGACCTGCCCGGAAAGCACCGCTTCGGGCGTGCTCATCTGTTGTGCATTACGTCTCATGCCAGAACACTATAGGTCATTTTGCACAACCGTGAGACACGGCTCACATGCCTAGGCTGGAGGCACGGAAAGCCCCCAACTACTCACGAACGGACGTCAACGATGACTGTGCCAACCCAAGCAGGACAGCGGCCTCCGGTGCAGGCCCAACGCCCCGGACTGGCAGCCCAGCTGCTCCGCCGCAAGCCGATCGGGCAGATGGTGCAGGAGGCCGAGACGGGCCATGGCGGAACCCGGCTGGTCCGCAGCTTCGGGGTCCTGCAGCTGACGATGATCAGCGTGGGCGCCACCCTCGGCACCGGCATCCTGGTGATCCTGGGCGAGTCCGTGCCGCTGGCCGGGCCGGCCATCTGGATCTCGTTCGCCATCGCCGGCCTGGCCGCGCTGCTCTCTGCCGTGTCCTACGCCGAAATGGCCGGCCTGGTGCCGGCCGCCGGATCCAGCTACTCGTACACGTACGCCACCATGGGGGAGGGCATGGCCTGGATCTGCGGCTGGTGCCTCGTGCTCGAATACGCCGTCTCCGTGGCGGCGGTGGCAGTGGGCGCCGGCCAGTACGTCAACGAAACGCTGGCCGTCTTCGGACAGGTCCTGCCGGATGCGGTGTCACAGCCACCCGGGGACGGCGGCCTGGTGAACATCCCGGCGATGCTGATCGTCGTCCTGGCCATGGTCCTGCTGGTTCGGGGTGCCAAGGAAAGCGCGTGGATCAACACCGCGATCGTGCTGGTCAAGGTGGGCATCCTGGTCTTCTTCTGCGCGGTGGCCTTCACCGCCTTCAACGGCGGCCACTTCGAGCCGCTCCTGCCGATGGGCGCTGCCGGTGTCTCGGCTGCGGCCTCCCGCGTGTTCTTCTCCTACATCGGCTTCGACGCCGCCTCCACGGCGGGCGAGGAAGCCCGCAACCCCAAGCGCGACCTGCCCCGGGCCATCATGCTCTCCATGCTGATCGTCACCACCATCTACGTGCTCGTCTCGGTGGCAGCAATCGGCGCCCGCCCGTGGGGCTGGTTCGACGGCACCGAGGCTGCACTGGTGAAGATCCTCGAGGAAACCACCGGGCAGCCGTGGATCGCACTGGTGTTCGCCGTCGGAGCCGTGCTTGCCATTGCCAGCATCGTGCTCACCGTCCTCTACGGACAGACCCGCATCCTGCTTTCCATGTCCCGCGACGGCCTGGTTCCCCGCGTCTTTGGCCGCGTCTCGCACCGTACAGGCACCCCCGTCGCCGGAACCCTGATCGTGGGAACCGCCGTCGCCCTCACCGCAGGGCTGGTCCCGCTCGGGGCGCTCGCGGACGCCACCAGCATCGGCACCCTGTTCGCGTTCGCCCTGGTGAACGTGGCAGTCATCCACCTCCGCCGCACCCAGCCGGAGCTCAGGCGGACCTTCCGCGTTCCCCTCTTCCCGCTGACACCGATCCTGGGCGCGCTGATGTGCGTCTACCTGATGGCCAACCTGAGTGGCGAAACGTGGGTGACCTTCGGGGTCTGGATGCTCGTGGGCCTTGCCGCCTACTTCGGCTACGGCAGGCGGCACTCGCGGGTAGCCGCGCTGGGGCAGGAGGAATACCGTGAACTATCCGGCCGTGATTTTTCCACAGCGCCCGCACCCGCTGAACAGACAACATTTCACCAGTAAGTAAACAGACGAGACCACGGAGACGTACCTTCCATGACAACCGCTACCGAACTGCCGGCATCCGACCCGTCCAGCGCGACCACCACGGCGCCAGGCCTGCCCGGGGCCGGGACACCGGACCAGGCGCCGGTGACCATGCTGAACCCCGATTTCCCGTTCAGCTACGACCACTACCTGTCCCACCCGGACGGACTGGGGTCGGTTCCGCCGGAGCTGCACGGCACCGAAGTCGCCGTCGTGGGCGCCGGGCTGTCCGGGCTGGTGACGGCGTACGAGCTGATGAAGCTCGGGCTGCGGCCGGTGCTGTACGAAGCGGACCAACTGGGCGGGCGCCTGCGCACCGCGAGCTTCCCGGCAGCCCCTGATGTGGTGGCAGACCTGGGCGGCATGCGCTTCCCGGTCTCCGGCAAGGCGTTCTACCACTACGTTGACCTGCTGGGGCTGGAGACGCGGGACTTCCCCAACCCGCTGGCCCCCGCAACCTCCAGCACCGTGATTGAGCTGGCCGGTCAGAAGCATTACGCCAACACCTCGGCGGACCTGCCGCCGTTCTTCCGCGAGGTGGCCGACGCGTGGAAGGCCGCCGTGAACGACGGCGCCCAGTTCACGCAGATGCAGGAGGCCATCCGGGCGCGGGACACGGCCCGGATCAAGGAACTCTGGAACGAGCTTCTTCCGGAACTCGACGAGGAAACCTTTTACGGCTTCATCGCCGGCAGCCAGGCGTTCCGGAAGGCGGGCTTCGCGCACCGCGAGGCGTTCGGCCAGGTGGGGTTCGGAACCGGCGGCTGGGACACCGACTTCCCCAACTCCATCCTGGAAATCCTCCGCGTCGTGTACACCGACGCCGACGACCAGCACCGCCTCATCGCCGGCGGAGCGCAAAGGCTCCCCGAGGCACTCTGGCGACACACGCCGTCGGGCATGGTGCACTGGCCGGAAGGGACGTCCCTGGCGTCCCTGCACTCCGGCTCTCCGCGCGGCGCCGTCGAACGGATCAGCCGCGACGCCGACGGGAACCTCCGCATCCGTGAGCGGTGGGGGAGGGAAGCGTCCTACCCGGCCGTGGTCACCACCTGCCAGTCGTGGCTGCTGTCCACCCGGATCCACACAGAGGAGGCGCTGTTCCCGGCGGAGCTGTGGACGGCGATCGAGCGCTCGCACTACATGCAGTCGTCCAAGACGTTCGTGATGGTGGACCGGCCGTTCTGGAAGGACATCGATCCGGAAACCGGCAGGGAGGTACTGTCGATGACCCTGACGGACCGGCTCAACCGCGCCACTTACCTGCTGGACAACGGCCCGGACCAGCCCGCCGTGATCCTGCTGTCCTACACCTGGAACGACGACGCGCTGAAGTGGCTGGCGCTCGACGCCGACGAACGGGTGGAGCTGATGCTGCACTCGCTCGAGCAGATCTACCCGGGCGTGGACATCGCCAGCCACATCGTGGGCCAGCCGATCACCGTCTCCTGGGAGGCCGACCCCAACTTCATGGGCGCGTTCAAGGCGAACCTGCCCGGGCACTACCGCTACCAGCAGCGGCTGTTCACCCACTTCAAGCAGGACAAGCTGCCCGAATCCCAGCGCGGGATCTTCCTCGCCGGCGACGACGTGTCCTTCACCGCCGGCTGGGCGGAGGGCGCGGTGACCACGGGCCTGAACGCGGTGTGGGGCGTCGTGAACCACCTCGGCGGCTCCTCGGCACCGGGCAACCCCGGCCCCGGCGAGCTGCTGGACGAACTGGGCCCGATCAGCCTGGACTAGGTGCGGAGCCCAACGGGGCAGCACTTCAGGGCGTTCCCGGCGCTGGGAACGCCCTGTGCTGCGACCTACTTGGCGGCGTGCATCTCGCGGTGCGCCCGGGCGAGCTCGCGGTAGCGCGCGGCGTTGCCTTTCACGCCGTCGAACTCCTCATCGGTGAGTTCGCGGCGCACCTTGGCCGGGACCCCGGCCACCAGGGAGCGGGGCGGGACTACCGTCCCCTCCAGTACGACGGCGCCGGCCGCCACGAGCGAGCCGGCGCCGATCACTGCCCCGTTGAGGATGGTGGCGCTCATGCCGATGAGGCAGTCGTCCTCGACGGTGCAGCCATGGACGACGGCGCTGTGCCCCACACTGACGCGGGCGCCGACACTGCAGGGGAAGCCGGGGTCGGCGTGCAGCACCACGTTGTCCTGCAGGTTGCTTCCGGCGCCGACTGCGATGGCGGCGGTGTCCGCGCGGACCGAAACGCCGTAGAACGCGCTGGAATCCTCGGCGAGCGTGGCGCGGCCGATGACCGACGCCGTCGGCGCAACGAAGACGGAAGGGTGGATGTCCGGGGTGTCCCCGGCGAAAGGGTAAATGGGAGCCATGCCCCCAAGCCTAGGACACGATGACGCCGGCACTCCTGTTGAGTTTTTGTCCATTTGTCGCGGGTTAAAGGGCCATGAGGCCGCGATACGTGTACAAAAACTCATCCGGAGAGGGTGAGGGTTTGCGCCAGCCCGATGAAGTCCGCCGCCTCGGCGTCCCAGTTGGAGGCCGGGGCCAGGTCCGTGGTTTGCGCGGGTCCGTGCTCGGTGGGCCGCTGGACGAACGCGGTGGCCAGTCCGGCGTCCCGGGCCGCGGCAAGGTCATTATTGTGGGCTGCGACCAGCATGACCTCAGCGGGATCGAGCCGAAGGAGTGCTGCGGCACCGAGATAGGCAGCGGCGTCGGGCTTGTATGCCTGGAGCAGGTCCGAGCCAACAACCACATCCCATGGAAGGGACGCATTCTTGGCCATGTTGACCAGCAGGGCGGTGTTGCCGTTGGACAGCGGCCCCACGATATAGCGGCCCTTCAGCCGCCGCAGGCCCTCCCGGCTGTCCGGCCACGCCGGCAGGCGCTCCCAGGCACGGTTGAGCTCCTCGAGTCCGCCGGACGGAAACCCATCAGGGGAGAGCCCGTTCGCCATGAGGATGCGGTTCAGGTTTTCCAGGTGCAGCCGGTCCAAAGGCACGTAGCCACGCTGGCCGGAACGGACCAGTTCCATGGCCGGCTGGTACTCCGCCCGCCATGCGTCCGCAAAGCCGAACGGGTCCAGCGCGAGGCCGTGCCGTTCAGCGAAGCGGCCCACTTGCGCTGCAACGCCGGAGCGCCAGTCGACCACAGTTCCAAAGGTGTCGAACAGCACGGCCTTGACCTGCCGTCCTGTGGAAGGTGAAACGAACGCGGCGGGGGTCACGAGGCTCTCAGGCTGCCCGTTAGTGGGCCCCGCCGACATTCAGGACGACGACGCCGGCCACCACCAGGGCGATGCCGAGGATCTTCGTCAGGTTCAGCTCTTCACCGAGGAACATGGCGCCGATCGCCACGATGGCCACCGTTCCGAGACCCGACCACAGGGCATACGCGACCCCGACCGGGACACTCTTGACCACCTGCGACAGCAGGGCGAAGGCAACCCCGTAGGATCCCAGGCACCAGACGCTGGGCCAGAGCCGGGTGAATCCTTCCGTTGACTTCAGCAGGCTGGTGCCCAGAACCTCCACCGCGATGGCGAGTGCCAGATAGACATAGCCCAACAAGTGTTGTCCTTTCCCATTGCCGGAACCTTAACCGGCGTGCTGCCGTCGCTGCGAACCCGGAGACGAGCCGCGCACCCAGCCAATCCCATCCTAGATGCGCGCAGCACAGCGAAATTACCCAAGGGCCCGCGGGAGCTCACGGCCGATGATCCGGGCCCCTTCGGGAAAGGCTGCCGGATTGGGACCCGCATAGTTGAGCCGGATGAACTTCCCCGTAGGTTCGGCGGGGAACCACTCCGTTCCGGCCGCGATAATGACGCCGGCCCTTTCACAGTTCTGGGCGAGCTGTTCGACGTCGGTCCCGTCCGGAAGGCGGGCCCAGAGGTTCAGCCCGCCCTTTGGGACATTCTCGATGTGGGCCTGCGGTACGTGCTGAAGCAGGCTCGTCAGGAGCAGGTCGCGGCGGGACTGGAGCTGGTGCCGGAGGCTCCTGAGGTGGGTCTGCCAGGCCCGCTGTGTGACGACATCGAGTGCTGCGGCCTGGAGCAGGCCGCTGACATACATCGATTCGGCTGCCCGGTCGGCGAGGATGCGTTCGCGTGCGGGGCCGCGGGCGATGACGGCGGCCACCCGGATGGCAGGGGAGACGCTTTTGGTCAGGGAGCGCAGGTACACCACGTGGCCGGAATCGTCGCGGGCCGCCACAGGATGGGCCGTGGCGCTGATGCCGAAGTCATGCGCCCAGTCGTCCTCGAGGAGGAAGGCGCCGTTTTTTCGCACGACGTCCAGGACCTTTTCGGCGAGCGGGCCGTCCCACTGTGCCCCGGTGGGGTTCGCATAGTTCGGCTGGGAATAGAACATCCGTGCCCCCGACTCCTCGAAGGCGCGGGCCAATTCCTCCGGGTCCGGTCCGCCCGCCCCGCTGGGCACGGGGATCACGCGGACGCCGGCCTGCGCCGCGGCCAGGATGGCGCCCCAGTAGGTCGGGGACTCCACGAGCAGCGGCTGCCCGTAGCCGACGAGCGCCCTGAAGATGGAGCTGAGGCCGCTCTGGCTGCCCGGAAGAACGACGACGTCGCTCGGGGCCGGCGGGGTAGTACCGGCCGGTGTTGAACTGCCGAGCTCCTGCGCGAACCAGGATTGCAGCTCGGGAAGCCCAGCCGCCGGGGGACGGGACAAAGCCGCATCGCCGCGGGCCGCCCGCGTGAGCGCCGCCCGGACCAGCCGCTCCGGCAGGAGTTCGCGGTCCGGATAGCCGGAATGGAACGCAATGACATCGTTCGGCGCGCTCCGCATCGCGGCGGACGTGGGGCGGAGCGGCGCCTGCGGCGAACGCAGGGCCGCCGTCTGCCAGCCGTAGTCCGAGGGCCGCGCGGTCCGGACGGCCCGCACGAATGTCCCGACGCCCGGCCGGCTCTCGATGACGCCCTCCCGCGTGAGCACCTGCAGTGCCTTCTGTACGGTAACGGGGCTGGCCTGGTGCTCCGCGACCAGCGACCGGGTCGACGGCAGCTGCGATCCTGGCGCCGCCTTGGCGACCCATTCCCTCAGTCGCGACGCGATCCGCTGACTGCTATCGTTGTTCATGAGAGACAATAGTAGCGCTACTGTTCCTGTTCGCCCACTGATACCGTCACCCGCACCCTCGTCGCTGGCCGGGCAATCGCGCACCGGGCTGTGGTGGGGCCTCCTGGGGGTAGCGGCTTTCTCGTTCACCGTGCCCTTTACCAAGGTGGCAGTGGGGGGCCTGTCGCCGCTGTTCATCGGCTCCGGCCGGGCGGTGGCCGCCGCTGTCCTGGCCGCCGCGGCCCTGGTGCTGTCACGGCAGCGCCTGCCCCACGGTATCCAGTGGCTCCGTCTGGGGGTGGTTGCCGGCGGGGTCGTCACCGGCTTCCCTATGCTGACGTCCTTCGCGCTGGCCGCCGCGCCGGCCAGCCACGGCGCTGTTGTGATCGCACTGCTGCCCGCCGCAACTGCCACGACGGCGGTACTCCGCGGCCGTGAGCGTCCGCCGGCAGCGTTTTGGGCCGCCACCGGGGCGGGTGCCTTTGCCGCCGTCGCTTTCGCCTTCGCGCAGCCGGATGGCTTCGGGCAGGTGCAATGGACGGACCTGTTGTTTTTTGGCGCCGTTCTGGCTGCCGCCGTGGGGTACGCCGAGGGAGGGCTGCTGGCCCGCGAACTGGGCGCGTGGCAGACCATATCCTGGGCCCTTGTCCTTGCCTCGCCGCTGATGGTGGTGGTTATGGCATTCTCCGTGCTGCAGCAGCCGCCCTCGGGCACGCCGGTGGAATGGGCCGCCTTCGCCTACCTCGGCGTCGTCAGCATGTTCCTGGGCTTCTTTGCCTGGTACCACGGCCTTGCCATCGGGCCCATGGCGCAGGTGAGCCAGGTCCAGCTCGCGCAGCCCGTGATGACCATTGGCTGGGCTGCGCTTTTGCTCGGGGAGCCGCTGACGTGGGCCACCGTTATCGGCGGACCTGCGGTCATACTTTGCGCCGGCGCCGCGGTCCGGGTGCGGCTCAGCCCGCCGACGGCGGGAGGGCGACGGCGATTGGCGCCCCCGGTTCTGCCACGCGCTCAAGCTCCCGGACGACGTCGTCCGCCTGGTCAGCGGTGAGGCCCTCCAGTGACTGGACCGCCCAGATTGCCGGGAAGGTGCTGGCAGCGAAGGGCAGGCGCGTGGGCTCGGCCACCGAGACGCTCAGCCGGCGGGCAATGGCGAACCTGACGTTGCCGTCGAAGGGGTCAACGCCCGTGTAGTGGATGCCGGCCTGGACGAACCGGAGGCCGTCGTCGCCCGGGCCGCAGCACACGTCCAGTACGGCGTGCCTGCCCTGGGTTTTGAGCAGGGCGATGAAGGGTTCGAGCGAGGTTTCCGTCAGCAGAGTCATCGTGTTAACCAGTCTTGGTTAAAACCCGGCCGGTGTGAACCGCCGCAGGGAATCCCAAAACCGCCGCGGGCCGCACGGGCCCGCGGCGGTGAGGAAGCGGTCAGTTGAAGACGACAGTCCGGTTGCCGTCCAGCAGCACGCGGTGCTCGGCGTGCCACTGCACGGCCTGGGCGAGGGTGCGTCCTTCCACGTCCCGGCCCATCTGCACGAACTGCTCCGCCGTCCGCGCGTGGTTCACCCGGATGACTTCCTGCTCGATGATCGGGCCCTCGTCCAGCGCGGCGGTGACGTAGTGGGCGGTGGCACCGATCAGCTTGACGCCGCGGGCGTGGGCCTGGTGGTACGGCTTGGCGCCCTTGAAGGAGGGCAGGAAGGAGTGGTGGATGTTGATGGCCTTGCCGGTCAGCTCGGTGCAGAGCTCGTCGGAGATGATCTGCATGTAGCGGGCCAGCACGGTCAGTTCGACGCCCTCCTCGGCGATGATCTTGCGCAGCTGGTCCTCGGCCTGGTCCTTGGTCTCGTGCGTCACCGGGATGTAGTGGAATGGGATGCCGTAGAACTCGGCCAGCCCGGCGAGGTCCCGGTGGTTGGAGACGATCGCGGGAATCTCGATGGGCAGGGTGCCGGAGCGCTGCAGGAACAGGAGGTCGTTCAGGCAGTGGGCGGACTTGCTGGCCATCAGCAGGGTGCGGACCTTCCGGCCCACCGGGTTCAGGCTCCACTGCATGCCGAAGGCTTCGGCCACCGGTTCCAGGGCGGCGAGCACCTCGTTCTGGGAGGCGGTGGTGGTGGCTTCGACGCGCATGAAGAAGGTGCCGGTGGTGTCGCTGCCGTACTGCTGGGAGTCCGTGATATTGCAGCCCGCCACGAGCAGGGCGCCGGCAACGGCGTGCACGATTCCGGGGCGGTCGGGGCAGGAGAGGGTCACAACGTACGATTTGGCGAGCTGGTCTTCATTCACGAAGAACAGCCTACCCGCGGGTTGGTCCCGCTTTTGATAGTGTGGTTCCGTCGCAACTGGCGTTTGGGTGGCTAACCACCAGGGAGCGGCATTCACGAAGACCACGGATCGTACGCCTGGGCCGAGGGTCATGTTTTGCCGGTAGCGCTGCGCTTCTCGAAGAGCAGCCACCCAGTGCGCTGCGGCGCCCTCATAGACCTGCGCCCGGAACCCTTTTTCCGGATGGTGGTCATCGAAGGGCGGAGCAACGTTCCAGCCGGTAGCCTGACCTTAGCAGTGCCCATCCCTAGCCAGGAGTTCTTCGTGACTACTTCACCGACTTCCGTTAGCACCTCCTTCGTCAGCAACCAGCCGCTGGCTGAGCTCGATCCCGAGATCGCCGCAGTACTGGACCAGGAACTCGGCCGCCAGCGCGGTACCCTGGAAATGATCGCCTCCGAAAACTTCGCCCCCCGCGCCGTCATGGAAGCCCAGGGCTCCGTGCTGACCAACAAGTACGCCGAGGGCTACCCGGGCCGCCGCTACTACGGCGGCTGCGAGTACGTCGACGTCGCCGAGCAGCTGGCCATCGACCGGGTCAAGGCCCTGTTCGGTGCCGAATACGCCAACGTCCAGCCGCACTCCGGCGCGCAGGCCAACGCCGCAGCACTCCACGCCATGATCACCCCCGGCGACAAGATCCTGGGCCTCTCCCTGGCCCACGGCGGTCACCTGACGCACGGCATGAAGCTGAACTTCTCCGGCAAGCTCTACGACGTCGCCGCCTACCAGGTCGAGGAAGACAACTTCCGGATCGACATGGACAAGCTCCGCGAGCAGGCCATCGCCGAGAAGCCGCAGGTGATCATCGCCGGCTGGTCCGCGTACCCGCGCCACCTCGACTTCGCCGCGTTCCGTTCCATCGCCGATGAAGTGGGTGCCCTGCTCTGGACGGACATGGCACACTTCGCCGGCCTCGTCGCCGCGGGCCTGCACCCGAGCCCGGTGCCGCACTCCGACGTCGTCACCTCCACCGTGCACAAGACCCTCGCCGGTCCCCGCTCGGGTGTGATCCTGGCCAAGCAGGAATGGGCCAAAAAGCTCAACTCCGCAGTCTTCCCGGGCCAGCAGGGCGGACCCCTCATGCACGTCATCGCCGCCAAGGCCGTGGCCTTCAAGATCGCCGGCACCGCCGAATTCAAGGAGCGCCAGGAGCGCGTCCTGGAAGGCGCCAAGATCATCGCCGACCGCCTCAACCAGTCCGACGTTGCCGAGGCCGGCGTCTCCGTCCTCACCGGCGGCACAGACGTTCACCTGGTCCTGGTCGACCTGCGCAACTCGCAGCTGGACGGCCAGCAGGCCGAGGACCTCCTGCACTCCGTGGGCATCACCGTCAACCGCAACGCCGTGCCGTTCGACCCGCGCCCGCCGATGGTCACCTCCGGCCTGCGCATCGGCACCCCGGCCCTGGCCACCCGCGGCTTCGGCGCCACCGAATTCACCGAGGTGGCCGAAATCATCGCCACCGCGCTGAAGGCCGGCTCCGCCACCGACGTTGAGGCCCTGCAGGCCCGCGTCGACAAGCTCGCAGCCGACTTCCCGCTGTACCCGCAGCACGAGCAGTGGTGATCCATGACTGAAACCGCAAAAACCGCGCAGATCCTTGACGGCAAGGCTACCGCCGCTGCCATCAAGGCCGAGCTGACCGAACGCGTGGCCGCACTCAGGGCCAAGGGCGTCACTCCGGGACTGGGCACCATTCTGGTGGGGTCCGACCCCGGCAGCACCTGGTACGTGGGCGGCAAGCACAAGGACTGCGCCGAGGTGGGCATCAACTCCATCCGCCGCGACCTGCCCGAGGAAACCACCCAGGACGAGCTCCTGGAAGTGGTCCGCGAGCTGAACGACAACCCGGAGTGCACGGGGTACATCGTCCAGCTGCCGCTGCCCAAGCACATCGACCAGGACGTCATCCTGGAGGCCATGGATCCGGACAAGGACGCCGACGGCCTGCACCCGATGAACCTGGGCCGGCTCGTGGCCAACATCAGCGGACCCATGAAGTCCCCGCTGCCCTGCACCCCCAAGGGCTGCGTGGAACTGCTCAGCCGGCACGGCATCGACCTGAAGGGCAAGCGCGTCCTCGTGGTTGGCCGCGGCGTGACCATCGGCCGGCCGGTGGGCCTGCTGCTGACCCGCAAGGACGTCAACGCCACCGTGGTGCTGGCGCACACCGGCACCGCCGACCTGCCCGCCGAACTCCGGCAGGCCGACGTCGTGATCGCCGCGGCCGGCGTGCCGCACCTGGTCAAGGCGGAGGACCTGAAGCCCGGCGCAATCGTGCTCGACGTCGGTGTGAGCCGCGTGGACGACGGCACTGGCAAGGCCGTGGTCACCGGGGACGTGCACCCCGACGCCGCCGACGTCGCCGCCTGGCTGTCCCCGAACCCGGGCGGTGTGGGTCCGATGACCCGCGCCATGCTCCTGGCCAACGTGGTGGAAACCGCGGAACGCCAGGCAGGCATCAGCTAATCCGCTGATTCAGCCAGACCGTTGTAGGGCGTCTACTCCTCCTGGAGTAGGCGCCCTACGCCGTTAAGCCGACGACGGGCGTGGCCTTCCCGGCTAGGCTCGGACCTATGCAGCGCCGTTTCCGGGGACCGCCCACAGCAGCCATCGTGGCTGCGGTGGCCGTCATCGAGGTGGTGGGCACGGTCTTCGCCTCCGCCCGGCAGCCGGACCACCGGCCGCTGGATGCGCTTGCGTTCGTCCTGCTGCTGGCCGGGCCCGCCTCCTTGGCGCTGCGGCGCCGCGCCCCGCTCGTGATGCTGCCCGCGGCGGCCGCCTCCGTGGGGGCGTACCTCGCGCTCGGCTACGCGTGGGGTCCGGTGTTCCTGTCGCTGGCGCTGGCGATCGTGCTCTCCGCCGCGGCCGGGAAGCGCTGGCAGACCTGGACCGTGGCCGGCGTGTGCGCGGCCGTCCTGGTGGCGGCAGCGGCGGCCGGTGGCGATGAGTTCGGACTGGTCCGGGCCTTCGCCGGCTCCTCGTGGCTGGCCATTCTGGTGCTGATGGGGGAGGGCATCCGGCTGCGCACCGAACGGGTGGCGGAACGCCACCGCCAGCGCGAGGCCCGCGAACAGGCGGCCCGCGACGAGTACCGGCTGGCCCTCGCCCGGGACATCCACGACGTCGTTGCCCATTCCCTGTCGCTGATCAACGTGCGCGCCTCGGTGGCGCTGCACCTGGGGGAGAAGGACCCCGCCCAGTTCCGCCCGGCGCTGGAAGCCATCAAGGCGGCGAGCAAGGATTCGCTGGCCGAGATCCGCCAGCTCCTGGGCGTGCTCCGCGAGGACGCCCCGCTGAGCCCCGCGCCGCCGCCGCGGCTGGACCGGATGCCCGGGCTGGCCGACGACGCCCGCCGCGCCGGGCTCGAGGTCAGCCTGACCCAGCCCGACGCAATTGCCGTGCAGCAGCTGCCGGACACCGTCCAGGAGGCTGCGTACCGGATTGTGCAGGAGGCACTGACCAACGTGGTGCGCCATTCCGGCGCCCGGAAGGCCGCCGTCGTACTCGCCCTGGAGGGCCCGACGGCGGCGGGGAACCGGGGAAAGCAGCTCACCGTGACCATTGACGACGACGGCGCCGGGGCCGCCGGCGTGCCGGAAGGCAACGGGGTGACGGGGATGCGGGAGAGGGCGGCCGCCGTGGGCGGTTCGCTGCACCTTGCGCCGCTGGACCCTGCGCGGCCGCACCCGGGCTGGCGGGTCCGCGCCGTGATTCCGGTGGCCGGGCCGCCCGCCGGGCCAGTGGCCGGACCGGAACGGGAGTCGCGGTGATCCGCATCCTGCTGGCAGACGACCAGAACCTCATCCGTGCCGGCTTCCGTGCCCTTCTGAACGCCGAACCGGACATGGAGGTGGTGGCCGAGTGCGGAACCGGCCGCGACGCCGTCCGTCTCGCCGCCCGGGAGCGTCCCGACGTGGTCCTGATGGACATCCGCATGCCGGAGACCGACGGGCTGGAAGCGACCCGGAAAATCATGGCGGACCGCGGCCTGGCCGGCACGCGCATCATCATCCTCACCACCTTCGAACTGGACGAATACATCGCGGAAGCGGTGCGCTCCGGCGCGGCAGGGTTCCTGGTGAAGGACACCGAACCTGAGGAGCTGATCCGCGCCGTGCGCGTTGTCCACGACGGTGATGCCCTGCTCTCGCCGTCGGTCACCCGGCGCATCATGGCCCAGCTGGCACAGCAGTCCAGGGCGGCCTCGGCTCCGGTGTCACTGGACAACATCACCGAGCGCGAACGCGAAGTCCTCAAGCTCGTGGGGGAGGGCCTGAACAACGCCGAGATCGCGGAGCGGCTGGTGATCACGCCGCTCACCGCCAAGACCCACGTCTCCCGCATCATGACCAAGCTGCTGGTGCGTGACCGGGCCCAGCTGGTGGTGCTGGCCTACGAATCGGGCCTCGTCCGGCCCGGCTGGGCGGGTTAGGGCTGCACATCCGGCCGAGGCAGCAGGGAGAGAGGGTCTGCTGGCCGAGGCAGCAGGGGGCGGCCTCCCGGCGGAGTACGCGGGGCACCCAAGGTGACTCCCGGCGTCGGACGACCCGCCGCCGTCGGACCGCCAGACTCGAAGCAGAGCCGAAAGCCGGCCCTTACCGAGTTTTTGGGAGCATGACATGACTTCATCCCTAGCCACCACTTTCGCGGCCCAGTCCGCGCAGCTGCTGGCCGATCCCGTCGCCCACGGCCCGTGGGGCACAGGATTCTCGCCATGGTTCCTGCTGTTCCCGCTGTTCTGGATCCTGGTGATCGGCCTGTTCATCTTCCTCGCCCGGCGCACCTGGCGCAGGAACCACGAGTGGGCCACCGCCCGCGGCGGGGAAAGCGTCCTGCGAGAGCGCTACGCACGTGGCGAAATCGACGAGACCGAATACCGCCAGCGCCTCGAAGTCCTGCGGGGCGACGCGCGGGGGGATTCGCGGGGGAACCGCCGGTAACGTCAACCGCAACGCGGGGTCAGATACCGCCCAATGGAGGCTCCGGATGGGGCGGAAAGTGACCCCGCGTTGCTGTTCGGGGTTTTTGAGATTTAGCTATTCCTTTGGCTAACGGGGCGTACTAGCGTAATGGGGTGCCCGAACTCCATTCCGCCGAAGGAACATCCAAGAAGCCTGTGCCCGAAAAGGAACCACTGCCCGCCGCGCCCCGGTACGTGATCACCGCGGAGAACCTGACCAAGACCTACGGCGACGTCACCGCCGTCGACGGTATTTCCTTCAGCGTTCCCGCGGGGGAGTCCTTTGGGCTGCTCGGACCCAACGGTGCCGGCAAGTCCACCACCATGAAAATGATCGGCGGGGTGTCCCAGCGGACCTCCGGGAACCTGACCATCATGGGGCTGGACCCCGAGCAGAACGGTCCCGAGGTCCGCGCGCACCTAGGCGTGGTGCCGCAGCAGGACAACCTGGACGAGGAGCTCAAGGTCCGGGACAACCTGCTGGTCTACGGCCGCTACTTCGGCCTGCCCATGAGCTACCTCAGGCCCAAGGCGGACGAGCTGCTCGAGTTCGCGCAGCTGACGGACAAGGCCAAGTCCAAGGTGGACGCACTGTCCGGCGGCATGAAGCGCCGCCTCACGATCGCACGCTCGCTCATCAACGAGCCCCGCATCCTGCTGCTCGACGAGCCCACCACCGGCCTGGACCCGCAGGCGCGGCACATCCTGTGGGACCGGCTGTTCCGGCTGAAGGAGCAGGGTGTCACGCTCATCCTCACCACCCACTACATGGACGAGGCCGAGCAGCTCTGCGACCGGCTGATCGTGGTGGACAAGGGCCGGATCATGGCGGAGGGCTCGCCGGCGTCGCTCATCCGCGACTACTCCACGCGGGAGGTCCTGGAGCTGAGGTTCGGTTCGGAGCGCAATGCCAGCATCGGCGCCGAGCTCGGGGGCATCGGCGAACGCCTTGAAACGCTGCCGGACCGGGTGCTGATCTACACCCACGACGGCGAGGCGGCGCTGGAGGAAGTCTCCGCACGCGGGCTCCGCCCGCTGACCTCGCTGGTGCGCAGGTCCTCGCTGGAGGACGTGTTCCTCCGGCTGACCGGCAGGAGCCTCATTGACTGAGCCAACCGCGGGCCGCACCGCCGGGTCTGCCGGGTCCCTCACCGCTGGTTCCCCGGAAAGTCCGACGGCGGGACACGCCCTGCGCGCTCACCCTCCCGAGGTGTCGGCCGCCAAGGCGCGGCGCTGGGGCGCCTTCTACTACGCCGAGCAGGTACTGCGCGTCATGAAGGGCTACGGCTGGTCCATCTTCCTGTACAGCGTGGGCCAGCCGGCGGCCTACCTGTTCGCGATGGGCGTCGGCCTGGCGACGCTGGTGGACACCAACAGCGCCTCCGCGTTCGGCGGGGTCAGCTACATCGCCTTCATCGCGCCCGCCCTGCTGGTCTCCGCCGCGGTCATGACGGCCGCCAACGAGTTCACGTTCCCGGTGATGGACGGCTTCAAGTGGCGCCGGGTCTACTACGGGCCGCACGCCTCCCCGCTGACCCCGGAGCAGATCGCTGCCGGGCAGATCATCGCTGTCACCCTGCGGTTCCTGCTGCAGTCCGTCATCTACTTCGTCATCGTGGCCTTGTTCGGCGCATCACCGAGCGGCTGGGGCTGGGGTTCCGTGCTGGTGGCAACCCTGGCCGGGCTCTCGTTCGGGCTTCCACTCATGGCCTACGCGGCGTCGATCAAGGAGGACAAGGGCCAGTTCGCCATGGTGATGCGGTTCATCGTCATGCCGCTGTTCCTGTTCTCCGGTACGTTCTTTCCGCTGGACACGCTGCCAGTGCTGGTCCGCTGGATCGGCTGGATTTCGCCCATCTGGCACGGCACCGAGCTGGGGCGTGTCATGACCTTTGGCTACGACGAATCCCCGGTACTGACCATCATCCATGTCGTGTTCCTGCTGGGACTGGCCTGGTTCGGCTGGGTCCTCACCAGGCGCCAATTCGCCAGGAGGATGGGGCAGTGACACTCCTGACCCAGGGCCACGCCGTCACCGAGGAGGCCCGGAACCGGCGCTTCGGCCCGCTGTATTCACGCAATGCCCGCGCGGTGATCGGGCGGGGGCTGATGGCCACCAAGAGCAGCAACTGGCTGGTCATGCTGTCCGGTTTCTTCGAGCCGGTGCTGTTCCTGATTTCCATGGGTGTGGGGATGGGGGCCGTGGTGGGCTCCGTCGCCGGCCCGGGCGGCCAGGAGATCAGCTACGCGGCGTACATCGCGCCGGCGCTCCTGGCGGTATCGGCCATGAACGGGGCGGTGTACGACTCCACCTGGAATGTCTTCTTCAAGATGAACTTCGCCAGGCTCTACCAGGGGATGCTGTACACCTCGCTCGGACCGCTGGATGTGGCCATCGGGGAGATCTTCCTGGCCCTGCTGCGCGGCCTGCTGTACGCCACCGGGTTTACGGCGGTCATGGGCGTGATGGGCCTGATCACCACACCGTGGGCGCTGCTGATGATTCCTGTCTCGGTGCTCATTGCCTTCGGGTTCGCCAGCTTCGGCATGGGCATCACCAGCTTCATGAAGACCTTCCAGCAGATGGACTGGGTGAACTTCATCATGCTGCCGATGTTCCTGTTCAGCGCCACCTTCTATCCGCTGAGTGTCTACCCGCAGTACATCCAGTGGCTGATCCAGGCCATGCCGCTGTGGCATGGGGTGGAGCTGCTGCGGCAGATCAGCGCCGCCTCCTTTACGCCGGCCACGGCCATCCACGTGGGCTACTACCTGGTGATGATCGTGCTGGGCCTCATGCTCACCACGGGAAGGCTGCGCAGCCTGTTCCTCAAGTAGGTGCCTGCCGGTGCCGGCCGGTGTTCGCCGCCGGTGGAAGCGTCCTGGGGCGCTCCCGGGATTTGAGAGAATAGCTTCATGCAATCTCTGGGCAGCCCCAAGTCTTCATCCACCCCGGGCCGGGGCGGTTTCTCCCTGTTCCGCATCAGCGGCCCGGGCCTGCTGGTCCTGATCACCGCCTTTCTGGTGGCAGTGATCTTCGCCGCCAACCAGAACGACGTCGTCGGCTGGGTAGTTGCCGTCGTCGCCCTGTTCTGGCTGGCGCTCGCCTCCTTCGTGGTCTTCAGCATCCAGCGGGCGGCCAAGAAGGCCGGGGCAAAGATCAACGAGGCACACAACGCATTCAATGCCGCCACTGGCCGCGCGCCCGCGATGGCCGGCCACGGCGGAACCCGCCTGGTCCAGGAGCGCAGCGAGGCGGAGGAACTCCGCGACATGAAGCTCGACCACTCCTTCAAGATCGTCCAGGTGCAGGTGCGCGTGGTGGAGCAGGAGCGGGCCAAGGGCGCCGCCGCGGACCAGGACACCATCCGCCGCGCCCTCGAGACCATCGAAATCACCGCCACCAACGCCCGTGACATGATCAAGTCCTCCGGCGGCTCCGGCGAGCCCGTGACCGGAACCATCATCGACTAGAGTGGAACGGGTGAGCTCGGCATTGAAGAAGGACCACCTTCGCATCGCAACAGTCAACGTCAACGGCCTCCGCGCTGCCTACAAAAAGGGCATGGCCGAGTGGCTCGCGGCCCGCGAAGTGGACATCCTGACGCTGCAGGAAGTCCGGGCCCCGGACGCCATCGTCCGCCAGCTCATCGGCGAGGGGTGGCACATCCTGCACGCCGAAGCCGAGGCCAAGGGCCGCGCCGGCGTCGCCATCGCCTCCCGCGAGGAACCCCTGGTCACCCGCGACCACATCGGCGACGACTACTTCGCCACGGCCGGCCGCTGGGTGGAGGCGGACTTCCGGGTCCGCGACGCCGAAGGCAACGCGTCCCAGCTGACCGTCGTGAGCGCCTACGTGCACTCCGGCGAGGCCGGCACCCCCAAGCAGGAGGACAAGTACCGCTTCCTGGATGTCATGACCACCCGGCTGCCCGAGCTCACCAAGCACAGCGACCACGCCCTGGTCACCGGTGACCTGAACGTCGGGCACACCGAGCTGGACATCAAGAACTGGAAGGGCAACGTCAAGCGTGCCGGCTTCCTGCCCGAGGAGCGTGCCTACTTTGACCGCTTCTTCGGTGAGGAGATCGGCTGGAAGGATGTTCACAGGGGCCTGGCGGGTACCGTCAACGGCCCCTACACCTGGTGGTCGCAGCGCGGCCAGGCCTTCGACAACGACACCGGCTGGCGCATCGACTACCACCTGGCCACGCCCGCCCTCGCGGCTGCCGCAGTGCAGGCCGTCGTGGACCGGGCGCCGTCGTGGGACACCCGCTTCTCTGACCATGCCCCGCTGGTAGTGGACTACCGGCTCTAGTTCCAAAGGCTCCGACGAATGACTTCCACTTCCACCGTGACCGACACCGCCGCCGCGCAGCCCGAAGCAGCAAACGGCACCGGGCCGGCCGCCGGCATCCGGCACCGCATCCTGTCCGGCATGCAGCCGTCCGCCGACTCGCTGCACCTTGGCAACTACCTCGGCGCCCTCGTGAACTGGGTCCGGATGCAGGATGAGTACGACGCTATCTTCTTCATCCCGGACCTGCACGCGATCACCGTCCCCCAGGACCCCGCAGAGCTGGCCCGCCGGACACGCGTCACTGCTGCCCAGTACATCGCCGGCGGCGTGGATGTGAACAAGTGCACCCTGTTCGTCCAGTCCCAGGTGCCCGAACACGCCCAGCTGGCCTGGGTCCTGAACTGCATCACGGGCTTCGGCGAAGCTTCCCGCATGACCCAGTTCAAGGACAAGGCGCTCCGGCAGGGCTCGGACTCCGCCAGCGTTGGACTGTTCACGTACCCGATCCTCCAGGCCGCGGACATCCTGCTCTACCAGCCGCAGGGCGTTCCGGTGGGCGAGGACCAGCGCCAGCACGTGGAGCTCAGCCGCGACCTCGCCACCCGGTTCAATTCGCGCTTCGGCAAGACCTTCACGGTTCCGGAACCCTTCATCCAGAAGGAATCGGCGAAGATCTACGACCTGCAGCTTCCCACGGCCAAGATGTCCAAGTCCGCGGAGTCGCCCGCCGGCCTGATCAACCTGCTCGACGAGCCCAAGGTCACGGCCAAGCGGATCAAGTCCGCCGTGACCGACGCCGAGACCGAGATCCGGTTCGACCGCGAAACCAAGCCCGGCGTCTCCAACCTGCTCACCATCTACTCGGCCATCACCGGGCAGACGGTCGAGCAGCTGGTCAAAGCGTACGATGGCAAGATGTACGGCCACCTGAAGGTGGACCTCGCCGAAGTGGTGACCGAGCACCTGACCCCCATCCGTGACCGCGCCAACGAACTGCTGGCGGACCCGGCTGAACTGGACCGGCTGCTCGCGCTGGGCGCGGACAAAGCCCGCGAGATTGCCTCGGCCACCCTCCAGGACGTCTATGCCAAGACCGGTTTCCTTCCATATGCCGGAGCCCGCTAGCGAGATGCCGGCCCCCAAGCCCGCCAACAGCGGAGTCAGCGAAGGAATGAGCCTCGGGGTCATTCTGGGCTTCCCGCCTGAAATCGCCGCGGAACTGCAGCGGTGGCGGGCGTCCTTCGGGGACCCCATGGCTACGGTCATTCCGGCGCACATCACCCTCGTGACCACCACCCCCACGCAGGACTGGGAAACGGCGCGGGACCACGTGCGCGAGGTGGCCCGGACGCAGGCCCCGTTCATGGTGACCATCTGCGGAACGGGGTCCTTCCGGCCCGTCTCCCCGGTGGTGTTCATCAACGTGGAGGAGGGCTTCCAGGAGTGCGTCGACCTCCACGAGAAGCTCCAGACCGGACCGCTGGAACGCGAGCTGCCCTTTCCCTACCACCCCCATGTGACCATCGCCCACGATGTGGCACCGGAAAGCCTCGATGAGGCCGAAACGGTGCTGAAAGACTACAGGGCCACCTTCCCGGTGGTTAGCATGGGACTCTACGAGCACGACACCGACGGTATTTGGCAGCTACGGGAAGAGCTTGACTTTGGTACCGAACCAGACGACGAACGGGACGCCCTCCGAGCAAACAACCCCGACGGAGCCACCGCTCCCCACTGAGCGGGCCCGCCTTAAGCTGGAGGTCATCCGCAAGCAGGTGGAGTGGGGCAAGGCCCGCCGGTCCGGCCAGGGAGCCTTTCCGCAGCTCAGGGCCCTGGTCCAGTGGCGCCAGGCCCGCCTCAATGCCTTCCGCCCGATGCGCGCCTGGCAGCACTACACGCTGCAGCACGGCCCGCTGATGAGCGCCGGCACCGGCTTCAACATGTTCTTCTCCATCACCGGCCTGCTGGCCACCGGTTTCTCCATCGCGGGGCTGGCGCTCCGCGGCCAGCCAGCGCTCCTGGACCGGATCGTTGCCAGCGTGGCCGAAAGCGCCCCCGGCCTGCTGAAGGTCGACGGCGGCGACGGGCTGGTGGATCCGAAGGACCTTTTGAACCCCGACGGGCTGGGGTGGACCGCGGTCATCGCCGCCGTCGTCACCATCGTCACGTCCCTGGGCTGGATCGCCGGCCTCCGTGAGGGGCTCCGCGGCGTGATGATGCTGGGCCCGCTCAAGCTCAACCCCGTGGTCCTCAAACTGCACGACGCCGGAACGCTGCTTTTGCTCGGTGTCGCCCTGGTCATCAGCTCGGGTGCGTCGCTCGTGTTCGGCACGGCGGCCGGCTGGGCAATGGACCAGCTGCGCCTGGACCCGGCAGTGGCGGGGCCGGTGGCTGCGCTGATCAAGATCGCCGTGCCGCTGGTCCTCAACTGGATCACCGCGCTCATCATGTTCCGTCTGGCCGGCGGACTCAGGCTCTCCCGGCAGGCGCTGCTGGAGGGAACCATCCTCGCAGGCGTGGGCACCACCGTCCTGCAGGTCTTCAGCACCGAACTGCTCGCCGGTGCCGGACGCAACCCCATCCTGGCGCCGTTCGCCATCATCATCGGGCTGCTGATCTGGTTCAACCTGGTCAGCCAGGTCTACCTCGTGTCCGCCTCCTGGTCGGCCATCCGGGAGGAGGACCTGAAGGCCTCGCCGGCAGCCAAAACCACAGGCTGGGGCGCACGGCAGGTGCAGCCCGGTAAGACGCCGGTGGAACGGCACCACCCGGCCGAGCATCCGCGCCCCGTGGGTGTCACTGTCCGGCGTCGAGGTACTGGTCGGCCCACGCCGCGATAATCTTCGCCGCCCGTGCCGCCTGCCCCTTGCCGGTCAGCAGGTGGTCGCTGCCCTCCAGCGAGACGAAGTTCCGCGGGTGGCGGGCCGTCTGGAAGATCGTGCTGGCGTTCTCGATGCCCACGGTGTTGTCCGTGGGGGAGTGCAGGACCATCAGGGGCTTATGCAGCCGCCGGATGCAGTCTGTGAGGTCGGCGTTCTCGAGGTCCTCCACGAAGTGCCTGCGGATTTCCACACGCTTGCCGCCCAGGTCCACCTCGGCGCTGCCTTCGCTGAGGATCTTGTCCAGCGCCGCATCGAACACGTGCGCGACGTGCTTGGGGGAGAAGGGCGCGCCAACGGTCGCAACCGCATCGACCTCAGCAATTTCGGATGCCGCCGCGAGGACAGCCGCGCCACCGAAGGAATGCCCCACCAGCAGGGAAATCGCCCGGCCCTCGGCCCGCATGTACTCCGCCGCCCGCACCGTGTCCGCCACCTTGTGGCTGAAGGAGCCTGCGGACCACTGGCCTGCGGAGCCGCCAAGGCCCACATTGTCGAACCGGAGCATGCCGATCCCGTTGTCCGCAAGCGCCTTGCACATCCGGGACGCCGCGGGGCTGTCCTTACCCAGCGTGAAGCCGTGCGAGAACACGCCCCAACCCTTCACCGGGCCTTCCGGCACGTCGAGGATGCCGGAGAGCAGTTCGCCGGTGGTGCCTTCGAAGGAGACTTTCTCGGAGCGGTGCATCTGTTCTCTCTCTGTCGGTAAACAACGACGGCGCCGCTCACCGTACGTTTTCCGCACGTGGTGAGCGACGCCGTCGTACTCTTTTGTCCGCTAAAAAGCGGCCTTAGATCTTACGGGCCAGGATGGCCTGCTTGACCTCTGCGATGGCCTGCGTGACCTGGATGCCGCGGGGGCATGCCTCGGAACAGTTGAAGGTGGTGCGGCAGCGCCACACGCCTTCCTTGTCGTTGAGGATCTCCAGGCGCATGTCGCCGGCGTCGTCACGGGAGTCGAAGATGAACCGGTGCGCGTTCACGATCGCCGCCGGGCCGAAGTACTGGCCGTCGGTCCAGAACACCGGGCAGGACGACGTGCACGCGGCGCACAGGATGCACTTGGTGGTGTCGTCGAAGCGCTCACGGTCCTCGGCGGACTGCAGGCGTTCCTTCGTGGGCTCGTGGCCCTTGTTGATGAGGAACGGCATGACTTCGCGGAAGGACTGGAAGAACGGCTCCATGTCCACGATCAGGTCCTTCTCCACCGGCAGGCCCTTGATGGGCTCAACGGTGATGGGCTTGGACGTCTCCAGGTCCTTCAGCAGGGTCTTGCAGGCAAGACGGTTGCGGCCGTTGATGCGCATGGCATCGGAACCGCAGACGCCGTGGGCGCAGGAGCGGCGGAAGGAGACGCTGCCGTCCACTTCCCACTTGATCTTGTGCAGGGCGTCCAGCACACGGTCCGTGCCGTACATGGTCAGCTTGAATTCGTCCCAGCGGGCTTCGGCGGAAACCTCGGGGTCGTAGCGGCGCACGCGCAGGGTGATGTCGAACGTCGGGATTTCCCCGCCGCCGCCAACACCGGCAGGAAGTTCGATCTTGGAGGCTGGCTCAGCAAGTTCAGCGGACATATTAGTACTTCCTCACCATCGGCTCGTAGCGCGTAAAGACAACCGGCTTGGTGGCAAGCCGGACACCGGCGATTGCCTCCTCAGCGGAACCGTCGGCCGGTGCGTGGTCTTCTTTGTACGCCATGGAGTGCTTCATGAATTTTTCGTCGTCGCGGTCCGGGAAGTCCTCGCGGAAGTGGCCGCCGCGGGATTCCTCACGGTGCAGGGCGGCAACCGTCATGACCTTGGCCAGTTCCAGCAGGAACCCGAGCTCAACGGCCTCCAGCAGGTCAAGGTTGAAGCGCTTTCCCTTGTCCTGGACGTTGATGCGCGTGTACCGCTCCTCGAAGGACTCGATGTCCCTGAGCACCTGGTTGAGGGTGTCTGCCGTGCGGAACACCTGCATGTTGGCGTCCATGGTGTCCTGCAGTTCCTTGCGGATCGCGGAGACCTTCTCGGTGCCGTTCGCGTTGCGGGCCACGTCCAGCAGCCGGATGGTGAAGTCTTCCGGGTTCTCCGGCAGCTCCACGAAGTCAGCCGTCTTGGCGTACTCGGCGGCGGCAATGCCCGCGCGCTTGCCGAACACGTTGATGTCCAGCAGCGAGTTGGTGCCCAGACGGTTGGAGCCGTGCACGGAAACGCAGGCAACCTCACCGGCAGCGTACAGGCCCGGAACCACGGTGTCGTTGTCCTGGAGGACCTCGGTGGTGATGTTCGTGGGGATGCCGCCCATGGCGTAGTGCGCCGTCGGGAAGACGGGGACCGGCTCCGTGTAGGGCTCCACGCCGAGGTAGGTGCGGGCGAACTCGGTGATGTCCGGCAGCTTGGCGTCGATGTGCGCCGGCTCAAGGTGCGTCAGGTCCA
This sequence comes from Arthrobacter sp. NPDC056727, assembly GCF_042790555.1. Taxonomy (NCBI): domain Bacteria; kingdom Bacillati; phylum Actinomycetota; class Actinomycetes; order Micrococcales; family Micrococcaceae; genus Arthrobacter; species Arthrobacter sp. NPDC056727. The sequence goes on along the minus strand of NZ_JBHTZA010000022.1, from coordinate 4,793 downwards.
GGAGCACGTAGTCCTTGTTCGGACCGCAGCCGCGGCCTTCGCGGACCTCGTTGGCCATGGAGCGGGCCACGATGTCACGCGGCGCCAGGTCCTTGATGGTGGGGGCGTAGCGCTCCATGAAGCGCTCACCCTCCGAGTTACGCAGGATGGCGCCCTCACCGCGGGCGGCCTCGGACAGGAGGATGCCCAGGCCGGCGAGGCCGGTCGGGTGGAACTGGAAGAACTCCATGTCCTCCAGGGGGATGCCGCGGCGGAACGCGATGCCCATGCCGTCACCGGTGAGGGTGTGGGCGTTGGAGGTGGTCTTGAAGACCTTGCCCGCGCCGCCGGAGGCGAACACCACGGACTTGGCCTGGAAGACGTGCAGCTCGCCGGAGGCGAGGTCGTAGGACACGACGCCGGCAACGCGCTTCTGCTTGTACGTTGTGCCGTCCTCGCGCACGGCGTCTTCCTCGACCGTCAGGAGGTCCAGGACGTAGTACTCGTTGTAGAACTCAACGTTGTGCTTGACGCAGTTTTGGTAGAGCGTCTGCAGGATCATGTGGCCCGTGCGGTCGGCGGCGTAGCACGCGCGGCGCACCGGAGCCTTGCCGTGGTCACGGGTGTGGCCGCCGAAGCGGCGCTGGTCGATGCGGCCCTCGGGCGTGCGGTTGAACGGCAGGCCCATCTTTTCGAGGTCCAGCACCGCGTCGATGGCCTCTTTGGCCATGACCTCGGCGGCGTCCTGGTCAACCAGGTAGTCGCCGCCCTTAATGGTGTCGAAGGTGTGCCATTCCCAGTTGTCTTCCTCGACATTGGCCAGGGCAGCACACATGCCGCCCTGTGCCGCACCCGTGTGGGAGCGGGTGGGGTAGAGCTTGGTCAGTACCGCTGTTCGCGCACGCTGACCGGACTCGATCGCGGCGCGCATCCCGGCGCCACCGGCACCGACGATGACGACGTCGTACTTATGGACCTGCATACCAGACGCTCTTTCTCTCAAATTCGCAATGATCACAGCGGGCGGCCTCAGCCGTGTCCGCACAAAATTGCGGCCCGCCAATCGATGGCGGGCCGCCACGGGATGCTACGCGGGGCAGAAGCCGCCGGGCAGCTGGACACCGTCCACCACGGGGCACGGGTTGAAGGTGAAAATCACCAGGGTGCCGAGGATGATGATGACGGCGGAGGCTGCGTAGAGGACCATCTTGAGCCAGAAGCGGGTGGAGTCCTTCTCGGCGTAGTCGTTGATGATGGTGCGCACGCCGTTGGTGCCGTGCAGCATGGCCAGCCACAGCATGGCGAGGTCCCAGAACTGCCAGAACGGATCTGCCCACTTGCCGGCGACGAAGCCGAAGTCGATGGCGTGGATGCCTTCGCCCACCAGGAGGTTCACGATGAGGTGGCCAAAGATCAGGACAACCAGGACCACGCCGGAGAGGCGCATGAACAGCCAGGCCAGCATTTCGAAGTTGCCGCGCGAGCTGCCGTTACGGCGGTACTTCGGGGCGATCTTGCCGGACTCGGGCTTGCCGCTGATCTGTCCGCTGCGCGGGGACTGGATCTCAGTTGCAGACATGGCTTAGTGACCTCCGAGCGCGAGGGACAGGTGGCGGATGGCGAAGGCGACCATGGTCACGACCCACAGGCCCAGGACCACCCACAGCATCTGGCGCTGGTACTTGGCGCCCTTCTTCCAGAAGTCGACGGCGATGATCCGCAGGCCGTTGAAGGCGTGGAACACGATCGCTGCGACAAGGCCCGTTTCACCCAGGGCCATCAGCGGGTTCTTGTAGGCACCGATTACGGCGGTGTAGGCCTCCGGCGACACCCTCACCAGCGAGGTGTCAAGCACATGGACCAACAAGAAGAAAAAGATCACTACACCAGTAATGCGGTGTCCAACCCAGGACCACATGCCTTCACGGCCGCGGTACAAGGTGCCAGCTGGTTTCGTCGGCACTGAATAAACCTCCCTGAACACAGCGGCGCTGGCGCGGGATCCACGCCGGGGGAAACGCCTGCTGCGAGAGCACTCGTAGCTCAGGCCTAAATCTAGGCTTCGCTTACAGCTTATTCAATTCAGGTGTTCCTTGCCCGCCACGTACTGTACGGATTTTCGGCTCTTTTGAGACAAACACCACATCTGTTGCCGCCCTATCCGCATGCTGGCGGCCGGCGAAAGGGCGCCCTGGGGCGCGTCGGCTAAAGTAGGCCGTGATGAGTAACGACAAAGTGACAAGCCAGGATTCACCTCTCAGCCGTTTTATCGCTGTGATTCCTGCAGGTGGTGTGGGGACCCGCCTCTGGCCTCTGTCGCGTGCAGCAGCTCCCAAATTCCTTCACGACCTCACCGGTTCCGGCAGCACACTCCTGCGTGCCACCTACGACCGCCTGGAGCCGCTGGCCGGAGACCGCGTCCTGGTGGTCACCGGCCAGGCCCACCGCGCGGCCGTCTGCCGTCAGCTGCCCGAGGTCCAGGACGCTGACCTCGTGCTCGAGAGCGAACCGAAGGACTCCGGCGCCGCCATCGGCCTGGCCGCAGCCATCCTGCACCAGCGCGATCCGGACGTCATCATGGGCTCCTTCGCCGCCGACCAGGTGATCAGCCCCGACGGCCTCTTCCAGGACGCCGTGCGCGAAGCCATCCACACTGCCGCGGCCGGCAAGATCGTCACCATCGGCATCAAGCCGACCCACCCCTCCACGGGCTTTGGCTACATCCGGTCCGGAAACTCGCTGCACATCCCCGGGGCGCCCAGCGCCCAGGCCGTCGTCGAGTTCGTGGAGAAGCCGGACGAGGACGTTGCCCAGCAGTACGTGGACAGCGGCGATTATGTCTGGAACGCCGGCATGTTCGTCGCGCCCGTTTCGCTCATGCTCAAGCACCTGGAAGCGAACCAGCCCGAGCTCTTCAACGGCCTCCAGGAAATCGCCCAGGCCTGGGACACGCCGCAGCGTGACGAAGTCACCGCGCGCATCTGGCCCACCCTGCCCAAGATCGCCATCGACTATGCGGTAGCGGAGCCTGCTGCGGCAGCCGGGGACGTCGCCGTCGTGCCCGGATCCTTCCGCTGGGACGACGTCGGTGACTTCGCCTCCGTGGGCCGGCTGAACAGCGCCAAAGAGGTGGACGAGGTGACCGTCCTCGGGGAGGGCGCGCGCGTCTTCACCGAAAACGCCAGCGGCGTGGTGGTCTCGGACACCAAGCGCGTGATCGCACTGATCGGCATCAAGGACGTCGTCATTGTGGATACCCCGGATGCGCTGCTGGTCACCACCAAGCAGCACGCCCAGCGGGTCAAGCAGGCCGTGGACGCGCTGAAGGCCAGCGGCGACACCGACGTTCTCTAGCGGGCGGCACCGCCCAGGGGTACGTGAACCCGGGGCGGCGGACACGTAACGCGGGGAAGGCGATGCCGCTAATTTTTCCGGCATCGCTACAGTTGAGGTGTGCGCAATTACACTACTGAAGCTGAGCCCACCGCCCTGGTGGGGCCGTGGCTCGAGCCCCTGCTGCCGGAACTGATCGATTTTCGCCGTGACCTGCATGCGCACCCCGAACTGTCCTTCAAGGAATTCCGGACGACGGACAAGCTGGCAGAGCGCCTCGAGGCCGCCGGCCTCGAGCCCCGCCGCCTGGAGGGCACCGGCCTGACCGTGGACATCGGTGAGGGCCCGATCGCCACGGCGCTGCGCGGCGACATCGACGCCCTGCCGATCATCGAGGAAACGGGACTGCCGTTCGCCTCGAAGAACCACGGCGTCACGCACGCCTGCGGCCACGACGTGCATACCACCACCATGCTGGGCATCGCCCTGGTGCTGCACCGCATGCACCAGGAGTCCCCGCTTGGGGCGACAGTGCGCATCATCTTCCAGCCGGCCGAGGAAACCATGCCCGGCGGCGCACACTCCTGTATCGAGCAGGGCGTCCTGGACGGCGTCCCGCGCATCCTGGCGCTGCACTGCGACCCGCGCATCGAAGTGGGCAAGATCGGCACGCGCATCGGCGCCATCACCTCGGCGTCCGACACCATCAGGATCGAACTGTCCGGCCGTGGAGGCCACACCTCGCGCCCGCACCTGACTGAGGAACTGGTGTTCGCGCTGGCCCAGATTGCCGTGAACGTGCCGGCCGTCCTGTCCCGCCGGGTGGACGTCCGCAGCGGCGTCTCGGTGGTGTGGGGACACATCTCCGCGGGTTCGGCCCCCAACGCGATCCCCGCCACCGGATACATGGCAGGCACCATGCGCTGCCTGGACCGGGATGCCTGGCACAGCGCCGGCGAACTGCTGGATGAGGTGGTGCACCAGGTGGCCGCTCCCTACGGCGTGGACGTTCGGCTGGAGCACACCCGGGGCGTTCCTCCGGTGGTCAACTCGGAGCACGAAACCGCACTGATCGAAGCCGCGGCACGCGCTGAGATCGGCGAAGGCGCAGTGGTGCTGACGCCGCAGTCCATGGGCGGGGAGGACTTTGCATGGTTCCTCGCCGAGCTGCCCGGGGCCATGATGCGCCTTGGCACCAAGACCCCCGGCGGCGAGGAGTATGACCTGCACCGCGGCGACTACATCCTGGACGAGCGTGCCCTTGGACTCGGTATCCAGGTCCTCACCGCCGCAGCACTCCGCACCATCCGGGACCTCTAAGCCGGCCGTCCCCCCGCAAGCGGACACTTCAGCTCCGCCTCCCGCGCGAACGTACAGTTGTGGCCCCCTGAAACCCTGGTTTTAGGGGCCCAAAAGTAAGGGGCCGCGGTGTGTGGGGGCCGTAAAGTGTGGCAAACAGAATATGCCCCCACAGGTATAGA